>NZ_CP028365.1:602700-904050 GCF_003033925.1 Tannerella serpentiformis
TCGGCCTCTTCACCCTCAAATGTCGCAACGACGAGGAGACGATCCGCGCCTATTCCATGGCCAACTATCCGGCCGAGGGCGACCGCTTCATGCTGACCGTCCGCATCGCCACCCCGCCCTTCAAGCCGAAGCCCCAGGTGGGATTCATGGACGTCATGCCCGGCATCGCATCCTCTTACATCTTCACCCTCAAGCCTGGCGACAAGGTGAAAATGAGCGGCCCCTATGGCGACTTCCACCCGATCTTCAACTCCAAGAACGAGATGATCTGGATCGGCGGTGGCGCCGGTATGGCCCCCCTGCGCGCACAGATTATGCACATGACCAAGACGCTCCACACGCGCGATCGGAAGATGTCCTACTTCTACGGCGCCCGCGCCCTGAACGAAGTCTTCTACCTCGACGACTTCCTGGCCATAGAGAAGGAATACCCCAACTTCTCCTTCCACCTCGCCCTCGACCGACCCGATCCGGCCGCCGATGCTGCAGGCGTGAAGTACACCGCTGGATTCGTTCACAACGTCCTGCACGACACCTACCTCAAGGATCACGACGCACCCGAAGACATCGAGTACTACATGTGCGGCCCCGGCCCCATGTCGAAAGCCGTAGAGGGCATGCTCGACAGCCTCGGCGTACCGCCCGAGAACCTCATGTTTGACAACTTCGGAGGCTGAAACATCAGCCTGCTGTTTTTTTCTTCTGGATATGCGGGGGACCCGTCGGGTCTTCCGCATATTTTTTGCCTCGTCGCCCCCCTTGCCGGGGCTTTTTTGTGTCACAATCTGCCGTCGTACGCCCCACCAGCACTTCTACACCCGTCGCCTCTACAGATCCTACCATGATATATCTTATCGGCACAAAACATCACTTTCATAGCCTATAAAAGTTCTTATTCATACAAAACACAACTTTCATAGCCTATGAATCTCTCTCTGCATCTAAAAACCTACTGAAATAGCCTATAGGAATCATTCCCACTATCTATTCCTATCCTCATAGTCTATAAGCATTCCTATCCACATAAAAATCTACTTTCATTGCCTATAAAAGTTCTTATTCATATAGATAACAACTTTCATAGCTTATGAAGCTCTCTATTCATCCAAACTCCTATCCATATAGCCAATAAAAACAACTATCATTATCAAAGCAACTTATCATAGCCTATAATGCTTTCTATCTATAGAGAGAACTATTTCCGTAGGCTATAAAAGTTATATTTCATACGCGGAATAACTTTCATAGCTTATAAATCTTGTACTCCCTATCTACACAAACCATTTTTATAGACTACGGCGCCTCCTCTTGCATCGAAGCCCTGATGAGGCCGTCAACAGCAGGTCGGACGCCAGTCACCTGACAAGATTGGCATACTTTTGCGCCATATCCGCCGCTCCAACCCCCGAAAGCGGAACAAGCACGACGGATAAACAAACCCATCATAACAACCCCGTAAATACAACACTACAGATGAAAGGAATCGTACTGGCCGGAGGCTCCGGCACACGCCTCTACCCCATCACCAAGGGCATCTCCAAACAGATGATCCCCGTCTACGACAAACCCATGATTTATTACCCCATCTCGGTGCTCATGCTGTCCGGCATCCGCGAGATACTCGTCATCTCCACCCCCCAAGACCTACCCGCCTTCCGCCGTCTCCTGGGCGACGGATCGGATTGGGGCGTTCGCTTCGAATACGCCGAACAGCCTTCGCCCGACGGACTGGCACAAGCCTTCCTCATCGGAGCCGATTTCATTGGCAATGACGACGTCTGCCTCGTCCTGGGCGACAATATCTTCTACGGCCAGAGCTTCACCCGAATGTTAAAAAGCGCCGTTTTCAACGCAACTGACAAACAAAATGCAACCGTATTCGGTTATTACGTCAACGACCCCGAGCGGTACGGCGTAGCGACGTTCGACACTCAGGGCAACGTACTCACGATTGAAGAAAAACCCGAGCATCCCAAGTCGAACTACGCCGTGGTTGGCCTCTACTTCTATCCCAACGAAGTAGTCGAAGTGGCACGCCACGTCAAGCCATCGGCCCGCGGAGAGCTGGAGATCACGTCCGTCAATCAAGCCTTCTTGGACAAGCATCGCCTGAAAGTCGAACTCCTCGGACGCGGCTTTGCTTGGCTTGACACCGGCACACACGCCTCACTGGCCGAAGCCTCCACCTTCGTCGAAGTCATCGAGAAGCGTCAAGGCCTCAAAATTGCCTGTGTTGAAGAGATCGCCTATCGGCAAGGCTGGATCGACGCCGCCCAACTGGAGCGTAACGCCACTCCAATGGCCAAGAACCCCTACGGACAGTACCTATTGAATCTGCTGAAAGGGGAAAAGTAACGGCAGTTGGTGTGAAATCGAACGTGAAGTGTATATAGATGGGGCCTCCAGAGCAAAGCAAGCGCTTCCCTTGCTAGGGAAGAAAAAACATTTACCTTTGCCGCAAATAATTGAGAGATAACGAATGAGTTAAGTAAGAGATCACAAAACAGAAAGGAAAAGAAGATTGTTTAATAAGAAATTGAATAGATTATGAAGACTAAGGCATTACTTTTAGCCGTTTTATTCGGTTCTGCATTGGCGGTTTCAGCGCAAAACGCGCAGAGATATGAACCGCAAGTTGGCTTCAGCACGGAGAGAGGTTCTAAGACGAACTTCAAGAAAAACAAAGCGACGGACAACGTATTTATTTCGCTGGCCGGAGGTGCGAACGTCCTGTTTGGCGACTTGAATGGCAATGCTGAGTTGATGGACCGCATTGCACCGTCAGGTGCTATTTCTGTCGGAAAGTGGTACAACCCGTACTTGGCTTTCCGCTTGCAGGTAAACGGTGGTAAGATGAGAAACTACAGCTACGTAACGGACTACAAGAGCGATAACGCTCAGGAGTTCTGGTGGATCAATCCTCACCTAGACTTGATGTGGGATGTAACCAACTTCTTTGCTCCGTACAAAGAGTCTAAGGTGTTCCGTTTCATTCCGTTCGTGGGTCTTGGTTACGCACTGCGTCCGGGCTATACGGATGATAAGACGCACACCAGTTTCCCGAGAGCTGAATCGGCATCGCTCAACGGTGGTGCTCAGTTTATGTTCCGCCTTTCTAAGCGTGTAGACCTGTTCTTGGAAGGACAGTACACACTGCTGGGTGAGCACTGGAACTGGGATTCGCATCCACGGCCCCGTTACGATCGCGCTGTACAGGCTATGCTTGGTTTGAACTTCAACTTGGGTCGCAAGGAGTTCGAGGTGATCGAGCCGATGGACTACAACCTGTTGAACGACCTGAACGATCAGATCAACAGACTGCGTGAAGAGAATGCTGAGCTGGCTAAGCGTCCGGAGTTCTGCCCCGAATGCCCGAAGTGCCCCGAAGCCTCTGAGCAGAAGGAGAATCTCGAGAATGTCGTTTACTTCCGTCTGAATAGCGCGAAGATCGACAAGCATCAAGAGATCAGCATCTTCAACACGGCTGAGTACGCTAAGAAGTACAACTTGCCGATCAAGTTGGTAGGTTATGCTGACAAGAAGACGGGTAACCCGGACTACAACAAGGGTATCTCTGAAAGACGTGCAAGAGCCGTCGCTAAGCGCCTTATCGACAAGTATGGCGTTTCGTCTGACAACATCTCCATCGAATGGATGGGCGACACGGTTCAGCCGTACGCTGAGAATGCTTGGAACCGCGTGGTTATCATGAATACCGATAACAAATAAGCGATTCCCCTAACATTTAGAAAAAGCCGACGGAAGTTTCTTTCCGCCGGCTTTTTTTGTGTCTATCCTTTGATCTCGCCTTTGTATTTGTAGTTTTGGCCGCCCGACAAAAAACGTGTCGTGAAGCCGCATTGGAACACACTTCTGCTCGAACTACATACACTTCCCCGAGTGTGCCTCTGCGAACTCCTTACGACTGTTGAAGTGGGCCTCCCTCAACAGAAAGAATATCAGAGATCATAAAATAGAAGTATCAATCAACCGTAAAAACATGATGAAAAAGAACTTGATGATGCGAAAGATGCAAGTGGCGCTCCTGCTTGCGTCATATGTGACAGTCGGCTTCGCACAGGGCGAGACCTTGAAGAAGATCGTCGCCACTACACCGCTGGAAGTTCGGGCACCGCTAATGGTGGACCCGGCAAAAGATGCAAAGGATCCGTTCGGAGCAGACAAGCTCCTAAAACTCGGACTGACGATCCCCGAACAGACGGGATTCACTCAAAAGTATGACGCCGATGCTGACGGATTTTTCCAGGTTGGAAAGGTGGCACAAGGTGCGTCTGTGCAACTGTTCGCCTTTTATGTGAGGGGGGACCGATACGGGAACGTGAAAGTGACCGTAACAACGCCCGACTTGGCCGAGCTGTTCGTGAATGGTAAATCGGTAGCGACCAAAACGACCTCGGAGGACGGACGAAAGGAGGCCAAAGAGCTGTCGACGACGTTAACGCCCTATCCGGAGACGGATCGCGTGGTAGTCAAACTGCTGCGACCGGCCGGTGCGAAGGCGGAACCGGTGATCAAGGTCGCCCTTGAACCAGACTCGACGGAAAAGGACATGAAGCTCTCCACCTGGGAGAGTGGCAAGCGACCCATCGAACTGAACGACGCCATCAAAGGCAAACGCGTCTATGACACCAAAGTATCGCCCAAGGGGAACTACGTCTTGATGACCTACACCTACAACCACGGCGAGACTTCCACTTACCCCAAAGAACTCTACTCTATCAAGACCGGCCGACGCGTCACCATCGCGCCCAACAACGACAAGCACGCCCTGGGATGGATGCCACGGAGCGAGCGCCTGTTCTACCTCTCCAAGGATGACGGCAACGTGGCCAACCTCATCACCATCGATCCGGAGACACTCGAGGAGAAAGTCATGGCTCGCAACGTGCCTTACGAATGGGTCACCTTCTCGCCCGACGAGAAAGCGCTCTTCTACAGTAAGGGCGATGAGCCGAAGAAGACCGAAGACGTCTACCGCATGCAGACCGTCACCGACCGTTCCGGAGGCGCCGTGCCCCTGACCTTCATCTACCGCTACGACCTCGGCACAGGCCTGACCACGCAGCTCACCTTTGGCGATCGCACCGCCACACTCAACGACATCGCCCATGACGGACAGTCGATCCTCTTCACCATCACCGACGAGACCATCACCGAGCAGCCCTTCACCGTCAACAGCCACTATCGCCTCGACCTCCGCACCATGCGCGTCGACACGCTCTGCGCACGCGAAGCGCACACCACCGAGGCGCTCTTCTCACCCGACGGACGCAAGGTGCTCTTCCTCGGCGATCCCGAGGCTTTCGGACGCATCGGCTTGAACGTCGGCCAAGGGCAGACGCCAAACAGTTTCGACGTCCAGGCTTACCTCATGGACGTGGCCACAAAGAAGGTGGAGCCGCTCACGCGAGACTTTAATCCGAGCATCTCCAAGGCCAAATGGAGCGGCGACGGACGCACGATCTACTTTGAAGTAGCTGACGAAGACCATGTCTACGTCTACGCCTACGACGTGGCCGCGAAGAAGTTCAACCGATTGCCCTCGGAGGAGGACGTGGTCAACGCCTTCGATGTCGCCAACCAAGCGCCCGTCATGGCCTACAGCGGTGAGGGACTCATGAACTCCACCCGCGCCTACGTCTACGATCTGAACACGAAAAAGACGACTCGCATCGCCGATCCCTACGCTGAGCACCTGGCCCAGCTGAAGCTGCAACCCGTCAAGGACTGGAACTTCACCAACTCCGACGGACAGGAAATCAAGGGCTTCTACTACCTGCCGCCCGACTTTGACCCGAACAAGAAGTACCCCATGATCGTCTTCTACTACGGCGGCACGCTGCCCAACGCCCGCTACTTCGGCGGCCGTTACCCGATGCACGTCTACGCCTCGCTCGGCTACGTCGTCTATGAGCTCCAGCCCAGCGGCGCCATCGGTTTCGGGCAGAAGTTCTCCGCCCTGCACGTCAACGCATGGGGCAAACGCTCCTCGGACGACATCATCGAGGGCACCCGCAAGTTCATCGCCGACCACCCCTTTGTCGACGGCAAGAAAGTAGGCTGCATCGGCGCCTCCTACGGTGGCTTCATGACCATGCACCTGCAAACGCGCACCGACCTCTTCGCTGCCGCTGTGGCCCACGCCGGCATCAGCTCCATCGCCGGATACTGGGGTGAGGGCCACTGGGGTTACTCCTACAGCACCGCCGCCAGCGCCGGCAGCTACCCCTGGAACAACAAGGCCCTCTACGTCGACCAGAGCCCCCTCTTCAACGCCGACAAGATCAACACCCCGATCCTGCTCATCAACGGCACCTCGGACACGAACGTCCCCCCCGGACAGAGCGTCCAGATGTACGTCGCCCTCAAGATCCTCGGCAAGCCCGTCGAGCTCGTTCAGGTCAAGGGCGAAGACCACTTCATCATGGATTACAACAAGCGTGTGAAGTGGACGCGCTCGATTCTGGCCTTTTTTGATCGCTGGCTGAAGGGCCAGCCGGCTTGGTGGAACAGCATGTATGACCCGAAGCCTTGACCACCTCCGCGGCCTCGCAACCCGAGCAGCAGCTGCATCCCGCGCTGCCACGCCCCGTAAAGAATCGGTATAACCTCCAGCCTACGACGCCAAACGCCGCTAGGCCAATCAGAATGACAATGATTTCCTGCCACATATCTATAAGTGTATAAGGGATTAACGGAGGCAAAACGCCCCCGCCGTATTGTCACAAAAATAGAGCCAGCCCTGTCGGATCACCTCCGGCGGGGCTGGCTCCGTTTTTGGGGGTCGTCTCCCCGGTGCCTCCGCCTGATCTATCCATCAAACACACTCTTAAGTCTTCCCTTCTAGCCTGTGCGTGATCAAATTTTGTTCATGCACCAACTCCTCCTTGCTCATTAGTCATCAAATTTCGTTCACGCACCAGCTCCCTCTTACTCATCTGTCATCAAAATTTGATCATGCGCCAGCTTATCCTCACTCATACGTGATCAAATTTCGTTCACGCGTGATCAACTATTCCCCTTAAAAGCAGAAGAGCTGATGTCGAAGCAAGTGGACTGATTGTTAGGTGGAAAGAAGGAGATATGCTTTGGGTTGCGTCGAGCGTAAAAGGCAGAAAAGTGCGGATCCGAGCAGAAGTTCAGTTACCAAACCGTTACCCGGTCCCTCTACAGGTAACTATGGTACAAAAGCAGGTAACTGAACCTTTCTCGCACACGATTCTTTTACATTGATATACAGCAATCTGCACAGGTAACGGGCGCTTTGAGCCGGGTAATTTTTCCCACAGTTTTCAAAGCGTATGAATGACAAGAAAATGAAGGTGTTGCTCTACCTCAAAAAGAGCACTCGTGACAGGTCAGGCAAGGCGCCGATCATGGGACGCATCACGCTGGGGCGTTCCATTGCACAGTTCAGTTGCAAGCTGTTCTGCAATCCCGATTTGTGGAACCCGCGCGAAAGTCGGATGGACGGGAAGAGTCGCGAAGCCGTTGAAGTCAATGCCAAATTGGACAACCTCCTTCTCGCCGTTCAGGCCTCCTATCAATCCTTGCTTGCCAAGGGCTTACCGTTTGACGCAACCGACATCAAGGAGGATTTCCAAGGCAGCGTGCAGAGTCGAACCATGCTATTGGAGCGGTTTGACGGCTTGATCGAGGAAATGAGGGATCACGTCGGTGTAGACATCAAGGAAAATTCTTTGGCCTCATATCGTCAGACAAGAGCGCGATTGCAGCAGTTCATCCAAGCGAAATACAAAGTCTCCGACTTGGCCTTTTCGCAGCTGACGGAGGACTTCATCAAACAATTCGAGCAGTATGTAATCGGAGAAGTTGGTCTGAAACAAAGCACCTGCTATAACATGATCGTCCTTATCAAGAAGGTCTGCAAACTGGCTTATCGCGAAGGAGCGGCAGACTCCTTGTTATTCGACAATGTGCACGTGGACAAGGGAGATAACCGGCTACCCAAAGCGCTCGATAAGGATGCGTTAGACAAGTTGAAAGCACTGCGTTTTGACGGTTTGGACGGGGATATGGAAACCTCCCGCGATGTGTTTCTTTTCGCCTGTTATACCGGTGCGGCCTATTGCGATCTGATGGCACTGAACCGTGAGCATCTTGTTCGCGACGATGAGGGCAATCTTTGGCTGAAGTTCAGCAGGCAGAAGACAGGCGTCCTCTGCCGCGTAAAGCTGTTGCCCGAAGCTCTTCGATTGTTGGAGCAGCTACACAGCGATGCCAGAGAAACACTGCTTCCTTATATGAACTATGCCACCTATTTATCTTGTCTGAAAGCGATCTCGCTAAGGGCCGGACTGTCTTTGCCGATCACCACGCACACGGCCCGACACACCTTCGCAACACTCGTCACCTTGGAACAGGGCGTGCCCATTGAGACCGTGAGCAAGATGCTTGGGCATAGCACGGTGCGCATGACCGAGCGATATGCGAAAGTCACTCCCCAAAAGCTATTTGAAGAGTTCGATCGCTTGATCGCCTTCACCGAAGATTTACACCTGACCATTTAACCACAAAGCACTATGAGAAGTACATTCAAGATCCTGTTTTACATCAACAGACAGAAGACGAAGACAGACGGCAAGACAGCCATCTTTTGCCGCGTCACCATCGATGGCAGAAGTGCGGTGATGACAACCGGCGAGGAATGTCTGCCGACCGAATGGAACAGTGGACAGGGAACAACCGGCGAAAAGAAAATCAATCAACGCCTCGCGACGTTCAGGGAGCTTGTGGAAAAGACTTACGTGGAAATGCTTACGAAGGACGGCGTGGTCAGTGCAGAACTGCTCAAGAATCGCTTGCAGGGCGTTGCCGCCGCACCGACCACCCTTTTGGCCATGAGCGAAGCGGAACTGCAATCTGTAAAAGCATGCGTGGGTAAGTCAAGATCTGAGGGCACCTATCGCAATCACACCTATTCGGACAAGATGCTTCGCGAGTGGATAGAAGACAAAGGGCGAAAGGACGTGCCCATTGACTCTGTTACAGATGGGATGTTTGTATGCCCCACAAATCATTAAGTACAACGGGGAAAACGGAAAACACTGATAGACAGGGATGTGAGAAAAAGGGGCGCCAAACATTCAGTACATTTTGCTTGGATTTCGGTTGGATTCGAGGGGATGGAATTGGGGGCCTACAACGGGCGGGTTGGATTGAGGCCACCCAAAGGGCCAAAAACGCGCGAAAAGGCGCATGAATACTGATGATCTGAGGGGATAAACAAAGGCGCTCAGAGGCCTTAAAAAGGGCCTAAAAAGGGGTGTTCGGACGTGGGTTCGGGCACCCCTCTTTTTTACCCCTCAAAATCGAATAATGACGCGATAATGACAATCCTGGCGCCGAATAATGACAAAATATTGACAACGAAGGGGGGTGAGTGCCCCCCGCTTACGGGTTAAGAATGTGTTAAGTTGTGGACTTTTTGAGGTGAGTTTTGCCCCCTATTACGGCGTAGGAGCGCGAGTTGCGACGGGTGGGACACAACAAAGGGGGCTTAAAACCAGCGTTTTAGGCCGTTTTCAGGGGGTAAAGAGGGCTTCTTGGGGCTGAGATTTTAACAGTTCGGCGGATTCTACGGGGTTTTCGGGGGGTAGAGGTGCGTGGGCAGGTTCGAGATATTGAGTATGAATATCGGGTTCCTCTTTTTTCAGGTGATCAATGCGCATCAGCTTGATCTGTCGTTCCTTATCCTCGATCTCTTTTTGCCTGGCCTCAATCTTCATTCGCTGGGCTTCGATCTCTCTTTGTTTGGCCTCGATCTCCCTCTGTTTGGCTTCGATGACGGCGCGCAAGTGCTCATTCTCAGCTTCTAAGCGGCCGACTTTGACGGATAGATCCTGTATTTTCTCGATAAAGCCGGGGAAGGCCGGTTCTGATGGTGGGGGAGCCACTTCCGGCGCCGATTGCTCGCGCAGCATAGACCCCTGACCCGTCAAAAGCCATCGGGGATTTACATCGGGATACTCAGCTAATAAATTAGCTAATGCATCAGAATTTACGGGCCTTTTCTTGTTCTCACCCGTGAAACCGCCATAAGTCAAACCGATTTTCTGACAGATTTCTCGATTTGTAATTCCCTTTCTCTTAGCTATTTGCAAGATTCTTTCCTTGATCATACTGGTTTTTGAGCTAAAATATTTTGCCAGACAGAAAATATATTAGTTGCTTTGCAGCGCCTTCCAAAAGGGAAGACGCGCTAAAAATAGGAATAAACGTAACGAACGAAGAAATGGGAAAGATTCTAAGAGACCCCGAAACAGTAAAGGAGTTGGCTAAGACCTTCGAGGTGAGTACGAGGAGCGTACGATCGGCCTTGGATGGCGTAACGCAGAGTGACCTGGCCAAGCGGATCCGGCAACGGGCGCTGGATATGGGTCTGAAAGAGAAAGGAAAGGAACGAGTAACTGTATTAAAATGAAGGAGTAAGAAGAATGGAAACGAGCATTTTACAATGGAAAGAAGGGGCATCCGTACGGATGCAGATGATTAAGGATGAGCCGTGGTTTGCGGCTAAAGATCTGTGCGAGGTACTGGGTATTAAAAACAGTAGAGATGCCGTCCAAGGATTGGACGACGATGAAAAGGGGGTAGCTAATACCGACACCCTTGGTGGAAAACAGGAGCTTACGTTCGTCAATGAGTCCGGTATGTATGCGCTGATCTTTCAAAGCAGGAAGCCGCAGGCGCGGGCGTTTCGGAAATGGGTGACGGGCGAGGTGCTGCCGAGCCTTCGGAAATATGGCTACTACGTGGATCCGGGAGCTCAGCTGACCGATGAGCAACGGGAAGAGCTGGAACGGGTAATGATGGGGCGGATGAGGCGCTACCTGTCGCGGCGGGACTACATACAGGTGGCGCGCTCGACGGGTTACCCGGTGTGGTTCGTGCAGCGGGTAGTGGCTGGCCAGGCCGGTGGGCATGCCGGGAGCGTGATGCTGGCTTTGCAGGAACGGGCGCTAAAGAACTGTCAGGAGTATGTCGATCCGCTGTCGGAGGCGCGGATGACGTCCGTCATCGAACAACTGAGCTGATGGCAATGAAAAACGACGTGATGGAAACGAAGTATGAATCTGTAATCGGCGAGCTGGGCCAGCGGTTGGAGTTGGCGCAGGCGGACGCGGAACGACTGGAAGAGGAACTGATGGACGAACAGATCGTCCAAGTGGCGCACCCGCTATATGTGGAGTTGCTGCGTGCGCAGGCACGCATCGACGCGCTGAGTGATGCGATAGAATTGATCATTAAGAGCTAAAAACGAAAAGTGAAAAACGAAATGAATACGGATAAGGATATGAGACCAGCGGATGTCTCGGAGGTGAATAGCACGCTGATTCTGCGGGCTGATGAGATAGGAAATGAGCTGCGGAAGTTGGTCAAGGAGAAATCCGAAGATCGTGCGGCGGTGTTGGTTACGATGGATCAGATGGACGGCGAGGAAGAGTCAGAGGCTATGCTGGCGGTGTGCGGCCGGGGCTACATGCTGATAGAGCTGTGCCGGCTGATGTGGAACGATCCGCGGATCGGAGTGGCGCTGCGGGTGTTTTTGATGAGTGAAATCGAGAAAATCAAGCTGAGCGATGAAAACAAGTGATTTGAGGCCCGGCGCGTGCTATTGGTACACGGGTCGGGGGCGGCGCGAAATGCTGCGATACCGATACCGGGAGTTGGATGTCTACTTGTTCGATTCGGACGATGGGCAGTCGGTCAGACTGACGGCCGAACGGGTGGAACGATATATCCAAGGGAGGGCGTAAGTGCAACGAAAAACGAAAAGTGAAAAATGGAAAACGGAAGATACAAGAGCGGGCATTCATCCCTCACGGGATGCCCGGAGGCGTATGCGTGTGCGCCCCTACGCATGTTTTTGGGCGCGCTCAGAATGACAAGCGTGGGGATGTGGCTTCGGTTCGGATGCCTTGGGGTGTTGCTCTCGTGCAGCCCGACGGAAGGATCGGAGACGATGACAGACATTGCCCTGTACCTGGTTGCAGGTGTTATGGTGGGGCTGATTTGGTGGCTCGACCGGGAACGGATGAAACGCATAGCCGACCACTTCGGCGAGGATTAGAAGAATACTTTTTTGCTCGACATAGATGCTTATTTCTTAGAACTGTTTGACGTGAGTCCCCAAGGGGGTGCCTGATCCCTAAGGGGGCGCCGGTTCAGGGTTTTGACGGCCGAAAGTGGCCGCGGGGGTTCGACTCCCCCGAACCGGACATTGAAAGGAGATAAAAAGAACGATGCCCGCTTACGCATATATAGATGGTGTGCCCGCCCTGACGGTGAACGACTGGTGTGAGTCGGGGCTGACGTATCGGCAGTTTTGTTATGACAGACAAAACGGCGATGTATCCATCATCAGCCAACGCAAAGGAGGTGAGACGGTGATCGACGCGCGTTCGATCCGCCGGGCCGACCGGCTGCGGGTGATCGAACGGGTGATGGGGCGTGTGCCGCGTGAGGAACACCGGCCGCTCTACACCGTGGACATGGATCGGGAGGCGGAGGCCTTCTTCGCCGCTTACGAAAAGGCGGACGGCGGGCGCCTCTCGGAAGAGACCGTCCGGCAGCTCACGGCCAAAGCCTCAATCTTCAACGCCCTCCGCGAGGGACTCGCCCGGCAGACGGAACGTCGCGCGGCCAGTGGCTCCAAACTTCGGAAAGGTGCCTACTGGCAGACGATGCTCCGTTGGCACACTGACGAGTGCCGGCGGTCGGCCGAAACGTACGGCGTGGCCGTACCGGAGTACACCAACGCACGCAGCCTCGAGCGCGCCTTCCGCGCCTATGTGGCTGAGGGGTACGCCGCGCTGCTGCCCCGCAACATGGGCAACGACGCGGCGCGGAAGGTGTCCCGCCGGGCTGAAAACCTGATCGTGGCGCTTTGGCGAACGAACGACAAGCCGTTTGCAGCCCGCGTGCACGAGCTCTACATGGAGTTCGCGGCGGGCGATACGGAGCTGTTCGACCGGGAGACGGGCGAAGTGTTCCGCCCCGAGGATTACCGTTACAAAGGCCGCCCGCAGGCGGTGAGCTGCTCGACCATCCGGCGGTACCTGAAAAACGTGGTCAACGAGACGGCTGTCTATGCCGACCGCAACGGCCAGTTCGACTACGCCAACTCGCAACGCCCGAAGCATGTGCGACACAATGGCCGATTTGCCCTCTCCAAAATCTCGATGGACGACGCCGTCCTGTCCCGAAAAAGCACCCGCGGCTGGGTGGCCAAATACCTCTGCGTGGACGTCGTCTCGGGCTACTGGTTCCGCCCGGCCTACACCGTGGGCACGCCCACGCTGGACACCGTGATAGAGGCCTTCCGCAACGTCTTTTGCGAGCTCACGGAGCTGGGTTTGCCCATGCCGGCCGAGCTGGAAGTGGAGCATCACCTGATGCAAAACATCGACTGGCTGCCTGAGGCCTTCCAATTCGTCCGATTCTGTTCGTCGCCCACCGAGAAACGGGCCGAGCACAACATCCGGTCGCTCAAATGGGGCACATCGAAGAAGCAAGGGCACATGCGCGGCCGTTGGTACGGCAAGGCGGAGGCCTTCAAAAGCGTGCGCAACAAGGTGCACGGCGATTTCATCGATCCCACCTTTCAACCGCAAACGATCATTGCCGACGATTTAGCAGACATTGAGTTGCATAATAACGCCTTGCATCCACGGCAGAAAGAGTTCCCCGGGCTGACCCGCCGCGAGGTGCTTTTGAAGCACGCCAACCCGACGCTGCGGCCGATCGCGCCGGAAAGGCTGTATAAACACATCGGCAACGTGACGGAAACGACCATCCGCAACAACGACTACGTGCGGGTAGCCAGTGCCGAGTTCGCCCTTGCGGACTTCGATATGCTCAGCCGCCTTCAGCCGAACGATCGGCGCGTCACGGCCTACTGGCTGCCCCTCGAGGATGGCTCGGTGCCATGTGTCTACCTCTATCAGGGCGATGTCTACATCGGTCAGGCCACGGCGCGGGCGGAGATGGCCTACAACGAATGCGCCGCGGAACGCACTGAGGAAGACGAGGCGCGGATGCTCGTGCAACACAAGCGGGCGGCGCGCTTCGACCGGATGATCCGCGAGCGACGCGAAGAGATTCCCCAGGTGGGTCGGGTGGATCGGGAGACGGCTGAGGCTGTGGCCGCGGCGCCGGTCAAAATCGTCGAGACCCGTCAGCCGATCGGCTACGAGGAAGACGAACTCACGGCCTCGATGGAGGATTGGGCCGCCCGCGCGATCGATCAATTATGAACCAACAAAATAGAAACTACTTAACACGAATAGGACATGTTTCGACAGGATAGCATTGTAGAGAATGAGCAATCTGATAAAGTGGGCAAAACGCCTCAAACGCATTTATCGCCTCGCAGAAAGCATATGGGTCAGCCGGCAATTCAACTAACCAATAGTTTTCCCCTTGCACCTGCCGGCAAGGGCATTTCATCAGCCGGGAAAACGACAAAAGAGCTTTGGTACTCTCGACGAACTGCTTGTCGGGCAGCTCGTCAGGGATCATGCATTCAAGCAAATAATACTCAGTCATAAGCAAGTAAGAATAACGTTAAAAACACGCGAATATATGAGCCTCACGAACGAATACAAAGAGAAAATCCGGGCTGCGCTGGCGGCGCGTCGGGCCAATTTCGACGGCTCGGACGCCCGCTTTGCCGCCACGCTTGGCATAGGCAGCGCGCAATACAGCCGCATCAAGCGGGGCGAGACGGTCGGGGTGCTGGCCGACGAAAAGTGGATCAGCATCGCCCGCCGCTTGGGCGTCGGCCTGACCGATGCGCCGGCATGGCAGACGGCCGAAACGCCCGTCTTCAAATACATCACGGCGCAGCTCGAAATGTGCCAGCAGAACGGCCTCTCGGCCATGCTCTGCGACCTGACCGACATCGGAAAGACCTACACCGCCCGGCAATATGTCAAAACGCACCGCAATGCCGTCTACGTGGATTGCTCGCAGGTCAAAACGCGGCAAAAGCTGCTGCGGGGCATCGCCCGAGAGTTTGGCGTGGGTAGCACGGGGCGGCTGGCGGACGTCTACAACGACCTCGTGTTCTACCTCAAAACGCTCGATCGGCCGCTGGTCATCCTCGACGAGGCGGGCGACCTCAGCTATGAGGCTTTCCTCGAGATCAAAGCCCTATGGAACGCCACGGAGCACTGCTGCGGGTATTACATGATGGGCGCTGACGGTCTCAGCGAAAAGATCCGCCGAGCCATCGACAATAAGAAGGTGGGCTACGCCGAAATCTTCGGCCGCTTTGGCAAGCGCTACGGCAAGGTCGTGCCCACGGCCCGCGAAGAGGCCGAGCGCTTCCTGCAACTGACGGCCGCGATGATCATCAAAGCCAACGCCGGGGCGGATACGGACGTGAACCGCCTGCTGCGCCGCCTGATGGGTGAGGATAACACGCCATCCCTCCGACGGATAAACATCGAACTGTCAAAAAGAGCATAACGACGATGAAGAAGGGACTGACAGCGCGCAATGTGTTGGCCACGAAGTTCAACACGCTCGGGTTTGATGGCGTGTGGCGCGATGCGGTGGGTGATCCCCAGCTGACGGGCAGCTGGATCATTTACGGGGATACGAAAAACGGCAAAACGACCTTCGCGATGATGCTATCCAAGTATCTGACCGCCTTCGGCCGCGTGGCCTACAACAGCGTCGAGGAGGGCAATTCGCGAACGATCCAGATGGCTGTCGACCGCGCTGGAATGCTCGAAGCGGGCGCCCGCTGGATACTGCTCGACCGCGAAAGCAAGGACGAGCTTTGCGAAAGGCTGCGGCGGCAACGCAGTGCGGACATCATCTTTATCGATTCCGTGCAATTCATGGATCTGAAGTTTTCAGAATACAAAGACCTCAAACGACGCTTTCCCACGAAGCTGTTCGTCTACATCAGTCACGTGGACGGCCGTCGCCCCTCGACGCCCACGGCCCTGCGCATCCTGCGCGATGCCAACGTGGCTTTCCGCATCGAAGGGTTCAAAGCCTTCCCCACGAGCCGTTACGGCGGCGGTCGGCCGGTGGTGATCTGGGATAAAGGCGCGGATGAATACTGGGGGCGAGAAAAAGAAGTAGGGGCGGGTAAGGCCGCCCGGTAGTTACGGGCTTCGCCCGGGTAGTTAGAAGAAGTAGAGAATGATGAAAACAATAGATAACGATCACCGGAAGCGGCAACTGCTAAAGCGCTTCCACATGCTGCTAAACAGGGCGCGGATCGATGAGGACGGTAAGCGCGAAATCCTCGCCTCGTATGGCGTAGAGCATTCCTCGGAAATGGATTGCGCGGGGCTGGCCGACGTGTGTAGTAAACTGGCCGTGGCGATGACCCCGCGGGCGTCCGAGGCAGACCGCTGGCGCAAGCGGGTGATGGCCGCCGTGTTCGGCTACTGCCAAGCAATGGACTATGAGGCGGATGTGAATCGGGTAAAGGCCATTGCCTGCCGGGCTGCCGGGGCTACGAACTTCAACCGCATCCCGCTGGAGCGTTTACGCAGCCTTTACAACGCCTTTATGCAGCGTGTAAAAGACATTGAAAAGGTCGGCCGAATGGCGGATACACCCCAGGGCGGCGGGGGCTTCCTCTATGTGATGTTCCCCGACGGACGGAAAGAGATCCCTGGGCGCATAAACAGATAAACACCTAAACGCATAAACAGAAATGACAACAGTAGAAATGACGGCCGAGGAGCGCCAAGAGTTTGAGGCCTACAAACTGGCCAAAGAGAAGAAAGCGGCGGAGGCCAAACGGAAGTCCGATCGCGAAGCCTACACGGAATTGGTGGATGAGACGATCGCGGCCGTAATGCCCGAGCTGACGAATATCAGCGAGGCTATCGCCCAGAAAAAGACGGCCGCGGCGGAGGCCTTCCGCGGGGCATTGGAGATGAAGGCGGAGCTGTTCGGCGTGAAAGACGATCAGCAGTCGCACACGTTCACCAACTCCGAGGGCACGATGCGCATCACCATCGGGCACTACATGCTCGACAATTACCGCGACACGGTGAACGAGGGTATCGCGATGGTCAAAACGTACATCGAATCGCAGGCCCGCGACGATGCCAGCCGCGCGCTGGTCAAGGCCATCCTGCGGCTGCTGTCGCGCGACGAGGCGGGCAATCTGAAGGCCTCCCGCGTGCTACAGCTGCAAAAGATGGCCGAGGAAACGGGCGACGAACGCTTTATAGAGGGCGTGCGCATCATCCAAGAGAGCTACCAACCCACGCCCTCGAAAGACTACATCCGCGCGGCGGTACGTGACGAGTCGGGCGCCTGGGTGCCCATCCCCTTAAGCATGACGGACGTATGATCATCGCAGTAGACTTTGATGGAACGATCCACGACGGCCAGTGGCCGAGGATCGGCGAGGCGATGCCTGGGGCGCGTGAGGCGATCAACGCTCTGCGCGCCGAAGGGCACTATATCATTATCTGGACATGCCGCGAAGGGCGCCAGCAAACGGAGATGGTGAACTGGCTGCTTGAAAAGGGCATCGGCTTCGATCGCATCAATGATCATCAGCCGGATCAGGTGGTGGCCTATGGTAGCGACGCGCGCAAGGTGTATGCGCATTGCTACGTGGATGATAAAAACGTAGGCGGGATGCTCCCGTGGAAAGATATTGCCGCGTGGATCCGAAGCCGGGAAGCGACTTACCAGGGGCGTCTGCGGACGCCGGCGAAGTTTGGCCGGGTACATGCCGGCGAAGTTTGCCGGGCGCATGCCGCTGGGAATAACACATCGGAAACGGACGACGAGGTGTAAAACAGGATGGCAGCGGGGATGATTCATATCGGGGCGGCTGCGGCCGCCTGCGAAGTTTGGCCGGGTACATGAATCCCGCGGGAGTCTTTTGTCTCAAGGGTAGAGACACTGGTACCCGGCAGACTTCGCCGGCGCCCGCAGGCGCCCCACCGAGCCGATAAACGATTCAACGAAGAAGCCCTAAGAGCGGCCGGCAACGCGATTGTCCCGCAAGTGGCTTATGAGATTATACGGGGGATCATAGAGATAGAGCGGGGGGAGCATTTTCCTGACGTCAGGAAAGAAGCAGACAAGGTATAAGAGTAAGATGCTATAAATTTCTTTTGATAGGGGCGGCCGGAGTCCGGGATGGATAGGCCGCCTTTGCTGTATATAGGCAGATGACATTGTGTCTATCTTTTCACCTGCTCTGAATCGTCGCTCTTTCCCTACGCTTTTGCTTTCTTTGCAAAAGCAAGAACAAGCAATCAAGGTAATGGCCGGACAGCATCAGACCAAAGAGACGGAGGGGGTACCCCCGATGTGTATGACACGCGAGGAACGAATCGATGCACGCAACCAGCTGATGGCTGCGCGTTTCTATTATTGGACAGAGGTACGCCGGCGCCGCTTCGATGATGTGATGCACATACTTTCTGAGTCTGAATTTTTCATGTCTGAGCGAACGATCACGGATGTGCTGCGCGATGCGGGCCAGCTCCTATCCGACCTGCATACCCGCCGCGAAACGCCCGCTGCCCTTCGACGTGCCTACCCTTCGTGGAGTTGGGAGGCGGCCGGCTAATGAGCAATTCTTAATTATCCGGATCAACTTCGCCAGCGGCCGTAGCTGTCCCCCTTAATATCTCTTCTTATTCACTGGCCGCGTGCCAATCGACCACGCCGTGGGGGTGATGGCGGCAACCTTACGCTGAGCCACGAAGTAACCCCCTTCCACAGCATCCGGGCCGTCGGCTGGGGCGGGGAGTCCATCATCGAAGAGCTTAAACTGTTCCTCGAGTCGCTGCATGTGGGGATTCTCTTTTTCGGCAATGTTGAAAATCAGATTGCCCGCCCGATTGAGCGGCTCGAGGTTGCCTTCAATTCGGGCGAACTTATCCGGTTTGGCTCGCTCGTCGGGTGCGATAGAGATGATGAATTTCCGTTCGACGGCCTTTTGCAGAAAAAGCGGCTTGAAAACCTGTTCGTAGAAGGGATCCTGTAACTTGTTATTCTCGATGTAGTTGTAGATCGTCGTACGGTCACGGACGTAATCCTTTTGGTAGTAATACCAATTGACGAACTCATCATTGGTGACATGATCGAGGAAGGCCGTAATGACATACAGGCGGCCATCCAAAATACCCAAAAGCACATTCGACTTAAACGATCCGAGCGCTTTCACGCCCTTGCGGTGCGTCGTGCGATTGGAGGGCGCCGGGTCGCCATAACTAATGAGGAAAGGAAACTTATTAAGCGGGGGCACGGCGCCCCATGTGATCTCTTTGAAGTACGTCCCTTCAACCACCGGGTTGTTGAAGCATTCCTTTTGCGCCGAGGCGGCCGACACCTGAGCGAGTACTTCGTCGATCATCGCCTCCGTATTCTTTTCCGGCCAGACCGAAACGCCCTCAGCAAAGTCCCGCTTGGGATCGGGTCGGCGGATGTCTACCATTCGGATATTAATGATGTCCCAATTCCCCAGCGGCTTATTCCGCCCGGCCAGCTCACGGGCACGCGCACCAGCACGGGCAATGCAACAATCACGGGCGATGATGTTGCCACACCAAATAACCAACAGGGGCTCGCTGAAAGAGCGTGTAAAGTAGAGGGCTTGCTCGAACCAGTTCCATTTGTCAGCGATGATTTCAGGATTGCGGCATTCTTCATCCGTGTCGAAATCGTCGGGCAGGATGACGTCTGGGCGCACCTCGTCGAGCTTGAAACCACGGGGCGACTGCCGGGCACCCACGGCAAAGAAGGAAACGCCGCGGGCGGTGATGAAATGTTCCTCCGTCCACTTCGTGCCCCGCTGATTGCCGTAGTAAAAGGCGATTCGTTTGTTGGCCTCGAGCTGCGCCCGGTAGACGCGCAGCAGGCGTTCGGCATTGTCGCTGCTGTTGGAGGTCAAAAGGATGTTCCGCTTGCGGCCAGTAAGCGCTAAATACATCACAACGAACATCACCGTGGTACTCTTTGCCAGCTCACGCGCCCATGAGAGCACCTCGTACCAGTTGCCCTCCGTGGCCTGCCGAATGATGCGGGCGATAGCCTTCTTTTGGAAGCCTGCAAAGTCATATTTGGCGAACCGTGGGAACAGCTCTTTGATCCATTCGAGGGGATGCGCCTCGAGCCATTGGCGGCGCTTTTCGCGTTCGGCCACGGGCATGGCACGATCGATGGCCGTTTCTTCGCGGATGGATTGCAGGTATTGCTCCCATTCCTGTAAAGCCTGTTTGTCCGTCAGCTTCATCGGAGCATCTCTTTAATGTATTGATCGAATAGGGCGCTGACTTCGATGGCCTTTGTGGGATCGAAGGCGCGCAGCCAATTCAGTAAGGCCTGCGATACATTGATCACATCGCGGACGCCGCTACCGGCTTCCATTTCCATAATGTCGCGGCGTAGGTCACGGCGGGCGAGGCGCTCATCTCTGGTAGCAAATCGCTCGCCCTCGGGGCGCCCGTCGATGTTGGCATCGATCTCGCCCAGTTGCTTATACGCGGCCATCAGAGCCTGCTCGCGGCTTTGAGTGAGGGATCGTTTTTCATCTTTCCACCCGTCATCCTTTGCCCATTTCCCAATGGTGTTTTCAGACACGCCGAGCCACCCGGAAATTTCCTTGAACGTCCAATGCTGATAAAAGAATTTGAGCCGTGCCAGCTCACGCTGTTGCTGGCGGGCGGCCTTTGTCCCGCCTTTGGGGGTTTGTTTATCCATCTTACTGCAACTAAGTCTGTTTGTATGTGACAAAATTACAGCCTGTAAGGTCTTCCCCTGAAAAGATCGTGAAATGAAGCGCTGATTTTTACGTGTGAAGCGCAGGATTTTACGTCCCATTTCCGGCCGATTTGTAGGTCGTTCGATGGGCTGACACTTTTGCAGTCGACAACAAGATCACAATGGCTGTAAAGACTTTCATATTACACGATGAGACGGTGAACACGTATGGGATCCGTATGCTGACCGCGGGGGCGAACTTGAATGAGTTCCGCCGTAACCCGGTGATGCTGCTCAATCATAACGACTGGGAGCTGCCCATCGGCCGGTGGGAGAATATCCGCATCGAAGGGACACAGATTCTGGCCGATGCCGTATTCGATGAAACGGATGCCCGCGCCAAAGAGGTAGCCGGGAAAGTGGAACGTGACTTTCTGCGCATGGCCTCTATTTCTGCGTGGGTAGACGAGGCATCGGAGGATCCGGTGTATCGCATGCCGGGACAGACTGGGCCGACCATTGTGCGTTGGACAGCGCGCGAAGCGTCAATTTGCCCCATTGGAGCCAACCACAACGCGCTGGCGCTCTATGACCGTGCCACGGGTGCGCGGGTAGACCTCAATGACCGTGCACAGGTGATCCGCCTATTTGCTGGGAGCCCCAATACCGCAATTTCAAATGATACATATATGACACTGAAGGAACTTTTGAAACTCAATGATGCCGCTGGTGAAGCGGCTGTAACGGAGGCGGTCGAGGCTATCATCCGCAACCGCGACGAGCTGCAAACGGAGACCGTCCGTCTCCGAGATGAAAACAAACAACTGACTGAGCGGCTCGAGTCGATCAATAAGGCAAAGAAAGAAGCGGAACAGGCTGAGGCCGTGCGTCTGGTGGACGGAGCCATACGCGAAGCCCGCATCAATGCAGACGGTCGCGAAGCGTGGCTGAAAGACTTTGAGACGGACTTTGCGCAGGCTTCCGTCCGGCTGGCATCCATCCCCAAGCGCCCGAGCATTGCCGAGCAAGTCGCACCCGCAGGAACGTCCGGCGGCATGGTACAGCTGGCTGACATGTCATTTGCCGACATTCTGAAGGCCGACAGATTGAAAGAGCTGAAAAAGGATCGCGAGCTCTATGTGCAGAAATTCCGTGAAGCCTACGGCCATGATCCGTCCTGAAACAGCATTGCAATAACAATTAAACAGTATAGAAATGGGATTGAATAAAGAGATCTGGATTCCGGAAATCATTGAAAAGTTTTATCCGAGCAACGCCCTGTTGTCCTACTGCAAAAACCTCGACGCGTGGGTGGATAACAACGCACTGAATCTGCAAGAGGCCGGCGTCGATCCGAAGGTTTACATGGATAATACCGTGTGGCCGATTCCGGTAGTTACCCGCACGGATGTGCCTCACCAGCTACCCTTGCACCGCTTCGACACGGAAAACACGGTTTACCGCGATGCCATTGAGGTGGAAGAATCATCGGAGAAACGTCAAAGTGTCATCGAGGGGCACAAGAAGGCGCTGCTGAAGCAATTTACTGCACAAGCCGCCTACAACTGGGCGCCGCAGAAAGATACCCCGACGACTCCCGTGACGATCGCCAGTGGAACGGCTACCAACAAGCGGGGATATAAGATGCTGACCTTCGAGGACATCCTCGAAATGGAGCTTCGATTCAACGAGCTGGAGGTGCCCGAGGATGAGCGCATTTTGGCGTTGAACCACGTGCATGCCTCGGATTTGATGCTGCAAGACCTCAAAGCGTACAAAAACATCTGGAATGAGAATCGCCTGTTTTCATTCCGCGTTGTGCGTTGCTCACTGACGCCGGGATACCTCAATACGACGCACGAGAAGAAGGCGTGGGGCGCAGCGGCCACTACGGGCGATGTGCCTGCCTCACTGGCCTACCACGAGGATTCCGTAGGTCGTTGTCAGGGTGATTTTGACATGTATTCCGCGCTCAAAGACCCGCAACACCGCGGCGACATCATCGGCTTCAACATGCGCGGCATGGCGCTGCCGATCACGGGTAAATACATCGGCGCACTGCTTTCTGCTAAATAAGTGTAGAAGTGGCGATGTACAGAAATGAGACCACGGGGCGGCGGTACACGTTCGTTGCCCCGGACAGTTTAGACGGGCCGGATGTGGTCATGGTACCTTTCCCGGCCGCGGCGCTGCGCCGGCCTACGGCGGACGGCATCATCGGTCACGATTGCAATCCTTGCATCGTACCAGTGACTGCCAATGATCCCAAGGCCGAGCTGCGCGCCTTCCCGCAGGGTATTCAGCCGGCCTCCATGCTGATCGTGGAAAACGAGACCGATAAACCGGTGACCGTTTCGGGCATTCCGTGCTACCCCGGAGATACGGTGATGATGTACACCGGTGGCGCGGATAGGTACGTCCGTCTGGGCGGCTCGACCCCGTGGGTGAACCCCACGGAAGCGGCGCCAAAGCCGGAAGAATCCGCGGCGGTGGAACCTTCCGAGGCTACGAAGGCGCCCGAGACGGTGAAACCTTCCGAGGCCGCAAAGGAGGAACCATCCACGGAAGCAAAGGCCCCAAAGGCCGACCCCACAAAAACGAATAAGTAACCCTGCCAAGGTGTTTCCCCTCACTTTTTTGTTCGTTCCGAGGCTGCGCGCACTGGCCGACCTCTCTCCCGACCGTGCGCGCGCCTTCTTTCGGCGCCTATGGCTTACGGCGGTGGCTGCCCTCACACTCTTTGCGACGACCGGTTGCCGCCTGTTGCGCATGCCGTACACGGAGCGAGAGATGACGCAAAGGGAAGTCGTCGAGACGGTGCGCGATACGCTCGTGGTCATCGAACCCGACTCGGCCTTGATCCGTGCTTACCTGGAATGCCAGTCGGGCAGGGTGGCGCTCTCGCGGCTGATCGCCGTGCCCGGCGCGCGCATCGTGCCGAATGTGACGCTGACGGACGTCCTGACCGATACGGGCTACCGTGGTGCCCTGCTCGATGTGCAATGCCACGAAGACAGCCTCCGCCGGGTGATCGCCCTGCGCGACCGCACGATCCGCGAGCTGACCGACCGTGTACGCACGGAGTATGTCACCGTGGAGCGCCCCTTCCGGTGGCATCACCGGGCGCTGATGGGCGGCGGATACGCCTTCCTGGCCCTCGTGCTCGGCATGGCCGCGTGGCTCATCGTGCGGCTCTACATCAGAGGTCGCGGGGGTATCCCCTAATTATTACAACCAACAACCATTAACAATTAAAGAAAGAACATGGCATTAGGAAAGAAAATCCGATCTGTCGGACTGAGCGCCATCCTGTTCGGCGACGTGACAGACGGCGGCGCTAAGATGCCGGAAGAGATGAAGCAGCTGGCCCGCACCCTGAAGGGCACGGCCACCTTTACCACCGAACAGGATCAGACACAAGAGTTCTTTTGCGAGGAAGAGCCGGATGCCCCGGTGGAATCCGTGATCTCGGAAAAGGGATTGAAGAACCTCACGTTTAACATTCTCGAATGGGATAACGCAGTGCTGCAAACCCTGTTTGGTGGCAAAGAGGTAGATGGCAAAATCAAGGATCTGTCTGGCACGGAGCGTAACGTGAAAAAGTTCATCCCCCCGAAGGACTACGTGGAAGTGGAAAAGGCGCTTCGTGTGCTTACGCCTTACAAGGTGGGCTTCGACATTCCCCGCGCAAAGATCCTCGCCCGCTTCCAGTGGAACCTGACCCGTACGGAGATCGCGCAGATCGAAGTTACGGGGCGCTGCATGGCTCCCGATGGGGACGATAGCGGTACCTACGAGGTATTCAGCTGGACGGCATAATGGAAGAGACGGAAAACAAGCGGGCGGTGGAAATCGACGTCGCCGATGCGCTGTTGGATACGGGGCTGCTGGTCAAGGTGCCGGCGCCCCGCCCACTGCGCATGTTGGGGATAAAGGTGTTCCCGATGCGCTTTCGGCGCCCCGTCTATGCCCAGCTGCTGCGCATTAGTCGGATGTATGTGCGTATGCACGTCGACCTCGAAACGCTCGAAACGGGCGAGGCCGCCGCAGTGCTCACCTCAGCGGCCAAAAACGGCGTCCGTGCCAGTCGGCTGATCGCCCTCGGGCTGATCCGTTCGGGGCTGATGAGTGCGCTGTTTCATCGTGCCGTGGCGGCCTACCTACGCCGACGGATGGATGCCCAAACGATGGCAGAGCTGGCCAAAGTGATCGTCCTGCTGAGTGGCGCGGGCCATTTTACGACTATTATCAGATCGATTGCTCATCTACAGGTGACGACTCCGAATCTGAGCCGGGAAGCGACGGGGAGTTAAGGGACGAAGGCCCCCATAGCCCTTTCGGCGCACTGTTCCAGATCGCCTCGCAAGGCGTTTGGACGTGGCGCGAACTGATGTATAAAGTGCCGTGGAGCGTTGTGCTGGCGGCCATCAATGACCAACCCAAATACGGAAAGAAGAAACCGGCTGACGAGGGCGAAATCACCTCCGAAGCTGAAGCCAAAAAGTTTTTCAATCTGGCTTAAAACGGCGGGACAGCCTCCGCCCCCATAACCCACCAACAACTAACGAGAAAAGGCCGTGGCCGACGAAAAAACGATATACGTAACATTCGAGTTTCAGGGCAATCTGGATAAGGATGTCGACGGCGTGACGAACAGTCTCGACCGATTAGAGATAGAGGCCTCCAAAGTCCTAAAAAAGATGGCTGAGGGGAGCAATCTCGTGTCGCGGGGCTTTCGTGTACAGGCCGATGCCATCAATAAGCTGCCTGGGCCACTGAATACAGCCGCCTCGGGAGTGGGATCCCTCTCTAAAGCCTTTGGGGCTCTCAAAGCCTCTGGGATTGTTTTTCTCCTCGACGCCATCGTCGTTGCCCTGCGATCCTTGGTGATGTGGTTCAACTCGTCTGTTGAGGGACAGATGGAGTTTGCCCGTACCTCTGGCTATCTTTCTGGTGTGATGGGGCAGCTTAGGGAATCGCTCATTAAGCTCGGCGAAACGATCTATAACGCCGTCCGTGATCCGATAAAGGCTGTAAACGATGTGTGTGGAGCCATTTTGTCGAATCTCGCCAACCGCTTATTGGCTTTGGGGGATATGTTCAAAGGGCTGAGCAAGATCATTTTCTCGGGCTTTACGGAGGGTTTTGACGAGCTTAGTGCAGGTTTTTCAAAATTCTACTGGGGAATAGATCGTGCCAATGAGCGCGTGTCTGATTATCTCACGTCTATACATGAAGCAGCCAAAAAAACGGCTGAGTTGGGTGTAGCTGGGGAAAAGCTGTCGCGTGACCGTAGCGAATGGCGGGTGGAAGAAGCGGAAAAAGAGGCCAAAGCGGAAAAGCTGCGCGAGCAGATGGAAAGCGCCAAAGGCAAAAGGCGGATCCAATTAGCCAACGAATACAAGGCCGTCGTCAATGAGATTTATGACGAGCGGAAGCGACAACTTACTGAGGAACTGCGCATACAGGAAGGCCAAAACAAACTAACGACGAACAGTCTGGAAGACATCGACAAGGTGAACCAGCTGAAGGCCTCTCTGATCAAATTGGACACGGATCGGGAAAAGGAACTGGGCGCTATAGACAAGGCGGCGCGTTCCGGCTCCGGAAGAGGGAACAAGGATGCAGAAAAGGCACTTCGCGAACAGCAGGAGCGGCTCAAACTGCAAAAGGCCTACCAGCGGGAATGGGAGAATAACCAACTCGAGTTCGCCCAAAAGCAGATCGACCTGCTGAATGACAGCTACTACAAACAACGCCAGCAGGCCGAACTGAATAAGAAGAAGGAACTGGCTGCCATCAAACAGCAGGAGGAGGATATGCTGAAGGCCAAACGAGAGGCCTATGGCAAAAATGCCACCCTATCGAAGGAAGAAACGACCTACTTCAAAAACCTCGTCGATCTGGCCGAAAAGTCTTATAAGAAGTCCGCGGCTGAGATTGATGAAGCCGTCAACGGCGCATTCAAGGAAGGGCGCTTGCGCTTTGCCGATGAGCTGGCCGTGCAGCTGGATGACATCGAAAACTACTACAAAGAGCGGCTGCGGATGGCGGAAAACAATGAGAAACTGATCGCCGAACTCACCGTTGCCAAAGAGAAAGAGATCATGCTGGCCAAAAATAGCTATACCGCGGAGATGCTCAATTATGACATTGAGATCACCCGTAAGCAGATGGCCAATGCGGAATCTTTCTATCGCTGGGAAGCGGATCGTCGCAAAAAGCAACTCGAGGAAGAGCGCCGGGTGCAAAAGGAACGTATCCGGCTGATGGAAGAGCGATACAAGCTCGCCCCGACGGACAAGCTGGCTAAGGAAATCGCCCTTGCCCGCGAGGAACTCGAAGCCCTGAATAAGGAACTCGGACGTATCCCGACGCAAAAGCTGTCCGAGGTGCTCGGCGCCTTCGGGCAGATGGCCGCGGCGCTGGGCGGACTGAGCGGCAGCGTGGGTCAGGCCTTCGCGGCAATCGGTTCGAGCCTCGCCGCCGCCAGTGAGATGCTTTCCCGCGACATGGATACGACACGGGGCAAGGTGGGCGCCATCAGCACGGCCATCTCGGGCACAGCCACGCTGATCAATATGATCACCGCGGCGGCCGAAAAACGCCGCGCCGTGGAAAAAGAGTTCTACAAAAACGCCATCGCCTTTGCCCATGAATATGCCCTGTCGCTGAATGAGCAATTGCGCCTGCAAAGCAAGTCGGGCGCCTTTGTGCGCAACTACGCCGGTGAGATCAAAGACAGCTTCAAAGCGCTGAATAAGGCAATGGATGGTTACTCCGATGCCATCGGCAAGCTGCATAAGGGGCAGGCCAACGTCGACCTGCGCAACGTAGTCGACGGCAACAACGTAGTCAAAGGGGCGGCCACGGGGGCACTGGCCGGCGCGGCCGTGGGCTCGATCATTCCGGGCATAGGAACGGCCATCGGCGCCGTGGTGGGGACGATCGGCGGACTGCTTGCGGGCATATTCAGCAAGAAAAAAAACAAGGTCACGGATGATCTGATGAAGGTTTTCCCGGGGCTTGTGGACGAGGCCGGCAACCTGAATAAAGAGCTGGCGAAAACACTGATCAACACCGATCAGGTAGACGATAAGACGAAGCAGCTGCTTCAAAACGCCCTCGATTGGCAGGATGCCGTCAAAAAGGCGGAGGAAAGCCTCGGCGAGATCGCCACAAGCCTGGCCGGCGACATTGGTAACAACCTGCGCAACGCCATCGTGGGAGCGTGGAAGGCGGGCGAGGATGCCAGTAAGGCCATGTTTGCCACGGCGTCCGACTCGCTCGAGGACTTTATCACGCAACTACTGTATTCGGCCATCTTTTCGGACGTGTTCGAGGATTTCAAGAAGAACCTTGTCGAATCGCTGAAGCCCGGCGGCGATCAGGATGTACTCGACGACTTCGATAAGCTGATGGAAGAGATGACCAAGCGCGACGACCGATACATCGAGCTGCTGAATAAGGTCAAAAAGCGCGCGAAGGAGCGCGGCTACACCAAGTTCGGCGAGAAAGATGATAAGGCGAAGGACGGCCGCACGGGCACAACGAAGAGTATCCAAAGCATTACGCAGGACACGGCTACGGCCATCGAGGGCCGTCTGACGGCGCTGCTGATCTATCAAGACGCCATCAAACTGTCCGTAGGGGGGATCAATCAGACCCTTGTGGCGGGTGTGGCCATACTGACAGAGATACGAGATAACACATCGCACTGCCGGCGCCTCGAGCAGATCGAAAGCGGTATCGGCAGCATGAAACGCGAACTGGAAACAATCAATTCCCGCGGGGTGACCCTGCGAACAGCATAACGGATAAGACGGAAATGAAAGCGAATATCTACATCGATGGCGTGGACGCCCGGGCGGCCTTTGGCGTGTGGGTGGTACGGGGCGGATACAACGACCTGCTGGCCTACCCGGCTATGAAAGAGCCGGCTGCCAATGATTGGCCGGAACACGACGGGCTCGAGGTGGATCTGAAGGCGCCCAAGCTGCAACCCCTTACGGTGGGCATCGACTGCGTGGCCTCCGGTCCCAAGGCCGACGTCCGCGGGTTTGTGGCGGCGTTAGCTGTGCCGGGCTATCGGTCTATCCTTTTCCCCTCCCTCGGGCGAACATTCCGCCTGCGCCTGACCAACTTCGACGAGCTGCGCGATTACGGGCCGCTGCAATCATTCCGCCCGCTGTTCGAGCTCGACGAACCTGAGCGCACTGACGCGGCCGTCTGGCAATCGCCGGGCACGCACGTCATCCGTTCGGCCTACACCCTCGACGGCATCAATCTGGCCGATTTCGGTGTGTTCGTTCAAAAAGGGCGTGACAGCCTACTGCGCCCGGCTGAGGTAAAACAGAATCTCACCCGGGAGATCGCCACCCGCGACGGCCGCATCTACGACACTGGCATCGTGCGTTTCAATGCCAAAGAAATAGCGTTGAAATGCTGCTTAAAAGCCGTTTCAACGGCGGCCATGTGGAGCTGCCGCGACGCCCTGTTCGGCCGACTTACGGCGCCGGGTGAGCACACATTGAACTACCGGGGAAAGGATTACCCCGTGTTTTATCGCGAATGTACGGGCACGCGGCTTATCGCCCTCCGGCCCGGTTTCATCCTGTATGAGTTTGAACTGAATTTGACGGTGATCCGATGAAAATCTACGATAAAAAGGATGCGCTGATCCTCGATGTCGAGCCGGACGACGGCAGCTACCTCGAGGATCGGATCCATCAGACAAAGCTGCTGACGCTCTACTATTCCCTGCCTGAATATGTGGAGATCCCGGAAGGGGCCTACACCGATTTCCGAGGTACGCGCTACCGGCTGGAAAGCGCGCAAAAATTCATCTGCCACGGCGACCGCAACTTCGAATACACCGTGACGATGGAAGGCCCAGAGGCTGCCCTGCGTAAGTACAAAGTGCGCGACACGACGATTCAAAACCTGCTGAAGTTTGCCTACACGGCCAAACCGCGGGCACACTTGGAGCTGATCGTGAAGGCACTTAATCGCAGGGATAGCGGCTGGACGGTGGGCGGCTGCATTGAGGCGACGGAAAAGACGCTTTCATACAGCCACACCTCCTGCGCCGATGCCCTGCAAATGCTGGCCGATGAGTTCAAAACGGAATGGGAGATCCGGGGCAAAGCCATCTACCTGCGCCGCGTGGAATACAACAAAGCCAACCCGCTGCGCCTGCGTTACGGGCGAGATTGCGGGCTGAAGCCGGGCGTGTCGCGTGACAATTTCGGGGCAAAGAAGCCTTGCGAGATCCTGCTTGTACAGGGCGGGCGGAAGAATATCGACGCCTCGACCTATGGCAGTGTGGAACTGTTGCTTCCAAAGTCGCAAACGATCGCTTTCGATGGGACGAAGTTCGCCGATGAAGCGGGCTTCAACGCCGCCACGGCGCGCAGCTACAAAACGGATGCGACAGGTACGGAGATCACCCGTGCCGACCGGCCGCTCCTGACCTTTGTCGAGGATAGCATCGACCTGTCGCAGATCTACCCCAAGCGCGTGGGCACGGTCTCGTCCGTCGAGATGATCGCCGGTAAAGATGGCCATGTGAATTACGACATCATCGACAGTTCCATCCCTGAGGCCCTCGACTACAATAAGGCGCTGATCGCGGGGCAGACGATGAAAGTCATTTTCCAAAGTGGAAACCTCACCGGCCGGGAGTTCGATCTGAAATATAAGCACGACGGGCGCCGCTTCGAGCTCGTGCAAACTACGTACGACGGCATCGCCATGCCCGGCGGCACGGTCTACATCCCCAAGGTGGGTGACACCTACGCCGTATTCGGTTGCTCGCTGCCCGACGCTTATGTGTGTGACAATGCCACACGGACGGGCGCTTCGTGGGAGATGTTCCGGGAGGCCGTGCGGGTGAAATATGAAAACGAAGTAGAGCGATACACCTTTTCCGCCGAGCTGGATGAGCTGTATGCCGACCGTCACTGGATAGAGATCGGCAGCCGCGTCGTCAAAGGTGGATTCGTGTTGCTCGAGTCAGATAAGTACGCCCCCACGGATGGCCTGCTGATCCGCATCACTGGGGTACGCACGCCGGTGAACACCCCGCGCCGCCCCCAGTTCGAGCTCTCGAATGTGGCATCGCCGGGCAGCGTGTCGGGGCAGCTGGGTAAGATCGATCGCAACGAGGTAACAACGGAAGAGGGCTTCCGGCAGCTGCGTCACGAGACGGCGCGCACCTATGAGCATGCCAAAGAGGCGCAGGATATGCTGGAAAAGGCGTTGGACAATTTTTCGGCTGGCGTCAATCCCATCTGGGTGCGCACGATGTCCGTATTGGTGGGCAACGAGTATCAGCAATTCATGTTCGTCGACAACCGGACGGAGACGCAGCGCGAAATCATCCCGCTGTTCGAGATGAATAATGAGACGAAGGTGTTCACGGCTCCGGCTGCCATCCTGAAGCATATGACGATGGGCATCAATAAGACCTCATCAGCACACAAAGCGACGGATTATAAGTATTGGGACGTGGTGGGCTACACCTCGCCCTTCCTTGGAGGTGAAAAGTCGGCCTTTTACCTCGTGGCCAAATGCGCCAAAGGGGGCACGTCGGGCGAGTTCCTGTTGCAAGAGACATACAAGTATGACCCGGGCGATGGCTTTTATTACTTCCTCGTGGGGCTGCTTTCGTCTGAATCGGGCGGGGAACGCAGCTTTGCCACGGCCTATGGCTACACGGAAATCCTGCCCGGGCAAATGCGCATCCGCAACATCATCAGCCCCGACGGCCGGACGTATTTCAACGTGGCCGAGGGGGTGATCGGCGGGAATATTCGCATTGAATCGGGCTCCGTGGGATACAGCAACCTGACGGACAAACCGGATCTCTCGATCTATGAGACCCGTTCGGAGTTCAAGGTCTTTGCCGATCAGATCCGTGGTGAGGTGGGGCGTATCAATGTCACGGCCGGGGGAACAAAGGATCAGCTCGCGGCGCTGCAAACGTGGTCGCAAAATCAGGTGAACAGCCTGCTGAATCGGCAAGCAACGTCCGAGGATAAGATCTTCCGACTGCAAACGGCGGGCTTTATAACCACCGCACAAGGCAATGCACTATACGCCTCCGCGCAGCTGGCTAATGGCGACACGATCGCCTCGTACATCACCCAAAGCCCGACGGCGATTAATATGATCTCGAAGAATATCAATATGGATGCCGTCGTCTCCTTTGGTTCGTATAAAGACGGTCTAAAGACTACAAGAGACTTGGCCGACAGTGCACACACCCGTTTAGACGCGGAGGAAAGGTTTACGTCCAATCTGCAAAAACAAGTCAATTCCGGCGACATTGACCTTAACCGCGTGAAGTATGGCAACCGCACCATCATTGACAAAGGCAAGATCATTACCTCGCTACTTGACGCGGACTTGATTCTATCGAAGGCTGCGAAGATTGGAGGATTTGTTATAGAAGACAAAAACATCTCATCAGCTGGAACATCTTGGGCGTCCGTCAAAAATAGCTTTAACCATCAAATGTCTATGTCTCCGACTGGAGGCATTAGAATAGCAACAGCTTTAGAAAACAATAAGATGAACATGGAACTCAGCGGCTTCGGTCTAAAAGGAGAATTTAATCCAACCTATGGAAGCAGTTCAAATACAAGTCTGAACGGTCGAGAGTTGAGCATCCAGAGCGGAGGGGGGGGGATCGAACTCCGAGTTGGGAGATTGGACTCTGATTGGCATAGTTACGCTCAAATAAGAATGGATCTACCGCATAAGAACCACACCACTCAGCCCATAGGAGGGAATGACTACCATGTAGTTGTATGGGACTCCAAGACGAGGCTGCTATGCTGGCAATAACAACAATCAAACAATAGACAATATGAAAAGAATAGATTTCAGTAGGATCAAATTAGAAGTAGAGCCGGGGCGCTTCGAGGTGCTCGACCAGCGGCGGGCGTTCGGCAATGCCATCTATGGGCGTTCGTTAACGCTCGAGCTCGACACGCTGGCGCGCAAGGTTTACAACGCTCCCGAGGGGGAGGAAACAGAGTTTTCTGACGATGAGTTTGCACTGCTTATTCAGACCCTCACCGGGCAATTTATTCACTCAGTTATCCGCGACGTCAAAGCGGCGGCCGTGGACGTGAAAGGGGAATAATAGAAATGGAACTGCAACGAATTATCAGACAGGGCGTGACAAAGATCGACGAGGCGGGCACGCTGTCGATCCGGTACAACATCACGGAAGAAGGCGGAAGAACGATGGAATTGAACGCCTCGATCGAACGTGAGGATCGGAACCTCGGCAGTGTTTCGGCCTTTCCGGATGGGCGGATCAGCTTTTACCTCGATAAAGGGAGCAACCTGACAGAGGCGGAAAAGAAGGCCGCGTTTGCCGCTATTGTGGACGAGGTGGCCAGTGCGTTCCGGTCTATGGGTGGCGGTACGCCTGAAAAGAAGGCGAAAGCATGAAAGTGATCTACAACGGCCTCGTGCCTTTCCGTGGCTTTACGGCCATCAATCTGCTGGGCGTCGTATTCGCTCGGCGGGAGTATCGGCCGCTATCCGAAGCCGTCCTGCGGCATGAGGCCATCCACACGGCGCAGATGCGCGAAACGGGTTTCCTCGGATTCTACCTCATCTATATGCTGGAATGGCTATGGGGAATGCTGCGTCTCCGCGACGCTCACACTGCTTACCGGGCTATCCGATTCGAGCGTGAGGCATACCGCAATATGGCCGATCCGAACTACCTCACTCAGCGCCGCCCCTATGCGTGGACGCGGCCGGAAGTATAGACAACGAACCATTAACGATTATACGAAGTATGGACAGACAGTATTTGCAAAAGCAATCGGATGCAAAGTTTCGCATCGACATTACGGACCGAATGGGCAACCCCGTCGATCCAACGAAGTGCGATCTGCTATTTGAGTTTTACACGTCGCGGTCGCGGCGTATCGTCGTCGGGCGAAAGCTCGGCGAAGCGTTCCCCCCGGGATTGAAGGTGGATAATGGGCAGGTGGTCGTAGGCCTCGACAACCCCCGATTCACCGAAGGCCCCCTCTTTGCACGTTTCCGGACGCGCATCTATGATGCCACCTTCCCGGATGGATTCTATGACATCGCCTCGGGCGAAGTGAACACAGGTATTGAAGTAGTAGACAATTAAACAACGTAAGACATGGAAGGAAAAGAGTTTAACGTAACAGTAGCGCTCGACCAGCGGCTCGGGCAGGATGGCAAATCGGCCTATGAGCTTTGGAAAGAGCAGGGCAACGAAGGCAGCGTGGCCGACTTTCTGGCTAAGCTGAAAGGCGAACCGGGAAAGGCTGGCAAAAGTGCCTACGAGCTTTGGGTAGAGCAGGGCAACACGGGTAGCGTGGCTGACTATCTGGCTAAGCAGAAAGGCGAACAGGGCGACGCCGGTAAATCGACGTACGACCTTTGGAAAGAGGTAGGCAACGAGGGCAGCATGTCCGACTTCCTGGCTAAGCAAAAAGGCGAACAGGGCGACGCCGGTAAATCGACGTACGACCTTTGGAAAGAGGCAGGCAACGAGGGCAGCATGTCCGACTTCCTGGCTAAGCAGAAAGGCGAACAGGGCGACGCCGGTAAATCGGCGTACGACCTTTGGAAAGAGGCAGGCAACGAGGGCAGCATGTCCGACTTCCTTGCTTCATTGAAAGGCGCAGCCGGCAAGGATATTTATACGCTTTGGAAAGAGCAAGGCAACGAAGGCAGCGAGGCTGACTTCCTTGCTTCATTGAAAGGCGCAGCCGGCAAGGATATTTATACGCTTTGGAAAGAGCAAGGCAACGAAGGCAGCGAGGCTGACTTCCTTGCTTCATTGAAAGGCGCAGCCGGTAAGGATATTTATACGCTTTGGAAAGAGCAAGGCAACGAAGGCAGCGAGGCTGACTTCCTTGCTTCATTGAAGGGCGCCGCCGGCAAAAGCACGTACGACCTTTGGAAAGAGGCGGGAAACGAAGGCAGCCTGGATGACTTCCTCACTAAGCAGAAAGGTGAACCGGGCAACACTGGTAAATCGACGTACGACCTTTGGAAAGAGGCAGGCAACGAGGGCAGTATGTCCGACTTTCTGGCTAAGCAGAAAGGCGAGCGGGGGGACGCCGGTAAATCGACTTACGACCTTTGGAAAGAGGCAGGCAACGAGGGCAGCATGTCTGACTTCCTTGCTGCCCAGAAAGGTGAAAAGGGTGACGCCGGCGAAAGCACGTACGACCTTTGGAAAGAGGCCGGCAATGAAGGCAGCAAGTCTGATTTCCTTGCTTCGTTGAAGGGCGAAAAGGGGGAGGCTGCCAAGGTTGTTACGCAAACGGTCACGCTTGAGGTCTCAGCTTGGAATACCGATACAAAGCAGCTGATGGCGGCTGTGGAAGGCGTGACGGCTGAAAATACACTTATCGTAAGCCCCGCGCCGGCTTCGATTGTAGTTTATGGGAGATGCGGCGTTTATGCGGCCGCACAGGAAGAGGGCCGCTTGACGTTTGCGTGCGCCAAGCAGCCAGAAGAGTCGCTAACCGTTAACGTGGTGATCTTATGATACTGAATACATCCATCACAAGCCATCAGCCTGAGGCGCCTGCCTTCACCGGCATCGTCCACAAATACAACGTGAAGAACAACAGTGCGCGTGGGTCCATTGAAGTCACTACAGGCACGGGGGATGCTCCAACGGTGAATGGTGTCTCTGTTCCGCTCTCTGCGAATATCGCAGCAGGTGCATCGGCGACAATCTTTTCACCTGTCGCCAAGTTTGAGCTGAACGCCCCGCTCGGTGGAGGAGGTTTCAGAATGAATTTCTACAGACCCTCTTTCGGTGAAGCGGTCACGCTTTCCCGTACCACTGAGGGGTATTTGCTGATCGAACGCGAGGTGGTGGTTATGGCGTAGCCACTGCCTTGAGGGTGTCCCACCCTGACCATAACCGGGGCGGGGCACCCTGTTTTTCTAACACCTACAACAACTAACAACAAACAAATGGAAGTACTCTTTGAGGGCACTGGAGCCATGTTTCCCGTGGCAACCGCGTGTTTCGTATTCGTTTTAATCGCCATCATCGCAGACCTCATCAGCGGCATACGGAAGGCCAAAGAGAGCAAGCAAGAGATCCGCTCGAACCCGCTCAGCCGTAGCGTTACGAAGTTCGTCATCTATGAGAGCGCCGTAATCATTGCAGCCATGATCGACCACATGCTGCATTTCTCGCATCTGTTTGTATTGATGAAGCTGTACCCCATCGTAGGGTTGCCCGTCATTACCTGTCTGATAAGTGTCTGTCTCTGCATTATCGAGATTCTCAGCATACGCGAAAAGGCCGACGAAAAGACCCGCCGCCGCTCTGAGGCTATCGTGCAAGCCGTGATTGAAGCCCTTGGGACGGATAACCTCGCCGAGATTCTACGGAAGAAGGCAGATGACACCTTGCATGGCCACCAACCGCCCCCTCAACAACCCAACAAATAAACGATTCAACAACAATGAACACTCCAACCAAAACCACCATCCCGCCGGAGTTTACCCCGACCTATGTCCCCTACAGCTACCTGGGGCAACCCGTCAAGGGCGCCTTTGGAGCCAATACCCGGCCTGCATTCATCAAAGCCAGCGACCGCGCCTACTTCGAGGCAGACGACACGCTCAGCGACGCCATGCGCCAGCTGTTGATCTCGATGGATGTGCTGGACACCGGCGCAGGCATGAGACCCGTAGGCGACTACAATTACTGCAACATCAAGGCCCGCCGCGGGCAAAGCGGCCGATTGGGAGATGACAAAGTAGAGGGAAGTCTCGATCCGTATGCCAACTACGCCAGCCATATAGACTTCGCCCGGGCTAAATTGCAGCTCATTCAAAAACCGCTTTGGCGCGTGAACCTCAAGACGGACACCCCCTCGGAGGTGATCGACAAAATCGAGGGCACGCCTGTCGTTTGGGGTACCCTCTTCAGCCCCGCCGCGAAGCGTGCGCTCGAGACCGGCGAAGGCATTGACGACTTGAAGCTCGACTATGAGAAGGCCACCGTAAAGCGTTACCGCGCCCTCGGGATCACGGACATCCACAGCGCCCGCAAGAAGTATTATTGCGAAAAGATGACTGCCATCGCCCGGCAGGTAGCCCTTTACATGGCCGGTGGCGATCCGAACGTGACCTACACGCCCGACTTCGAGCGCAAAGCCGTGCCCGTTCCGCCGCAGAACCCCATGCCGATCGAGCCGCCGGTTATTCCATCTATTCGGCCAGCCGCGCCGGGTACCCCGGAGGTTAAGCCGCAGCCTACGCTGGTGCAAGGCCCCACCCCGATCACCCCCGAAGCGTTCGACGCTCTCGCTTTCACGCGAAAGACCAAGGCGCGGCTGATAGATGGGCGGACAGTCTACGTGACAGCCGTCGACTTCGAGCGCCGACAAGTGAAGTTTTACAACGAGAAAGACGTCCCCTACTGGGTGAATCTGGACAAGATCACGGCCATCGTGTGAGAGGGGGGGCAGATGAAAAAGAGGCAAGACGATTACGAGGCCTTCGTGGCCAAATTCGAGCGCAAACGTACCTCTGACGACTGCTACACACCGCCCGAGGTGTACGACATCGTGCACGGCTGGCTCAGCGAACAGGTCGACCTCCGCGGCGCCCAGATCGTACGCCCCTTTTGGCCGGATACGGATTATCGCCGAGTGGAATATCCCGACGGGTGCGTCGTGGTGGACAATCCGCCGTTTTCAAAGTTTGCCGAGATCATACGCTGGTACTTGGAGCGCGGCGTACGCTTCTTCCTGTTTGCTCAGCATAAAACAATTTTCAACCTCGATGCGCCCTACACACGCCTCGTTTGTGGCGCGGATGTGATTTATGAGAACGGCGCCGCGGTGCGCACCTCTTTTGCCAGCAACCTGTTCGGGGACACGCTGGCCATGTCCGTGCCCGATCTTTATGAGCGCCTCACGACGGCTATGCGTAGCAAAGATCCTTTGCCGCGCTATAGCTACCCCTCGCATTTGCTGACATTCTCCGATCTGTCCCGCTGCGCCAGCCACGGCGTAGCGCTCTCGATCCCTCGCAGTGGGGCCACGTTTGTCCGCCGTTTGGACAGCCAACAGGCAGTGAAGAAGTACATCTATGGCGGTGGCTTTTTGCTGTCTGACCAACAAGCCGCTCGCATGGAAGAAGCCCTTCGTGAGGCCGACCGCCTCAAGGCGGAAAAGGTAGCCAGCGTGGCATGGGCAATCTCCGACCGTGAGCGTGAAATCATCGCCCAGCTGAGCGCCGGGCAGGCTTAGTTTTTCACTTTTCGTTTTCACTTCTTTCCCCATGTTTCTGACCGTCGACGAACTTTATACCCACCTGCATGACGAGACGGTGGCCGTCATTAGCCGCGACACAGAGGCCATACCCGTGGCCGCCATCGATGCTGCCATTGCCGAGGCCAAAAGCTACTTGCATGACTTCGACACGGCTGCCATTTTCTCGGCTGAGGGTGAGGCGCGCAATGCGCTGTTGCTGCTATTTGTCAAAGACATTGCCGTGTGGCACTTTGTGAACCTCGGCAATGCCTGTATCGATATGGAACTACGCGAAAAGCGTTACGACAGCGCTATCGCGTGGCTGCGGCTTGTGCAAAAGGGCGATCTCTCGCCAGACCTACCCCCACGCACCACTGAGCCCGGCAATGAGTCGCCGATCGGAAAGATCCACTTTGGCAGCAATCCCAAACGCGGCCAGCATTATTAAGCACTGATTAAACACCGATTAAACGCCATTTAATGAGCAATAAAACGAAGCATAAACAGGCCGCCGCTGGCCCCATCTCTACGCAGATCATCGTGCAGCCTGTGGTGCGCACCGTCCACGATGTGGCCGCATGGCGCTCCGCACTGCGTATGGCCGACAATGGCAACCGTACAAAGCTTTACGACCTGTATAGTGACATCCTGCTGGATGGCGTGCTTGCCGACGCCATCGATAAACGTATCGACGCCGTCAAAGACGCCGATCTGTCGTTCACGATCGACAACAAAGACGTGGATGTGATGTATGATCTGATGGATACGGTCGAGTTCGAGGAACTGATCGGCGAGATTATGATGGCCAAATTCTGGGGTATCTCCGTCGATGAGTTCGATTTTGATGAGGATCGAGCCTTCCGCTTTACGTCTATCAATCGGAAGCACATCCGCCCGAAGTTGAAAGAGATTGTAAGGCAGCAGACGGATGATCGCGGTATCTCCTACGCCGGTGATGATCGGATCATTCAGTGGGGCAAAGACGACGATCTCGGGCTATTGCTGAAGGTCTCGCCACTGGTCATCTACAAACGCGGCGGATTTGGCGACTGGGCGCAGTTTGTCGAGTTGTTCGGCATGCCCCTGCGCATCGGCAAATACAGTGCAATGGACGAGGCCAGCCGCCGCGAATTGATCCGCGCCTTCGAGACGGCCGGATCGGCGCCTTATCTCGTTATCCCCAAAGAGACAGAGGCCACGCAGGAAGCCAACGCAGCGTCTGGCAATGGGCTTCTATATAAAGAGTTCCGACAGGCTTGTACGGAGGAAATCCTGATCACCATTTTGGGGCAGACGATGACCACCGTAGACGGCAGTTCGCTGGCGCAAGGGCAGGTGCACATGGCTGTTCAAGAAAAGAAGCACCGCGCCGATAGGCGGTTCGTGGAGCGTATGCTCAATCGCTATTTTGTGCCCATGCTCATCCGTCGCGGCTATCCGATCACTGGCGGGAAGTTCCGCTACATGGATGCCAAACGTGAGCTCGAGGTGCCCGAAATCGTTCAACTCTCGGACATCCTACCCATCCCGCAGAGCTACCTGCATGAAAAGTACAACATCCCCCTGCCCGAGCCTGGCGAGCCTATCGCCCGCCGACAGGCGCAGCCGCTGTTTGGCGTGCCCGAGGGGGACAGTGAGGAAGAAGAAACGGACGAAGAAACCGCCCCCGACAAGGGCAAAGCAGACGCCACCGTGCCTGACAAAAAGGCATCGGAGGATGATGCGCCGACAAGTCGCAAAGTGAAACATGCGGATCGCGACCGCGGCAACTTCTTTACCCGGTTGTTCGATTTTTTCGTCCCCGCCCGGTCATACGGCCGGGCGACATCCGACATCCTCACACTCTCGGAAGCCACGCTTGCGGATGCCCTGATCCGACAGACGATTGAGACAAAGGGCCACGCTTATTTCAGCGCCGAACTATTCGCCTACACCCACACGGAGCTCATCCGCGGACTGCGAAAGGGCTATCGCCGCGCGGACGTCCGTCTGGCTGATAGTGGCTTTGTCTACAATGCCAACGATGATGCTTACATCACCGCCTTGGAGCAAAACCTGTTTCATTTCTCAGCCGCCAAAACACTGGCCGAAGTGAGTGAATTAAACCGTCTGTTCCGCGAGAGCAAGGGCTACAGCGATTTCAGAAAGAAAGCCAGAGCGCTGCTAAAGGTCTACAATGAGCAATGGCTGCGCACGGAGTACAATACGGCCGTATCCGTGGCCGAATCGGCAAGCACCTACCGGCGCCTTATGGCGCAAACGAACGTGTTCCCCTTTTGGGAATACCGTACCGTGGGAGATAACCGTGTAAGGCAGGAGCACCAAGTCTTAGAGGGGCTAATCCTGCCGGTCAATGATCCGCGCTGGCAAAAGATTATGCCACCCAACGGGTGGAACTGCCGTTGCTACATTACCCCCAGAATGAGGCATGAGGCGGTCGAATTAGATATAGAGGGCATGCGTGCGCAATGCGACGAATACCTTGAATCGCCCGAATGGAAACGGTGCGAGACACAGGGATTCGGCATCAATCGAGCTAATGAGGCCGCGGTGTTCACGGAGAATCAGATGTATATCCGCAACTTTACGGATATGCCCAGCAAGACGATCGAGCAGATCACCCCAGACGAATGGGGCGTTGAGGGATCGATCGATGTGCTAAAAGAGGAAGCAAAAAAAGAGGTACCCAAATACAAGGGATCACCGGAAGAATGGTTTGATGCGAATAAAGTCATTGAGGCCGGCATGGAACTATTGAAGGTGAAAGACTATGTCGGCCGTGTGTGGCAGATGACAAAGAAGGCGTTTACTGCGCACTCTACAGATATAGTAAAGAAACGGGCTTTCCGTACTGAGTTTTTGAATGCCATCCGGGAAGTAGCTGATGCGCCTGATGAAGTGTGGCTTGGTCGAGATCGAAAAGATAGGAACACCCATGTGAGGGCAGTCAACAATTACATAATGATCAAATACTACAAAGATGAGGCGATCGCCGTGATTGGAAAAGTTGAACGAGCGAAGCTGATGCTAAAATCGTGGTATGTACTAAGGGATAAGAATGTGCGTCGCGGGTTGCTGATTAAGAAAGCCCCGAAAACAAAATAAGCCGGATGGACTCCGGCTTATTGGGGGATTGATTTGCATCTCACGCTGTAGCTGTTACAGTCGGCTGGAGTCCCCATACATCCCCGAGGTGTTGGCCATCAGCCTTAACCGTGGCTGCAAACTTCAATGCAAATATACAACGAAACAGGGAACAGAATATGGATATAGATGAGTTCAAGAATTATTTGAAGGCGTTACCGGAAAAGATTTTGAGCACTGCGCCTGCCATTGTGTCAGAGACAGCCGTAGAGTATTACAAAGAGCGCTTTGCGGTGAAAGGGTTCGATGGATCTCCGTGGATACCAGGCAGACCGAAAAAGAGCGGCTCCCTATTGGTGCAAAGCGGTAATCTGATGAATAGTATCCGTCCCGCCTACGTGGGGCCGGATAAGGTCGTCATCTCAGCCGGTAATGCCCAAGTGCCCTACGCACAAGTGCACAATGAGGGGTTCGAGGGGGATGTGGCTATACAGTCCTACGTGCGCAGCACGAAGGGCAAAGCGAATAAGAAAAAGGTGGATGCCGGCGACGCCCCGGGCACGGTAAAGGCGCACACGCGTCACATGAATATCCCCAAGCGGCAATTCATGGGCTATTCTCGAGACATGGCCGACCGCATCAAAAAGCGTCTCGATGAGGCCATCGATGGCATACTGTAATCAAATAGAATAGAGGCAATGAATAAGGAACTGTTTATCGCTTTATGCGACCGAATCGGGCAGTGTGTGCCCGAGATTCGTTTTATAGACTTCGACCGCGGGCAGCTGAGCGCATCCAGCGAACGCCCGCCCGTGGAATGGCCTTGCTGTCTGCTGAGCATCGACTACACGAATTGCCGTGACCTTGCCGTGGAGGTGAATACGCAATTGGTAATGGCTGACATCACCCTACGCGTGGCCTTTCCACCGGCTGGCGAAACGCACAACCACGCCCCTGAAAAGGTGCGCGACATGGCCCTGCAAATGCTCGATACGGTGGAAAAGCTACATGATGCCCTCCAAGGTGAGACGCTGGGCGATACGGTTTCCGCCCTCAGCCGCAGCCGTGCCACAATGCAGACGCGCAGCAATAAGATCGTCGTGTTCAATCTGATCTACTCGACAACCTTCCAAGAAGTAAAGTAGACGATCAAAAGGGGCGAAAATGCCCCCTTTCGAGGTGTGAAAGGGATACAAAAAACGGGGCGCGAAAAACACGTCCCGTTTTTGTACTTTTTGATTGGAAACCTTGTACTTTTTGATTGGCGGATTATATTTGAGGATTTCCGCTTCTATCTCAAGAAGAAGCGGTTTGCAGCGAAGACGGTTAATCGGCACCTCTGCTGGCTGAGCCGATTGATGTATCGTGCGGTCAGTAAAAGGATCATTCGCTACAACCCTTTTGAGGATGCCATCTATGAAAAGGATGAGAGGAAGATTCGCTTCTTGCAAAAGAGCGATGTGGCCAAGTTCATGGCGCTGAAAGTGAACGATAGAGAAGCAGAGCAAGCCCGGCAAATGTTTCTCTTCTCTTGCTTCACCGGACTGGCCATTGCGGATATGGAGCGCCTGAAGTTCTCTCATATCCAAACGTCGGCCGACGGTAGGAGGTATATCCGCAAGGAAAGGCAGAAGACGGAAGTGGAGTCTATCGTGCCGTTACATCCGATTGCGGAGGCGATCCTTAGCAGATGCCAAGAAAGAAAGGGTCAGACGATGAAAGAAAAAGGCGAGTGCCTTGTCTTTCCACGCGATTGCAGCCGCAGTACGATGAATAACAAACTGAGCACTGTGGGGCTGGCGTGTGGCATCAGACAACGCCTGTCTTTCCACATGGCTCGTCATACGTTCGGGACGTTGTCGCTCAGCGCAGGCATCCCGATAGAGAGCATCGCCAAGATGATGGGGCACGCGTCCATATCCAGCACTCAGATCTATGCGCAGGTGACGGACAAAAAGATCTCAGAAGACATGGACAAGCTGATCCGGAAGCAACAAGCGGCGTCAGAGTGATTCCTGTATGGCTGGCTTAAGGTGAGAATGTAGACTTTTTTCCTTTCATCGATTAGATCTTACTACATGACTACAACAGGTATAAAGCGATGAAAGAAGCGTGACTGGGGGGGAGTTAGGTGTAGTCAAAAAGCCATACCTTTTCTTGATAAGTGTATTAAAGTTTTTACACGCACAACTGCTTGATAATGAGTGGTATATTAGGAGCTCTACTATGAGGATTCAATGTTGAATACTGAAAAGAACTTCTAAAAATCAGACTCTTATATTGATGCAGTTGCTATGGGTAAGAAGATCAAAGGAAGGAAAGAATATATTGTTGTAGATACACTTGAACTTCCCCATAAAACAAAAGAGTTAGAGCTCAAGTATCTGTCAATGAGTAGACACTGATCGCTCTACTCACCCAAAGGGAACGAATAGGAAACGAGCGAGATTCTCCTGCTTTCGTTACTTTGCAGTAGTCGTAAGACATCTCATTTCTCGCCCGCAAAGGACGCCAAAATCTTCGACAAACGTCACAGCAAAAGTTTTGAAGCCTGCGAAACTTCCGCAACGGCTACGGAGGCCTACCCTTCGATGATTACGTAGCTTCCTTTTATCGAAATGCTGTCGATGGCGGAGGGTGTTTCCTTCGCGCTCATATCGGACTTGACAAGTAACTGACGAATGATCACTTGTCAGAAAGTTTTCCCTCTCTGTAAGTTCTATAGGATACGAGAAGCGGGAATCAGGGGAGAGCGAAGTTTTTCATCGAATAAAAAGTTTGATTTGTAGGAAAAAGAGATCTTTTGAGAGTAAAACGCCAAGAATTATGGAAAATAACCTTCGTATTACAACTATATATGCTATATTTGTGTCGAATATTCAACGGGTTATTTATATGAAAACCATAGATAATACTCCGCCAGACTTATCAGGGCGCCCTTAGGAACCGCACCCCGGAGGCGCAGCGAGATAAATCGATCCGAATGCGGAGTTTGTGATTAACGGAAAACATGATGAGAAATGAAGGCGAAGTTCATTTTGTGGATTAGCGCTCTCTTTCTTCTACTGGCAGGTGGAGGGTGCGAAAAAGGAAAAGACGTCTCCCAATGCTATACTGGAAAAGTGCTCACTCTGGTTGGCATTGGACTTGAGCAATATAACATTATCGAAATCACGTCTACTCCTCGATTTGGCGGAGATTTATCTATAGGTTCTACCATTACCTTTAATAGAGGTGATTTTAGTCCCAAACTAAAAATCGGAGATGTGGTACGTTTTAGAATTATCAGGTATGAGGAATGGAGTGGCCCTGCCACAGCAGACCATCGATGGCCTCAATATGTTGGAGAAGTTGAACCTTGTAATGATTAATGTGTGATGAAAAGAATCATATCAGCCATTGTATTAATGCTCTCGTGCATAAATACATATGCTCAGCTTGGTTACCAGTATGGATCGGAATATATCTATTTGAAACCCGACCGCACGATGTATTTTATACAGACAAAGGATGTCGTAAGCGAAAGGACGATGGAAGATACCTTGAGTGTTCGGCAGCAGCAAAAAATAGTAAAGTCATTCGATAAGATTTCCACCAACCGATTTCTTGTTGTTTCAGCAGAAGAAGCAGTTGCAAATACATTGGGTTATGTTTCCGACGTATACAGAAACCCAGATCAATGCAAAATTGTTGTTTTGCCTCGGATTGTACTTTCTATGAAAGAAGGCCGAATGATTGATCCCATCTTGGAGAAGTTTTATGGAAAAGTGTCCGTAGAGCAAAAGGATGGATCTAGGTATATCCTGAGATGCCATCTGAATCATTCCAAAGATGTATTGGACGTGATAGCAATGCTGAACACTTTAAACGAAATTGAATGGTGTGAACCAGAAATGTTATCAGACTACAAGTTGGATAATCCGCTTTATTCTGCTCAATACTATCTAAAGAATACCGGACCGAATGGTGGAATTAGAGGTATTGATATCAATGCCGAGCCGGCATGGCAGATCACGAATGGGAGCCCCAATATAAAAGTTGCAGTAATAGATGAAGGTGTAGATCGGAATCATGAAGATATGGGTAACCGAGTTTTGGAGGGATACACCGTTCGTAATCCAAATGGATATGGAGTTCCACAAAATGCTGGGAATATATCATCTACATGTAAAGGCCACGGAATGGCTTGTGCCGGAATAATAGGCGCTACAAACAATTCTATTGGGATAAGAGGTGTAGCGAGTAATATCAATATACTCCCTGTAAACATCGTACCGGATTATGTCATTTTGGATTACCTAAACCAGATTGTTTCCGGTGGTTTTGGTTCTAATATTGAAATTGCAGAGGCCATTAAATGGGCATGGCAACGAGCGGACATTCTTAGTTGTTCTTGGGGAGGAGGACCTGCCTCTAACGATATCACTTCAGCCATAAACAACGCAAGAAGATATGGTCGCAATGGGAAGGGATGTGTCGTTGTTTTCGCCTCTGGAAATGGCTATCCAAGCATAAAAGACGTTTCTTTCCCAGGCAATGTAGACGGGGTTATTACCGTCGGAGCAATCGACAATCGAGGTGTTATTCGTAATTACAGTCAACGTGGCGCCTCAATGGATTTAGTTGCTCCCAGTGGAGGTTCCCCCGGAGATGTTGTTACAACGGATAGAATGGGTGATTTGGGCTACTATACTGGTAATTACTATCTTAAATTTAATGGGACTTCTGCTGCTTGTCCACAAGTTGCAGGTGTTGCAGCATTGATGTTATCTGCGAATCCCGCTTTGACCGAGGCACAAGTGCGAACAATTCTACAGAATACGGCCAAGGATTTGGGAGCTCCTGGATTTGATCACACTTACGGTTATGGTCTTATTGACGCATACAAGGCTGTTAATTCAGTATTTGCTATCTCTGGTCCCTTTGTCGTTTGTAGTCAGGAGACATATACCATCCAAGATCTTCCGTCCGGAACTTCCATACAATGGAGTACAAGCAATGGAAACTTACAATTGGTTTCCGGGCAGGGAACGAGAACTGCTGTGTTCAGGAAAAACGGTTCGGGAGAATGTACGATAAGGGCAACCTTACGCTCAGCCCATCTGAATATAACCCTCCCCTTAGAGGTCTGGGCAGGAGCTGTCAAGACGCTTGTACGAGCCAAGGGAGAAGATCATGACACACCATTTAGTCCCTCAACATCGTTGCACATCGACCTGCTCGGAGGTCTGGGATTAAATAACACCGTCGAATTTGCCGCGATGAGAGGAAGTAAACACGTGATGGATGTTACCTGGGAATTGCATAATGAAACGCCAGATGTTATTTCCTTAAGAGGGCATGCCCCACTTGTAATCGTCAGTCCCATAAAGCAGGGGGTTGGCAGCTTCCGCATGACGGCAATAGATCAGTGTGGCAGGGGAACGACAGCACATGTCAGTGTTCATATCTCGTCAAAATACCATTTCACCCTCTCCCCCAACCCGGCCGTGGATGTGGTGACGCTCAAACTGACAGGGGTGGAAGGCGAACAGCGCGCCCCAGGATCGCCCTCGGCAATGGGCACGACGAGCACGTATGAAATCCAACTTTGGAGCGGGCTGGCGATGCTGAGATCATTCCAGACGAATCAGCCGACTTTCCAGATCCCGATCGCGGGACTTCCGGCAGGGCTGTATTTCGTGCGTGTGATCAAAGACGGACAGACCTATACCGAGAAGTTGATCAAGAATTAGCGTTGGAGGCTCGCTGTGTAAAAGCTGCGTGCTAGCGAACTGTTATCGGGCAGGCCGAAGGGATGAAAGTCCCTCGGGTCTGCCCGATTTTCGTATGGACAAACGGCATCGCCCCCTTCACTTCCCTTTCATCGCTCCCTTAGCTCCGGGTCGGCTTTGATGCTAGCGTCCCATTTCGGGGGGCTTGGGGTGATTCATGGGGCTCTGGTTTTTCGTATAAGATTAGGTGGCGACTTTGGAGCCAAACCGCCGCGGAGAGAAGGCTCCGGGGGCAAGGCGTTTTGTAGCACAAAACGGTTTTTGTAGCACAAAAACACACCTTGCCGGGCCCCAGAATAGGAGGTGCCCGTACCCTGAACACTTGCACTCAATACATGCAAGTGTTCGGGAGGGCATTGCACGCTAAGCGTACATGTGTTCAGAGCTTCCGCCATAGTTCGATGCTGTCCTTGTACCCGTCGAGATGCTCCCGAAGCACGCGCTCGACATAGCCCGAGATGCTGGCGCCTCGCAGACCAATTCGGCGGACAACGAAGTCTAATCTCTGCTGGGTCTCGTCAGAGACGTAGACCGCCTTGCGGTGGCTGATGCGCGCGGGTTGGAGATATGTCTCTCGGAACGTCGCCAAATCCTCCTTGTGGCTCTTGGCCTTTCGATGGACCGGAGCGGGTGGAGCGGCTGAGATGACTTCTTCCTTAGGCTCATCTGCTTTCTCCGGCGGATGAGCTGGGGTGCTTCTTTCCAGCTCGATCTCTGAGGGCGGATCAAAGAAGGGTGACTCTTCTACTGTGCGATGCTTGACGCCATAGTCGCCCAGTTCCTTTAGTTTGGCGGTCAAGACGGCCTGCCGTTGTTCTGCTGTCATCTTACCGTCTGCGGGCGGATCAAAAAATAGCGATTCTTCCGCCTTGGCCTCCGCCTCCACTTCCGCCTTGCGCTTGGTTTCGGCATTGCCGCCCATGCCGCCCATCGCTTCCTGTTTAGCGGCTAATCTGGCGCGCCGTAGTTCTTCTATCGTCATACCGAAGGCTTTTGAATGGGGTTATAATGCCGGTCGAGCATCGCCTGCAAGTCGCTCTGTTTGTAGAGGATTTTGCCGCCGATTTTGTAGAAGGCCAAGAGGCCGCGGCCGCGATACTCCTGCAGCGTACGGGTGCTGAGCTTGAGCCGCTCGCAGACCTCCTCGCCAGTGAGATAAACCTCTCCAGCGAGCGTGGGGCGGGCCGAGGCGCAATAGCGCTCCAGCTTCTTCAATACGCCCTCCATGAGCTGGACAAACAGCTGCATTTGAGGGCTTTCTTCCGTAATGATTGCATGCTCTGCCATCGTTCATTCAGCGTTTGAATTCAGTAATTCTGAGATGTCACAGGCTTTGTAATAATACTTATGCCCGACCATGGAGAAGGGGATTTTGCCCGTATCTCTCAAGGTTTGCAGGGTGCGAGGGCTGATGTTCAGCCGGCGGCATATGGCGTCGTTGTCGAGCCATTCGTCGGTCTCGGGCGGATTGCCGATGAGCCGCTCGATGCGGTAGATAAAGTCGGCAAAGGCGGAGCGATGTCGCTCCCAAGCCTTACCGTCTACAAGGATGATTTGCATGGTGTTTTTGAAATATGAGGTTGTATAATTGGATTGGAGCAACCAGAGTTGCCAGCGTTACTTTTTCTCGAGCGTCCCCTTTCGCGGCGGACAGACCTGCAAGGCACGGCGTAGCCTCTGCGTCTGCTCGCTGCCCATCAGTGGGCGCATCTCTTGTAGCTGTCTTTGTAGCCTCTTATTGAAACAGACTAAGCGTCTTGTCCTTCTGCGCCTCCTTCTCTCGGCAAAGGGCCAGGTAGATGTCTACGAACGTCTGCCGACAGTGCACCCACTCCGAAACGCTTCAGCGCCAAAATGAAGCGAGGGACACTGGAGGCTTACAAGCAGACCTTCCTTGTTCCTGTCAAGCTGACAGATCGTCGGGCGGTCTATTTGAGTAGGGCAACACAGGAGCGCGCCGACTTCGTTGTCCGTCGATTGGGAGACAGGGGCGCCAATCTGTCGAGCTTCATGGAGCGCATTGTGCGCGCCCATTTGGAAGACTACGCCGAGGAAATCGAGGAATGGCGAAAGCTGTAATCCAAGCACACTGATTCATCAAAGAGTTCACGAACGATATGCATACCTAACAAGCAGTAACCATCTGAATGCAGGGCACGCAGTGATTGTAAGAAATACAGCGGGTACGTACCGGAGGTGACGACGGTAATGCAAGACGTCAGTTTGTTCCCACAAACTGCGCTTGCTCCCCCGGCCTTGGGAGGCCGAGAGAGAGGGCCGTAATCACATCCGTTCTCATCGCCCCCAACCATAGAATAAGCACCACGAAAAGAGACAGCACACATGAAAAGACACCCCAAAAAGGAAAACAAGAAGACGAACAAGACGGCCTTTATCAAGGTCCGATGCACGGCTGAGGAAAAGGAGCAGATCCGCTCGAGAGCTACGAACGCAGGACGGAAGTATTCCGACTACTGCCGTGAGATGTTGCTGAGTGGATCTGTCATCGCCGTCCCTCCGATAGGCGACAACGAGAGAGAGGCCCTCGCCATCCTCCGTCAGACGGCGCTGTTCTACGCACACATCTCCAACCTGATCAAGGTCAAGGACGCCTCTTGGGTAGATGCCACAAAGTCACTTGCCACCTATGCCAAGGTCGCGTTTAAGCGGTTTTTCAGCCCCCACTATCGGGTCGACGAAGAGGTATTTAAGCGCTTAAATATCGAAGACCATGATCGCAAAGTGTAAGGCCATCGCGCATGGAAGTAACGCGCTGGAGTATGTTTTTCGCGAAGGCAAACTCGGCCGAATTCTCGCCCTCCACAACCTGTGCGGCGAAACGCCAAAGGAAATTCACGAGGAGATGAGGCTGATCAACAACTACAACAGCCGTTGCAAAAACAAGTTCCTGCGCATCGAGATCGGTATCGCCCCGAAAGACGAGCCACTGATGACGTTCAAAACTCTGAACCGCCTCGCCTTGCTCTTTGCCAAACAGATGGGATTGGACGATCACCAGTGGGTGGCCGTCACGCACAAAGACACCGACAATCTACACATCCATATCATCGCCAATCGGATCAGCCTTGGCGGGCAGGTCTACGACACCACTTTTGTGAGCAATCGGGCAGCCAGAGTGGCCGAAAATCTCATCCACAAGTACGGGCTGACCATCGCCAACGAAGTCCACTCTGCGCGACCGCATCGGAAAGTCCAAGCCGATCCCGCAAGAGAGCGAACGAAGCAGCAGGTTCGGAACATCTGCTACGCCCTGCTCGAGAAGCACAAAAGGAAAGGCCTGTCGGGTCACTCCGTGTTCCTCTACGAACTCCACCAAAGCGGCGTCACGATTGACCGCATGAAAAACAAACAGGGGAAAGTCTACGGACTCAAGTTCACCTACGGCGATCACAGTTTCAAGGCCTCCGAGATCGGCCGTGAGTTCGGTTATCGAACCCTGCCGAAGCAATTCGAGTCCGGCAATGCACAGAAGCCCATCATCCAATCCAGCCATTCCTCCATGAGATCCACGAACGACAGTACACCTATCGCACAAGTCGCGGTCTCCACTGTGGACACCGCCTTAGACACCGCAGGCAGCCTTCTTTCGGAGGTAGGCGAAGTCACAACCCTGCAGACGCACGGCGCAGACTATGCCGAGATCGCATGGCAACGGCGCTTAAGAAACCAAGCCGTGAAGAAGAAGAGGAGAGGAAGGGGGATATGATGTTCGACGTTCATCCACTCCATCCATCCCGACCTTTCCCAAGCCGAAAGCTAAATCGCGAGAATCGCATCAAAAACGCCTGTTTTTCAAATAGTCATAGTAACATTGCGCCCTCAAATGACAAGCGCCCTTTGTTTGTGCAGATTCCAGCAACCTCAAGCGCTTCGCTCGTTTCTACTTCGTTACCTATCCAATGCTTACGACCAAGTAACTTCTTCTTTTTCAGGGGAATATTCCCGAATAGTTTTCTACGTGATCAAAATTTGATCACGTGAGAGGTGAAAAAGCTCTTGAGTCATCGAATTTTGTTCACGTAAGAGATAAAAAGACTCATGCGTCATCAAGATTTGATCACGTGAGAGGTAAAAAAGCTGGTGTAGAAAACTATTCGGAAATATCCCTCTGCAAAAGAAGAAGTTAGTCGGTCGTAGGCATTGGACGGGTAACGAAGTAGAAACGAGCGAAGCGCTTGGGGTTGCTAGAATCTGCACAAACAAAGGGCGCTTGTCATTTGAGGCTGCAATGTTACTATGACTATTTAAATTACAGGCGTTTTTGATGCGCTTCTCTCGATTTGGCTTTCGGCTTGGAAGTGTGTGAACGCAGAGCGGATGGGGGCTGAAGAACCGCTTAAAAGCGATCTTGGCATAGGTGGCGAGTGCCTTCGTTGCGTCTACCCAGGAGGCGTCCTTGACCTTAATCAGGTTAGAAATGTGCGCGTAGAATAGCGTCGTCTGACGGAGGATGGCGAGCGCCTCCTTCTCGTTGTCGCCCATCGGAGGGACGGCAATGACGGATCCGCTGAGCAACATCTCGCGGCAGTAGTCAGAGTACTTCCGCCCTGCTTTCGTGGCTCTCGAACGGATCCGCTCCTTCTCCTCGGCCGTGCATCTGACCTTGATAAAGGCGGTCTTGTTTGTCTTCTTGTCTTCCCTTTTAGGGTGTCTTTTCATGTGGATAGGTCTTTTTTGTGGTGCTTATTCTATGGTTGTGGGCGATGAGAACGGATGTGATTACGGCCCTCTCACACGTCCGGACAGGGCGGGGGAGCAAGTGCAGTTTGTGGGAACAAACTGACGTCTTGCATTACCGTCGTCACCTCCGGTACGTACCCGCTGTATTTCTTACAATCACTGCGTGCCCTGCATTCAGATGGTTACTGCTTGTTAGGTTGCATATCGTTCGTGAACTCTTTGATGAATCAGTGTGCTTGGATTACAGCTTTCGCCATTCCTCGATTTCCTCGGCGTAGTCTTCCAAATGGGCGCGCACAATGCGCTCCACGAAGCTCGACAGATTGGCGCCCCTGTCTCCCAATCGACGGACAACGAAGTCGGCGCGCTCTTGTGTCGCCCTACTCAAATAGACCGCCCGACGATCTGTCAGTTTGACAGGAACAAGGAAGGTCTGCTTGTAAGCCTCCAGTGTCCCTCGCTTCATTTTGGCGCTGGTGCGTTTCGGTGTGGTTGCACTCTCGCAAGAGCTTCGTCCACTGATGGGCAGCGAGCAGACGCAGAGGCTACGCCGTGCCTTGCGGGTCTGTCCGCCGAGAAAGGGGACGCTCGAGAAAAAGTGATGCTGGCAACTCGATTGACGGGTCCGCTGGATCGAAAGTGACGCTGGCAACTCTGGTTGCTCCAATCCAATTATACAACCTCATATTTCAAAAACACCATGCAAATCATCCTTGTAGACGGTAAGGCTTGGGAGCGACATCGCTCCGCCTTTACCGACTTTATCTACCGTATCGAGCGGCTCATTGGCAATCCGCCCGAGGTCGACGAATGGCTCGACAACGACGCCGTATGCCGCCGGCTGAACATCAGCCCTCGCACCCTGCAGACCTTGAGAGATACGGGTAAAATCCCCTTCTCCATGGTCGGGCACAAGTGTTATTACAAAGCCGGAGACATCGCTGAATTACTGAACTCAAAAGCTGAATGAACTATGGAAGAACATGCAATCATTACGGAAGAAAGCCCTCAAATGCAGCTGTTTGTCCAGCTCATGGAGGGCGTATTGAAGAAGCTGGAGCGCTATTGCGCCTCGGCCCGACCCACGCTCGCCGGGGAGATTTATCTCACCGGCGAGGAGGTCTGCGAGCGGCTCAAGCTCAGCACCCGCACGCTGCAGGAGTACCGCAGCCGTGGCCTTTTGGCCTTCTACAAAATCGGCGGCAAGATCCTCTTGTAAACAGAGCGACCTGCAGGCCCTGCTCGACCGACATTATAACCCCACTCAAAAGCCATCGGTATGACGATAGAAGAACTACGGCGCGCCAGATTGGCAGCTAAACAGGAAGCGATGGGCGGCAATGCCGAAACCAAGCGCAAGGCGGAAGTGGAGGCGGAGGCCAAGGTGGAAGAATCGCTATTCTTTGATCCGCCCGCAGACGGTAAGATGACAGCAGAACAACGGCAGGCCGTCTTGACCGCCAAACTGAAAGAACTGGGCGACTATGGTGTCAAACGTCGCACAGTAGAAGAGTCACCCTTCTTTGATCCGCCCGCAGAGATCGAGCTGGAAAGAAGCCCGCTTGATCCTCCTCCGGCGGATGAGCCTAAGGAAGAAGTCATCTCAGCCGCTCCCGCTTCGGTCCCTCGAAAAGCCAAGAGTCACAAGGAGGATTTAGCCGCATTTCGAGAGACATACCTCCAACCCGCACGCATCAGTCACCGCAAGGCGGTCTACGTCTCTGACGAGACCCAGCAGAGATTAGACTTCGTTGTCCGCAGGATCGGTCTGCGAGGCGCCAGCATCTCGGGCTATGTCGAGCGCGTGCTTCGGGAGCATCTCGACGGGTACAAGGACAGCATCGAACTATGGCGGAAGCTCTGAACACATGTACGCTTAGCGTGCAATGCCCTCCCGAACACTTGCATGTATTGAGTGCAAGTGTTCAGGGTACGGGCACCTCCTATTCTGGGGCCCGGCAAGGTGTATTTTTGTGCCACAAAAACCGTTTTGTGCTACAAAACGCCTTGCCCCCGGAGCCTTCACTCCGCGGCGGTTCGGCTCCAAAGTCGCCACCTAATCTTATATGAAAAACCAACCCCATGAATCGACCCAAGAAAACACCTGTTCGCTCCTCGAAATTGGATGCCTTCCACTTCTACTCGGCCGCCCTCAAACCTGTAGGACTCACGTATTGTGAGGCTGATCAACAAGAAATAGCTCAAAAACTCGGTCGTCATCGACGAGCTATCGACGATCTATGTCCACGGTTCGACGACCTGATCACCACGGCACGCAGCAATAAACTGGCTGTTCGCCTCGGTTTCCAAGACTTTTCACAGCCTACGTGCGACTACAGTGAAAAGGAAAGTTCGGTAATTCGGAACACGGTCGGGAATATACTTTCGGGGTAGGTTATTGGCGAGACCACCAAGACACTCTCCAAACGGTTCGGCAGAGTCCTGCAAAACGTCAGGACGTATCCACCTCGATCAATATGCAAATGGACAGTATGATTCCGGTAAACAAGATCTCCGATCTCAGGCAAGGTACGTTTGTCGGCGCCGCGTCCGACAACTTCGACGCGCACATCAAGTAGAAGATTTTCCATGCGGAGATTGTGGCCGATACAGCCAAAGTGTCAGCTAATGCTATAAGACTTACGGGCCTATCTCTATCATAACAGAGTTCATATGCGAAGATGGCTCCAACAATCTCAATGAGATCATTGGAACTAATTATAAGCGCATCAAACAAGAGGTGTTATGCATTGTAAGTGCCGAAAATGGGTAGATTAAAACAATCAAAAATGAATAGGTGTTAAAGATTTTGCTTTTGCTCTTCAAAAATCTTCTCTTCGATATCGTCATTCAGTTTTCGGATATAAAAGAAAGCTCGGGTTAAACTGACCAAAGAAACAACAATAGCACCAATAAAACAATGAATAGGTCCAACAAAACCACTAGGCAGTCTTTCGATATAAATGCTCAAATAAAACAATACGGGTATAAAGAAATCTACTGTGGTTAGCGAGATTTTTTTGTTGATTAGTTTTTTTATCACCTTTCTATATTCGGCATTCTTTATACCAGATGTAGAGAAGGTGATAAGTAGACTCATAACAATAGAATATACTATCCCGAGTACCGTAAAAAGCGTATCCGAAATACTCCCTTTTGGAGTATCACTAGCAAAAGCAATACATGCCCCGACAAGTAAAGATAGCACTATTCTATATATTATACTACGAGTCATTCTCTTACTAATTCAGTAATAAAGCGTTCCATTTCATGCATCAGGTTGATTTCATTATATCTACCAGTTTCAGTCGTATCTACTACTACTTGTTTTTCTCGACGAATTTCTTCTCCTGTTATCTTTCTACCTTGTTTCGTCTCTATATAAAATTCTTTATCGTCTGATAGCGGATGTGCTATCTGCCCAAGTAGTCGTTCATACTCCTCCTTAGTCATCTCTGCGGGCCTTTTTCGAAATTTAATAATCAAACTCGCTTGTATTATATCGTTTTTCATCAACTCTGTAAGGTCGGGATTTTCTCCTAGCAGATGGGAAAGAACATCTTTTGACAATGATTTTATCGTACTCCCAATTCCTCCTGTTGATGTTCGCAATGAAATTCCATCTCCAATTGATATTTTTTTAATTTTATACAGCGGAAATCCTTCTGGAATCGTCATAACTGGTGTAAAGCTATAAATTACCCGTCGTTGTTCTTTGACAAGAAAATTAAGGTACGCCTCCACTCTATTCACAGGTAGATTTCCTCTAAGATTGGTAATAAGAAAATCCTTATTAAGCGCTATGTAATAAAAACTTTTGCAAGTATCAATTCCTTCCGTTCCATCTATGTCCGAGATAGAAAAAGAATCTCTATTATAGAATTCGCTTGGTATCCCTTGCGTGATATCATTTTTTAGAACCCTCATCACCAAGCCAAACACAAAGCTCTTTTCTGAATTCCATTTAAAGAAAGGCATAACATCTTCTTCGTTCTCATTCTGATTAAGTCGCATACTTCGATCTTGAACAATCGATCTTGAGGTTAACACTTGCTGCAATAGGGATATCAGTGCGCTGTCATCTGAAGTTAATTCGCTAGTCTGACTGATTCTAAATGCTCTTAATTTGACTGATTTTGTATTCATTTTTATGATTTTATCCAATTTGGGATCGTTCATCTTATTTGTCGCCTTTTTATTTAGAAATTCAACTTAGGCAGAGTTTTCACAATCTTCTGCGTCTCAAGGCTCACGTAGATGATGGAAAGCAATAGATCGAGTATGTTACGTGGCTTGCCATGTTCACGAGACCAGAGATTGGGATCGTTTTTAATACCGCTCTTTTTATCGGTTGTAATGGCGTAGCGCTCCATTACCCATTCGATGGCGCTCTTCCCATTGACTACGTATTCATAGGCTGCATCGGGAACGCCTTCGATGGTGATACGGGCATTGTAGATAATCGTGCCACGCATGCCCTTGCTAGGAAAACGCATCTTCTCCACCGCGTAGTAAGCGTAATCATCCATAGTATCACGCTCTCGCTCTTTCACCTCCACGTCTGCTTCGCAGGCATAGTCTTCATACTTCAAATGCAAATCAGCTAAGGCACGCCCTGCCTTGCTAAATGCTATAAAGTCTTCCACGCGTTCTATAATCGGGATACGGGGCAATGACTTGCGGAGGTCATCGGCAAAGCGTTCTCTGTAATCGGGGCTGTGCAGCAATCCGTAAACATAATAGAAGATGTCCTCCCTCGTCAGGTTCTTTGCTCCCGAGAAGCGGCTACGCACCTCTTTCAAGAACCAATCTGTGATGCCATCTCGCTTTATCCAGCGTTCAGAGCTCTCTTCCCCAAAAAAGTCTTGAGATTGCATCCCCTTGTTTGCTTCATACCAATAGAGAGGGAAACATTGGGTATTATATTGGGACTGGTAATCTGCAATTTTGTCTGTTATTAGGCACGAAAAACCTTTTGAACTACCTACACCACTTAATGTGATGATCAGGTTGGCTTTGCCTTGTGGATACAGTGAAGAGAAGGTGCCTGGACTTTCGATAAAAGGACGATGATAGTAGAGCTGTTGTTTACAGAAAGGACGATAGGAGCTCTGTACAAAAGCAGTGGCATCGAAAGAATGCTTTAATTCTTTTCCCAAGTCTCTTTTAAGTGCTCTTGTCCAGCTGATCCTTGTCTCATCTTCAGAGAATACATTCTTGCCCAGCTGTTCATTATAGAATGCAATCATAGACTGCATATTCTCAGCTACCTGCTCTTTAGAAAAACCAATAACCCAAGCATCTCGGCTAGATAATACCCCTGTGGCATAAGTTGAGAACACACTCTGTGCGTTTGCGTCAAACTTCTTTGCCGGCGCAAGGGACAGGAGAGTATCGAAGAGTCCATCACGTTGGTTGATCCAGTCGTTCTTCTCATTGGGTGTTATCGTTGTCCACTCTAAGTATTTATATGACCCTGCTTGACGAATGATGCGCAGTTTATCCTCACGGCTGAGGTAGTCGCCTATGTCGTGGTAATGTATTTGGCATGCATTTAATCGTTTGCCATCGGGATAGCGTACCAAGATGGTAATGGCAATAGGCGTGCGGCTACCACTACCAAAGATCTTGCCACCCTCTCTACGAGACAGCTCGCCACTTGTGCGTTGGTTGCCTCGGAGATTGAAGACATAAATCTTATCAAACTCCTTTTGCAGGGAGGCACGGAACCCATCGTGGCTGTTGCCGTCTATCCACGCTCCGTTGCTGATGAAAGCGATAACGCTACCCTCTTCGGGTGAAAGACGGTCGGTAGCCCAGCGAAAGGCTTTGATGTAGCTATCGTAAAGGCCTTTGGAGAGACCTGCCGTTGAGCCATGCTGCATAGGTGTTGGAAATGCGTTGGTCGAGAATAGGATAACTTTGGTTTTGGGCATTATCATTAGCCGACTTCTGCCCGATAGAATAGGGCGGATTCCCGATAATGACCCGTATTGGTGTGCTTCGTTGGGACTCTACTGCCTCAGAATTTTCTCGGAAGAACTCTTTGAAGAGGTCACGGTCGTTGTTTTCGCCCAGTTGAAAGGTATCGGTGAGGCAGAGTCCATCGAAGGGGAGATAGGTTGTCTGAGGGCATTGTTCTTGAAATACGCTTTCGATATTGACATCGGCGATATAGTAAGCCAAGAGGACTATCTCATTGGCGTGAATCTCAGACGTGTATTTACGCACCATATCCTCAGGGCGAATAAGCCCCGATTGCAAAAGGCGTGTGATGAATGTGCCCGTACCAATAAAGGGGTCAAGTATGTGCACATGCTCATTTGTTAGGGCAGATCCAAACTCACTCTTCAATACATCGCCAACCGAGTGGATGATAAAGTCAACACATTCAACTGGGGTGTACACCGTCCCCAACTTCTCAACCGTTAAAGGGAAGGCTCGCTTAAAGAACTTCTCATAGAGGTTTTTAATGATGGTCTGCTTGCCCTCCAGATTATCAATCTTGCCCACATTGATGCGTACCGATTCGTAAAACTTATCAAGCTCTACGAGGTCTTTGTCCACCGCTTCGGTCTCGAGCAGCTCTATCATCCTCTGCATAGAGGAAGAGATAGAATTGTTACTAACAAATTGATAGTCGGTAAACAAAGCATCGAAGACGGGGCGCGTGATAAGGTGCTGCGCCAACATCTCGATACATTGCTCCGCATTGACGCCTGGATTGAGGTTCTTCTGAAGAGTCTTCACGAATATCTCAAATTCAGAGGAGAACTTGTCATTGTTACCCAATACAAGTCGAGAGATACGAGCGATGTACTTCTTGGCAATCTCGCCCACCTCTGCCGCCCAATTCTCCCAATAGAGGCGTTCGCCACACTTCTCTACGAGCTTAGCATAGATCTGTTCTCGGATCGAGCCAAATTGCAGTTCCAATTGCTTGGCAATCTCTTGGTGAGAAAGTTGTTGTGCGTCTTGATTGTCGTTACCGTCGCCGGCAAAAGAATGTTGTCCAATACCGATTTGCCCTAAGCCGGGTAGCCCCACAGTCACTTTAGACCCTTTATCTTTGTTTAGAGCGATGGTATTGACATGGGCATTAAAGTGGTCGTCATGCGAACGGAGGGCATTAAGAATATCCCAGACAGCAGAAAAAGAGGTGCTTTCGTTCAATGCCTCTTCAGGGCTGGTGCCCTCAGGGACAATAACGGGAATGATGATATAGCCATACTTCTTTTCGTCAACTTGTCCTCGATGAAAAGAACGCATCACACGCCCTACACTTTGCACCACGTCTACCTGCGAGTTGCGTGCGGAGAGAAAGAGCACGGCATCCAGAGCCGGGACGTCTACACCCTCGGATAGACAGCGCACATTGGTCACAACACGGCACTCTTGAGGATCATCTGTATCCTCTGCTAACCATGCTAAAGCAGCGTTTCGTTCTATTGCCCCCATACTACCATCTACATGGCGAGCCGAGATATGCACAACGCCCGTTTGCTCCTCATGTGGCAGACTGTCATTATAGATATCGGAAATCTTTGGCAGTACGGTTGCGATGTTTTTAGAAGTTCCTGGCTCGTTAACACGTCCTATCTTGTACGTGAAAGCAATGGCGCGGCGCATTAAGCGAGGGTCAGCATCCCAAGTAATTCCCTTATCGCCTAAGATCTTTTTCGATAAGCCGTTGATGACTCCGATCAATCGCCCCGTGTCATCGTAGTTCAGCTCTTTGACATGCCGATCTTTGACCTGCTCCATCAGCTTTTCTGGAATCATATCTTCCGAGACCGTAAGTACCAGCACCTTGTAATCGGTCAAAATACCATTCTGAACAGCGTAGGAGAAATTAACCCGATAGAATTCTTTGCCATAGATAGTTTCGTCATCCATAGAGCAAAGGATGCAATCGTTCTTGCTCGCTTTGATCTTGGCATTTTCACCATAGAGGCGAGGCGTAGCCGTCATATACAGGCGCTTCTTACCTTGAATAAATTCATTGCTGTGAATCTTGGTAAAGTCGCTTTCATCCTTCGTGGAGATTTTCACGCCTGTGGTGCGATGTGCTTCGTCGCAAACGATAAAGTCAAACACGCCAAACTCACCGTTCGTATCTTTCAATATGGCGGCCTGTGCTTCGGCCACGATGTCGATACTTTGATAGGTAGAGAATACCACCGTTATGCCATCGTGTATTTGGTACGCTATGAGTTGTTTGGTGATGAAGCTGGTATTTGTAGAGGCAGGGAGAGCTAGGTCTACGATTGAGTTATCGGATTCATCGTCGTCGTTGTTACGCTTTATCTTGCGTGAAGCACGACTGTCGGAACAGATGCAAATTGCTTTGATAGGATAAGCGGCATCTGCCATCCAATCATTCAGCGATTGCCCCAAGAGAGCAATGCTTGGAACGAGGAACAGCACAAGCCCCTTGCCGGAAAGTTCATGCTCGACCATTTTTAGCGACGTAAAAGTCTTCCCTGTACCACAGGCCATGACCAGCTTTCCACGATCACTACTTTGATAGTGTTCATGGGCCGCTTTTAAGGCTTCCCGCTGATGTTCTCTGAGTTGCTTTTTAGCTGATAAAGCCTCCCTGCCCTCGATTCCTTGGAACAGTTTCTCCCAATCTACAGAAGAGTGGTCAAGGTCATATAGGTTGACGCGAGATACAGGGGGATTCTGATTCTGAATAGCTTCTTCTGCATTACTACCCCAATGATTGGTTGTTGCAATCCACAGGCGATGGGCAAAAGCTGTTTGATGGTGGTTGAAAGTCCGACTCGAGGTTGCCAAGAAGGAGTCCACGGACGATTTGTCGATTACCGTATCTTCAGCATAACATTTGCACTGGATAGCCCAATAGTCGCCCGAATAAGTTCTTGCGACAAGATCAATTCCAGTATCTGTCCCTCCCAACTCATCGCGAAAAGGAAATTCCTCCCACAGCCAGACGGTCTCAAATAGGCCCGTATATCTCGGGTCTGTTTTGAGCCATGCACGCATCAAACGCTCGAACCGTATCCCCTTATACTTTTCCGAAAAGGATTCATCTCTGAACTCTTTGAGAATATCATAGATCGTTTTCATATGCTGTAGACTATCTGGTTGGAACAATCAATCCGTGCATGTTGAGACCTAATATTTCGGCCGCATTCGTAAGACTCCCCAACTGAGATTGTACTTCGTTATAGCACTGCTTAGAAAGGGTTATCTCAGCTTTCTCCAATCGTTCGGCTGGCCTCTTATTCCGTTGTTTGTTTGCCAACACAGCTTTGCGCCTGTCTATTATTGACATATGATGTTCCTTCGTTCTAATGATTACATGAGTTCGATGACAAAGATACTTATCTCCAAAATGAGGCGAGATGTGTTTGGCAAAACTGCTTGATGAGAAAGTAGCACATGCCGAAGATTTAGGCACCTTTGCGGGCGAGAAATGAGATGTCTTATGACTACAGCAAAGAGACGAAAGCAGGAGAATCTCGCTCGTTTCCTATTCGTTCCCTTTGGGTGAGTAGAGCTATCAGCATCCACTCACTGACAAGCACTTAAATCCTATTCTTTTGTTTTATGGGGAAGTTCAAGTGTATCTACAACAATATATTCTTTCCTTCCTTTGATCTTCTTACCCAGAGCAACCGCATCAATATAAGAGCCTGATTTTTAGAGATGCTTTTCAGTATTTAACATTGAATTCTTATAGTAGAGTTTCTAGTATTCCGCTCATTATTAGACAGTTGCGTGTGTGAAAACTTTAATACACTTATCAAGAAAAGGTGTGGCTTTTTGACTACACCTAACTACTCCCCAGTCACGCTTCTTTCATCGCTTTATACCTGTTGTAGTCATGTAGTAAGATCTATTCGATGAAAGGAAAAAAGTCTACATTCTCACCTTAAGCCAGCCATACAGGAATCACTCTGACGCAGCTTGTTGCTTCTGGATCAGCCTGTCCATGTCTTCCGAAATCTTTTTGTCTGTCACCTGCGCATAGATCTGCGTGCTTGTAATGGACGTGTGTCCCATCATCTTAGCGATGCTCTCTATCGGTATGCCTGCACTGAGTGACAACGTCCCGAACGTATGACGAGCCATGTGGAAAGACAGGCGTTGTCTGATGCCACAGGCCAGCCCCACGGTGCTCAGTTTGTTATTCATTACACTGCGGCTGCAATCGCGTGGAAAGACAAGGTCGCCATCTTTTTCTTTCACCGCCTGTTCCTCTTCTTCTCGGAGTCTGTTGAGGATAGTCTCCGCGATCGGATGTAACGGCACGACGGATTCTACTTTCGTCTTCTGCCGTTCTTTTCGGATATACCTCCGGCCATCTGCCGCCGTTTGAATATGCGAAAATTTCAGACGTTCCATATCCGCAATGGCCAAACCTGTGAAGCAGGAGAAGATGAACATCTGCCGAGCCTGCTCTGCTTCCTTGTCGTTTACTTTCAGCGCCATGAGCTTGGCCACATCACTCTTTTGCAAGAAGCGAATCTTCCTCTCTTCCTTTTCATAGATGGCATCCTCAAAAGGGTTGTAGCGAATGATCCTTTTACTGGCCGCACGATACATCAATCGGCTCAGCCAGCAGAGGTGTCGATTAACCGTCTTCGCTGCAAACCGCTTCTTCTTGAGATAGAAGCGGAACTCCTCAAACATCCCATCTGTAACAGAGCCAATGGGTATATCCTTTCGCCCTTTGTCTTCTATCCACTGGCGAAGCATCTTGTCTGAATAGGTGTGATTGCGATAGGTACCCGCAGATCTTGACTTGCCTACGTATGCCTTAACAGATTGCAGTTCTGCCTCGCTCATGGTCAAAAGGGTAGTCGGTGCCGCGGCGACACCCTGCAAGCGGTTCTTGAGTAGTTCTGCGCTGACCACGCCGTCCTTCGTAAGCATTTCCGCGTAAGTCTTTTCCACAAGCTCCCTGAATGCAGCGAGGCGTTGATTGATTTTCTTTTCGCCGGTTATACCCTGTCTGCTGTTCCATTCGGCCGGCAGACATTCTTCTCCGGTTGTCATGACTATGCTTCTGCCATCGATGGTGACGCGGCAAAAGATGGCTGTCTTGCCGTCTGTCTTCGTCTTCTGTCTGTTGATGTAAAACAGGATCTTGAATGTACTTCTCATATCGGTTTCAGTTAAGTTAAATGGTCAGGTGTAAATCTTCGGTGAAGGCGATCAAGCGATCGAACTCTTCAAATAGCTTTTGGGGAGTGACTTTCGCATATCGCTCGGTCATGCGCACCGTGCTATGTCCAAGCATCTTGCTTACGGTTTCGATGGGCACGCCCTGTTCCAAGGTGACGAGTGTAGCAAAGGTGTGTCGGGCCGTGTGCGTGGTGATCGGCAAAGACAGCCCAGCCCTTAACGAGATTGCTTTCAGGCAAGACAAATAGGTGGCATAATTCATATAAGGGAGCAGTGTCTCTCTTGCATCGCTGTGTAGCTGTTCCAGCAATCTAAGGGCTTCGGGCAACAGTTTTACACGGCAGAGGACGCCCGTTTTCTGTCTGTTGAACTTCAGCCAAAGAGCGCCCTCGTCGTCGCGAATAAGATGCTTATGGTTCAGCGTCATCAGATCGCAATAGGCGGCACCGGTGTAACAGGCGAAAAGAAACACATCGCGGGAGGTTTTCATATCCTCGTCCAAACCGTCAAAACGCAGCGTCTTCAACTTGTCTAATGCATCCTTATCAAGCGCCTTGGGTAATCGGCGGTCTCCCTTGTCCACATGTACATTGTCAAATAGCAAGGAGTCTGCCGCTCCTTCGCGATAAGCCAGCTTGCAGACCTTCTTGATAAGGACGATCATGTTATAGCAAGTGCTTTGTTTCAGCCCCACTTCTCCTATTACATACTGCTCGAATTGTTTGATAAAGTCTTCCGTGAGCTGCGAAAAGGTCAAGTCGGAGACTTTGTGCTTCGCCCGAATGAACCGCTGTAATTGCACTCTTGTCTGACGGTACGCGGCCAAAGAATTTTCCTTGATGTCTACACCGACGTGATCTTTCATTTCCTCGATCAGGCCATCAAACCGCTCCAATAGCATAGTTCGACTCTGTATCCTACCTTGGAAATGTTCCTTGATGTCGATTGCATCAAACGGCGATCCTTTGGCAAGCAAGGATTGATAGGAGGCCTGAACGGCGAGAAGGAGGTTGTCCAACTTGGCATTGACCTCAACGGCCTCGCGACTCTTCCCGTCCATCCGACTTTCGCGCGGGTTCCACAAATCGGGATTACAGAACAGCTTGCAACTGAACTGTGCGATGGAACGTCCCAGCGTGATGCGTCCCATGATCGGCGCCTTGCCTGACCTATCGAGAGAGCTCTTTTTGAGGTAGAGCAACACCTTCATTTTCATGTCATCCATACGCTTTGAAAACTGTGGGCAAAATTACCCGGTTCAAAGCACCCGTTACCTGTGCAGATCCCTGTATATCAATGCAAAAGAACCATGTGCAAGATATATCCAGTTACCGGCTTTTGCACCATCGTTACCTGTTGCAGAGCGGGGTAATGGTTTGGTAACTGAACTCTTGCTCGGATCCGCACTTTTCTGCCTTTTCCGCTCGACGCAACCGAAAGCATCTCCACCCCTTTCCGCCTAACAATCAGTCCGCTTGCTTCGACATCGGGACTTCTGCTTTTGAGAGGAATAGTTGCTCTCGAGTCATCGAATTTTGATCACGTGAGATGTTCTGAAGCTCTCGCATCATCAAAATTTGTTCGCACGCACCTCATTTTTAGTCGCACACCAAGGGATCGACCCCGACGGTGAGCCCGACAATCTCTTTGCAGCCTTCGGAAACGCCGCCGGACAGCCTCCGCACCCCTCCCGACCGTCTCCCGATCGCAGGCGTGGACAGTGTCCGATCGATCTCCATTTCTTTACGTTCCTTTGTCGCACAGAATCAAACCCTACCCTATGGATAATAACTATTGTGTCATCATGGGCGGCGGAATTGGCAGCCGCTTCTGGCCATTCAGCCGCGAAAACAGGCCGAAACAGTTTCTCGACTTCTTCGGAACGGGGCGATCACTCCTGCAAATGACGGTCGACCGCTTTGCGAAAATCATCCCCAAGGAACACATCTACATTGTCACCAATCGGCGCTACGTCGGGATGGTGCACGAGCAACTGCCCTTCCTGGCCGACGACCAAATCCTGGCCGAACCCGCCCGGCGCAACACCGCGCCCTGCATCGCCTACGCCTCCTACCGCATCAAAGCCCGCTGCCCGCAGGCTAACATCGTCGTGGCCCCCTCGGACCACCTCATCCTCAAGGAAAACGAGTTCCTCGACGACGTTCGCAAGTCGCTCGACTTCGTGGCCAAGCATCGTGCTCTGGTCACCCTCGGCGTCAAACCCTCCCGACCCGAGACGGGCTACGGCTACATCCAAAGCAGCGACGAACGTCAGGGCGACTTCTTCAAAGTCAAGACCTTCACCGAAAAGCCGAACCGCGAACTGGCGCAGGTCTTCATGGAGAGCGGCGAATTCTTCTGGAACTCCGGTCTCTTCGTCTGGAATGTCGACACGATTCTGGGGGCTATCCGCCAATATCTGCCTGACATTTCGGCACGCTTCGACATCGGCCCCGAGAAGTTCAACACCCCCGCCGAGGCCGCCTTCATCGAGGAGCACTTCCCCTTCTGCCCCAGCATTTCGATCGACTACGGGGTGATGGAAAAGGCCGACAATGTCTACATGCGTTGCGTCGATTTCGGCTGGGCCGACCTCGGCACTTGGGGCTCCATCTTCGACATCGCCTCTCGCGATGAGGCCAACAATGCCGTGCTGAAGACTCGTGCCATGCTCTATGAGTCGGAAGACAACATCGTCGCCATCGAAGATCGCAACCGCCTGGCCGTCATTCAGGGACTCAAGGATTACATCGTTGTGGAGTCGGGTAACGTCCTGCTGATCTGTCGTAAGACGGACGAGCAGCGCATCAAGCAATACATGGCCGACGCCCAAATCCGCTACGGGGACGAGTTCAATTGATTCCGCAAACACGAACTGACTGCCTTTTTGGCACACTATCTCTGAGTCCGGCATGACGCTTAACTACATCTGGGTTGCCTTTATCGTGATCGCCTTTGCGGTCGCTACATGCCGGCTCATCTTTTTTCATGATACGGACGTCTTCACCGAGATCGTCACGTCCACCTTTAGCGCTGCCCGCGCCGGCTTCGATGTCTCGATCGGCCTGACGGGCATCCTCTCGCTGTGGCTGGGGCTGATGAAGATCGGCGAACGCGCGGGGCTGGTCGGTGCCTTTGCCCGACTGGCCGCGCCCGTCTTCGGCCGACTCTTTCCAGGCGTACCCGCCGGTCATCCGGCTGCGGGGTCCATCTTCATGAACATCTCGGCCAACATGCTCGGTCTCGACAACGCCGCCACGCCCATCGGCCTGCGCGCCATGCAGCAACTCCAAGAGCTGAACCCGCGCAAGGACACGGCCAGCGACGCCATGATCATGTTCCTCAACCTGAACGCTTCGGGCCTGACCGTGGTGCCGATCACGATTATGATGTACCGTGCGCAGTACGGCGCTGCGAACCCCGCCGACGTCTTCCTGCCCATCCTGCTGACCACCACCGTGGCCACGCTGACGGCCATCATCGCCGTGGCACTCATGCAACGCATCAACCTGATGCACCGCAGCCTGATCGGCTTCTTCGCGGGCACCGCAGCCTTCATCGGCGGACTCGTGTGGCTCTTCCGCACGCTGCCGTCGGAGCAGGTCTCGCTCTGCTCCACGGTCGCCGCCAACGTGCTGCTGTTTACCATCATCTGCGGCTTCATCGTGGCCGGCGTGCGCAAGCGGCTGAACGTCTACGAGACCTTCATCGAAGGCGCCAAAGAGGGTTTCGGCACCGCCATACGGATCGTGCCCTACCTCGTGGCCATTCTCGTGGCCGTGGGCGTCTTTCGTGCCTCGGGTGCGATGGGTCTGCTGATCGACGGGCTGCGCTGGACGGTCGACGCCATCGGGTGGGACACGTCGTTCGTCGAGGGTTTGCCAACGCTGCTCATGAAACCCCTCAGCGGGAGCGGCTCACGCGGCATGATGCTCGACGCGATGGGCACCTACGGCGCCGACTCCTTCGTCGGCCGACTCGCATGCGTGGCCCAAGGCTCTACGGACACGGCGTTTTACATCGTGGCCGTTTACTACGGTAGCGTGGCCATCCGCCGCACGCGCTACACCATTCCCTGCGCCCTTATTGCCGACCTGGCAGGCGCTATCACCGCCATTCTTATGACATACTTATTCTTTAGATAATGATCACGTACAACTTCGAAGGCATCAAACGCCCCGAATTCCTCCGCCGCCTCACCTCCGCTTGGATCCGCCTCGTGGCCGCACGTCACGGCAAAAAGGTGGGCGACATCACTTACCTCTTCTGCTCCGAAGAGAAGATGCTCGAAACGAACCAAAAGTTCTTGCAGCACGATTACTATACGGACATCATCACCTTCGACAACTCCGAGGGCGACACCATCTCCGGCGACATCATCATCGCCCCCGACACCGTCCGCTCCAACGCCGCGAAGTATGGCACACATTTCCGCGACGAGTTCCGCCGCGTCATCATCCACGGCATCCTGCACCTCTGCGGCATCGACGACAAAGCGCCCGGAGCGCGCGAGATCATGGAGCGCCACGAAAACGAGGCCCTCGCCCTCTTCCGCAAGATGACCGACAGGGAGCCGAAGAAGCCCAAGGAGCCGAAGGAGTCGAAGTAAGCCCGCCCCCAAGAAGTCAAGTGCCGGACGGAACCATCTCCGGGGCCGCCCGTACTTGACTTCTACGACTCCTTGTATTCCCGTGGGGAGAGGCCCGTCTTGTGCTTGAAATACTTACCGAAGACTGACTGCGTGGAGAAATTCAGGTAGTCAGCGATCTCTTGTATCGTCAGGTTAGAGTATCACTTTCGAGACATGTTTGGGCGTGAGGAAGAGGTGGTCAGCATAGAAAGCCACGTTGCGCTCCGAGACATGATGCTCCTCAAGCAGCTGCATGAAACGTTCGAAGAGGGCCTCCCGGCGATTGTTCGTCGGGCGATTGTTGCCTGTCTTGACTTTGCTGAAAAAGATGGCGCCGATGCGATAGATCGCCGCCGCGATCAGGCACCTGAAGGCCTCCGTCCTAAAAGGCGCCTCGGGGCAAGCCAGGGTCGAAAGAATAAGGCGTAATACTCGTCCAGCTCGCGGATTTGCTCGTCGGTGAACGAGATGCAGCAGTCGCCTCGCTGCATCAGGCCGAAGACGCTTACGCCCGCATGAAACAACTCTACGACAAGAAGAGCCTACCGGAAATGCAAATGGTGGAGGTCGAGACGCGCCTGCAACAGGCTCGGTCGATGTACGAACTATCGAAGAAGAACATGAACGACTGCGCCCTGCATGCGCCCTTTGCCGGTGTCGTGGGGCGTCGCACGGCCGAGGTGGGGGTAACGTCCATGTTCGGCTTCATCTCGCTCTTAGGCATGATCATGAAAAACGTCATCCTCATGTATCAGCATGCCGAAGACGAGCGCCACCTGGCCCACCGATCGGCACGCGATGCGGCTTACGACGCCGGCGCCCGACGCATGACGCCCATCTTCCTGACCACCGCCACGACGGCCGTGGGTGTGATCCCCATGATCATCGAGGGCAGCTCGTTTTGGAGCCCCGTGGGCGTCTCCATCTTCGCTGGTGGCATCGGTGCGCTGATCGCCGTAGTCACCGTCCTGCCCGTGCTTTACTGGAAACTCTACGGCAAAGAGGATCAGAAAAGGCAGACGCGCGGGGCGGGCGCTCCTCCAGAAACGCACACGGCGTAGACGTCTCAACGTAAGCCACCCCCTTCGCCGAGCCTCGGAAATGGATCCAACCTTCGGGAGAGGCCACTTCCGAGCCTCGGAAATGGGTCCAACCTTCGGGAGAGGCCATTTCCCGAGTCAGGAAATGGGCCCAACCTTCGGGAGAGGTCATTTCCCGAGTCAGGAAATGAGCCCAACCTTCGGGAGAGGCCATTTCCCGAGTCAGGAAATGGGCCCAACCTTCGGGAGAGGCCATTTCCCGAGTCAGGAAATGGGCCCAACCTTCGGGAGAGGTCATTTCCCGAGTCAGGAAATGGGTCCAACCTTCGGGAGAGGGCATTTCTCGAGTCAGGAAATGGGCCCAACCTTCGGGAGAGGCCATTTCCCGAGTCAGGAAATGGGCCCAACCTTCGGGAGAGGGCATTTCCCGAGTCAGGAAATGGGTCTAACCTTCGGGAGAGGGCATTTCCCGAGTCAGGAAATGGGCCCAACCTTCGGGAGAGGCCATTTCCCGAGCCTCGGGAGGCCTACTCCCTTCTACTTCTTACTACTTACTACTTCTTACTACTTATCACTCCACCCTACCTACTATATATGTACACCCAACGCAGCGCCCTCCGATGGAAGGGCATACTCTCCATCCTTTGCCTCACGGCCACCCTCAGCGCTTCGGCGCAACGCACCTATACGCTTGACGAATGCCTCCGCTTAGGGGCCGAAAACAATCTCACGCTCCGCAATAGTCAGCTCGACGAGCTACATCGCACGGTGAAGGCCTCCGTAGATGCCAGCGTGACCCTGCCCAACGCCCTGATGAAGGTGGAGCAACCTCAGCGAGGCCTACTTGCAGATCGATCTGGCCCGCCGCTCCGTCGCCTCGGCCACGGAGAACCTCCGCCTCAATCGCGATAGTTACGAGGCGGGCACCGTCCCCATGACCGACCTGCTCGACGCCAGACCCAGCTGCGCCTCGCCCGCGACCGCTACACCGAGGCCTGCACCGCCTATTGCAACGCCCGGACGGCTTACCGGCAGGCCGTCGGGGAGCAGGGCGCCCGCATCGTTCCCGAATTATCTCAGTTCCTTTGCCGCCGTATTTAATTCCGTATGTATATGAATCGAATCGCTTCTTTGTTTGATATCGAATACCCCGTCATTCAGGGCGGGATGGTGTGGTGCAGTGGCTGGCGACTGGCCGCGGCCGTGAGCAACGCCGGCGGACTCGGACTGCTCGGCGCCGGATCGATGCACCCCGAGACCCTCCGCGAGCATATTCGCAAATGCCGCGCCGCCACCGATCGGCCTTTCGGCGTAAACGTGCCGCTGATGTACCCGCAGATCGAAGAAATCATGCAGATCATCATGGACGAAGGCGTGAAGATCGTCTTCACCTCCGCCGGCAACCCCAAAACGTGGACGGCGCGCCTCAAGGACCACGGCATCACCGTGGCGCACGTCGTTTCCTCCTCACGCTTTGCCGCCAAATGCGAGGCCGCGGGCGTCGACGCCATCGTGGCCGAGGGCTTCGAGGCGGGCGGACATAACGGTCGCGAGGAGACCACCACGCTCTGCCTCATCCCCGCCGTGCGACGCGTCACCGACCTGCCGCTCATGGCCGCCGGTGGCATTGCCACGGGCGAAGGCATGCTCGCCGCGATGGCACTCGGTGCCGACGGCGTGCAGATCGGCACCCTCTTCGCCTTGGCCGAAGAAAGCTCCGCGCACGAGGCCTTCAAGCTCCACTGCCTGGCCCTGGACGAGGGCGACACGAAGCTGCTGCTCAAGAAGCTCTCCCCCACCCGACTGGCTGCCGGCGCCTTCCGCACGGCTGTCGAGGAGGCCGAAGCCGCCGGTGCCGACGCCGAAACGATGAGCCGACTGCTCGGCAAGGGGCGCGCCAAGAAGGGCATCTTCGAGGGCGACCTCGAAGAGGGTGAGTTGGAGATCGGCCAAGCCTCCGCACTGCTGTCCGACATCCGGCCCGTCGCCGAGATCATGGACGACCTGATCCGCGGCTATCGTCGTGCCGCTGACAAGTCCTACAAGCTCTAATCGGCGACTGACATTCATCAGCTCCCACGGGGTGCATCGGTCAACGGTGCATCCCGTTTTTCTTTCATGGCAGGCCTCTGCCGAGGTCTGGGAAGTTTGCCTGGTACAAGATGAGGGGGAATTTATCTCGGGGGGGTACCCGGTCAACCTTCGCCGGAGGCCGCACCCGCCCAATGCGCAACAAAAAAATCCCATCCACTCTCGAGGCCGAGAAAGGATGGGATGTATAGGATCACGCCCGACAGGTTACTTCGTTCCGGCGTATCGCTTATTCAAGAACTCAATGATTTCACCCGTGATATTGTAGACGTCGTCAGCTAAGAAGATGGGGCTACCGGCCGTATTGCTAAAGATGATCTGATAGCCCTTGTCCTTATTGTAGAGCTTCAGGCAACGCACCACGGTGTCGCGCAACTGCTCGTTCATGGCCTGCGTCTGCTCCATCAATTCCTTCGTCAGACGGGCGTCCAGCTCCTGCAACTCTTGCTCCTTTTTCATCAGCCGTTGCTGCTCCTGTTCAGCGCGTTCACGCGTGGCGAAAGCCCCGTTCTGCATCTTGTATTGGAAGTCCTTGACCTCCGCCTGCAGGCTGCGTGCCTTCTGGGTATAACTGGCGCGTGCGTTCTCTTGTTTCTTCAGGATCTGCTCGTTCAGGTCGATGGAGAAATTGTATTTCTGCAACAAGGAGTCCACGTTGATATAAGCAACAGGGAAAGCTTTGAGGGGCGCTCCGGTGGAATCCGTCTCCATCTTCGCCACCGCGACGCTGCCCCCTTTATGGCCGGACAGTTGCATGACGAACAGGCAGACAATTGCAGCCGCAAGAATCCCCTCGATCACATAGTGTAGATTACTTTTCATATAAACGGAATTTAATTACTCATCATTTCACCCATCCGATCGGCCAGATTCTTCTGGTGCGAAGCCTGCCGATCCTGCGTGCGAGCGCACGCTATGCCCTTTTTGCGTAGGGCGGGGCTGCTATCGACATGCGTGTTCGGAAAACGTCCGTTTTTCTCCAGTAAAATCCTCACGCAAAGCAGCGCCATGCAAATAATCAGTATAATAATAGTTGCCAGAGAGACGATAAACATTTTACTTTACCTTTGTGGACGCAAAGATAGACGATTCGATAAACAGCCATTCGGGGCTTCCTCCCATTTCCGTTTTTTTGTCATTCGCCGCGCCTATCTTTTTTCACTCAGCGATTTAAGTCATTTATATACGTAGAAAATGAAGACTATATTGGATCTCCAGCCGGCTATTGTGTGGAAGTATTTTCACGAAATCACACAAGTGCCTCGTCCTTCTAAAAAGGAAGGAAAAATCATCCGCTATTTAGAGCAATTCGCTGCCGACCATCATCTCCCGATTAAGAAAGATGAGGCCGGCAATATTCTCATCTCAAAACCCGCAACGAAGGGCTACGAGAAGCTGCCAACCATCATCCTGCAATCGCATATGGATATGGTTTGCGAGAAGAACAACGACGTCACCCACGACTTCGACAACGACCCGATCGAGACCGTTGTCGACGGTGAGTGGCTGCGCGCCAAGGGCACCACACTCGGCGCTGATAACGGTATCGGCGTAGCTGCATCGCTGGCCATCTTGGCCTCCGACGACATCGAGCACGGCCCCATCGAATGCTTCGTCACCGTCGACGAAGAAACGGGTATGACAGGTGCTTTTGAGGTAAAAGAAGGCTTCCTCAGCGGGAAGATTCTCATCAACCTCGACAGCGAAGACGAAGGCCAGATCTTCATCGGATGTGCCGGCGGAAAGAATACCCTCGCCACGTTCAGCTTCACGCCCGAAGCGGCTCCTGCCCGGTCGTATTTCAAGATCGTTGTCACGGGTCTCAACGGCGGACACTCTGGCGGCGACATTCACAAAGGCCTCGGCAACGCCAACAAGTTGCTGGCTCGTTTCCTCTATTCACTGCGCGAGAAGTATGACTACACGCTGGCGGCTATCGAAGGTGGTAACCTGCACAACGCCATTCCACGTGAGGCTTCGGCTGTGATCGGACTTAAGGACGACGACCGCGAACCGGTGCGCGTGCTGCTGAACCACTTCCAAGCCGACGTGGAGAACGAGCTAAAGCGCATCGATCCGAACGTACGCCTGACGATGGAGACGGTCGACACGCCGAAGACTGTCCTGCCGAAGGACGTTGCTGCTCGACTCGTCGAGTCGCTGATTGCCTGTCCGCACGGTGTGTTGGGCATGAGCCACGAGGTGGAAGGATTGGTGGAGACGTCGACCAACTTGGCGTCGGTGAAGATGCCTGAAGCAGGCAAGGTGATCGTTGAGACCAGCCAACGCAGCTCGGTAGACTCGCTGAAGGATGCTGCGGCCGATCAGGTAGCTGCCGTCTTCCGTCTGGCTGGAGCCGAGGTGAAGCATGGCGACGGCTATCCCGGCTGGGCACCTAACCCGGACTCGAAGATCCTGAAGGTGGCTGAGGATACGTACCGCAAGATTTTCGGCAAGGATGCGCTGGTGCTGGCCATCCACGCGGGATTGGAGTGCGGACTCTTCCTCGAGAAGTACCCCTACCTCGACATGATCTCTTTCGGCCCGACCATGCGCGACGTTCACTCGCCTAACGAGCGGATCGAAATTGCCACCGTAGACCTCTGGTGGCGCCACCTGCTGGAGATACTGAAGAATATCCCCGCGTAAACAAAATATCGCACGCGTAGCGGCGTTTCTTCATTCGTAATCAAACCCCAGAGACGATGAAGATGAAGAAACAAACAGCCGGCCTCGGCCTGCTCCTCGCCACGCTACTCTACCTCGCAGCCGGATGCGAACGGGTCGACCATTATGCCACCGACCCTTCGCTCCGGCTCGATTTTTCTACGGACACCCTCACGTTCGACACCCTTTTTACCACCATCGGGTCCGTCACGAAGCAGTTCATGGTCTATAACCCGCACGGCGAGAACCTCCGTATCGAGTCCGTCACACTGGCCAGCGGAGGGCGCAGCGGCTTCCGCCTCAATGTGGACGGTCGAAAGGGCGACTCCTTCAGCGGCATCGATCTTTGGAAACGCGACAGCCTGCGCGTGCTCGTCGAAGTGACTGCCAGCGCTAATAATGCCGACCGCCCGCTGCTGATCCAAGATTCCATCCTTTTCTACACCAATGGCGTCCGCCAATTTGTCCTGCTGCAAGCCGTCGGGCAAGACGTTCACATCATCCGAGGCGGCCGGACGTACACCGAAAACACAACCCTCCCGGCTGACCGGCCTTACCTCATCTTCGATAGCCTCACCGTCGGCCCCGGCGTCACCCTCACCCTCACACCCGGAGCCACGCTCTGCTTTCACCATCAGGCCAAACTCATCGTCGCCGGCACACTCAAGGCCATCGGTACCCAAGCCCAACCCATCACACTGCGCGGCGACCGCCTCGACAGCATCTACGCCAACGTCACCCTGCCCTACGACCGCGTCCCCGGCCAATGGGGCGGCATCCGCTTCGAATCCACCAGCTTCGAAAACGAGCTTGAATACACCGACGTCCGCAACACCTCCTTCGGCCTCGACTTCCAACCCTCTACCCCCGATCGGCTTAAGATCCGCATCCACAACTCTCGCGTCACGAACAGCAGTGGCGACCTACTGACGGCTGTCAACTGTCACATCGAGGCCTCTGGCAGCGAGTTCACAAACGCTGCAGGAAATACCGTCTGCCTCATCGGTGGGCGCCACCGCTTCGCCCACTGCACGCTGGCCAACTTCATCGTCCTCACCACGCGTCAAGGTTCCCCTACCCTCATCCTGGCCGACACCGCCCGCATCGACAACACGCCGCACCACTACCCACTCACCGAAGCGCGCTTCGACAACTGCCTCATCGACGGCAGCATCTCGGGCGACACCACACGCACGTACCGCGGCGAAATCTCCCTCATCTCCCGCAACGGCGACACGGCCGGCAGCGACGCCTTCAACTACCGATTCACGGCCTGCTACATCCTCACCAAAGCCATCACCAACAATCCCCGCTTCGACCGCTGCCTCTTCGGCTTCAGCCAGAAGCCCATCTACCTCAAGTCAGGCACCCGCAAACAGGCTTACGCCTACGACTTCCGTTTGGCCAACAAATCCGTCGGGATCGGTGCCGCTGACCGCACCGTCGCCGCCGAGTTCCCCACCGACCGCTATGGCGTGAGTCGCCTCACCGGCAGCACCGCTCCGACCATTGGTGCGTACGAACACGTACACCTGCCGGAGGAGAAGAAGTCTTCGGCACGCCGTTAAAAGGAAGATTAGCCCTGAGGAAGGCGGGTTGACGAGCCGCCTGTGCTTGTATCGGGCCCATAAGCGCTGAGACGCGTCTACTCATGCCTCCGAAGAGGGCAAATCGTTTTTGGAAATGCTTGCCTTGTAACGGTGTTGCAAACGCCAAAGCATTTCCCGAGGCACTTGCGGGACTTCCGCAAGCATCAAAATGGGGAAAATGGCACTTGCGGAACTTCCGCAAGCGTCAAAATGGGGAAAATGGCGTTTGCGGGACTTCCGCAAGCATCAAAATGGAGAAAATGGCTCTTGCGGGACTTCCGCAAGCATCAAAATGGGAAAAATGGCCTTTGCGGAGTTCCCGCAAACGCCAAAAAGTTTTTCGAGGCACTTGCGGAGTTCCCGCAAACACCAAAAAATTTTTCGTGACACTTGCGGGACTCCCGCAAACGCCAAAAGGTTTTCCGAGGCACTTGCGGAGTTCCCGCAAATACCAAAAAGTTTTTTGAGGCACTTGCGGGGCTCCCGCAAACGCCAAAAAGTTCTCCGGAGCACTTGCGGGGCTCCCGCAAACGCCAAAAAGTTTTTCGAAGCCCTTGCGGGGCTCCCGCAAACGCTTACCCTTTTTTTGAGAGCATGGCGAGGAATGGTACAACGAAAACGGCCGGATACCGGAGGGTTTGCGCCCCACTGGTACCCGGCCGAATTTGTTGGCGGACCCTACTTATTCCGTCGGTATGTCGCGGTTGACATTCTTCGAGCCGACGAGGGCGTAGAAGAGCAGGTAGCAGAGGCCGGCAATGATCACCCAGTAGCTGCTGATGAAGCCCACCTTATCGGCCACCAGGTTTTGGATGAACGAGATGACGCCGCCACCGCAGACGAGGGCCATGAAGATGCCCGACGCCAAGGGGGTGTATTTGCCCAGCCCCTCGGCGGCCAAATTGTAGATGGCGCCCCACATGACGGACGTGCAGAGGCCGCAGAGGAACATGAAGACCATGCCCAGCGGCACCTCAGCGCCGATGACGGGGATCGAGAAGCGCACATCCTCGGGGATGAAGATGAGGCAGAGCAGGAAGACGGTGGCAAGCAGGCTGACGGTCGTCAGCATCGTCTTGCTCGAGACGCGGCCACCCACGGCGCCGCCCACGAGGCGTCCGCACATCATCAGGAACCAGTAGAAGCCGACGAGTGTCCCAGCCACCACGGGGCCGACCCACTCGAGGTTCGACATGTAGAGGTTGGCCGTGTTCGGGATGCCCACCTCGATGCCGACGTAGAAGAAGATGGCTATGGCGCCCAGCACAAAGTGGCGGAACGACATCGGGCCGTGCGGGTCTTTCTTCGTGTTGCCAGAGAGGCGCGCGGCGCGCTCGTCGGCCGTCTCCATGTGCGGCTCGGGGATGCGTGCCAGCAGGATGATGAGGAAGGCCAGGGCGAAGATGGCCATCGCAATGATCATGGCCGGGGCCGCGTCGTTCACCTTAGCCGTCTGCACCGAGCCGCCGATGAGGTAGCCCAGAAGGATGGGGGCGATCGTTCCGCCGATGGAGTTGCACGAGCCGCCGAACTGGATGAGCTGATTGCCACGGTTTCCGCCGCCGCCCAGGGTGTTCAGCATGGGGTTGACGGTCGTGTTGAGCAGACACATCGATATGCCGGCCACGAAGGCGCCGAGTACATAGATGCCGAACGCGATGGAGGGATCCACATAGCCCGATGCGAACTGGATGCCCACGCCCACAAAGCCCACAATGGTGGCCAGTAGGGAGGTGAACTTGTATCCGCGGCGTTTGAGGATGAGGCCCACGGGGATGCCAAAGCAGGCGTAGGCGATGAAGTTGGCCAGTGTGCCCAGCTGTGAGAGGGCGTTGCTGGCGCCGAACTGCGTCTTGACGATGACGCCCATCGATCCGGCGAAGTTGGTGACGAACGCAATCATGAAAAAGAGCAGGAACATGACGGCGATGACTAAGACATTGCTTTTCTCTTGTTTTACGGTGTCCATTTTTGTTTGGGTTTTTGAGTGGTGTATGGGTTGATAATTAATGACTGCTACGCTTTTGGCTGCGGCGGGCGTAAAAGTACACCCAAAGTTTGGCCCCGGGTGGAAACTGATCTTGTGTATGTGTTTAGCAGGACGTCAGCGTTACGCTCCGACACGGGTATGTGCATCCTCACGGACGTTTTTCAGCATCCTCACGGACGCGATCCACAGCCCGACGAACGTCAGGGCGCCGTTGATCATCAGCATCTCGTAGCCGAAGCGATAGCCGGTGTAATGCAGCGTGAGGCGTTCGAGGGCGTAGCAGATGAGGGGCGAGGCGAGGCAGATGTAGGGCACAGCGCTGTCAGCGGGCCGTAGGCGCGTGAAGAGGCCGAAGGCAAAGAGGCCCAGCAACGGGCCGTAGGTATAGGAGGCGATCACATAGATGGCGTCGATCACACTGCGATCGTTCACGGCTTTGAACACCATGATGATCGCCGCAAAGAGCGCCGAGATAAGGATGTGCACCCGCATGCGTATGCGGCGAGCACGCGCCGCTTGGTCGCGTTCGATGCCGAGGATGTCGACACAGAAGGACGTCGTGAGCGCCGTCAGTGCCGAGTCGGCACTGCTGAAGGCGGCCGCGATGATCCCGATGGTGAAGAAGACGACGATCGTCTGCCCCAATACGCCCGAGGTGCAGAACATCGGCAGGATGTCGTCGCCCGCGTCGGGCAGGGCGATGCCGAGCTGTCCGGCCAGCGTGATGAGCAGGATGCCCAGCGAGAGGAAGAGGAAGTTGATCGGCGTAAAGGCCAAGCCGTAGGAGTACATGTTCTTCTGTGCGTCGCGCAGGCTACGGCAGGAGAGGTTCTTCTGCATCATGTCTTGATCCAGTCCGGTCATGACGATCGTGATAAAGATGCCGCTCAAGAACTGCTTCACGAAGTGCTGCTTGCTCGACCAATCGCTCCACTCGAAGAGGCGGAAGTGCGGGCTTTCGGCCACCGTGCGGCAGAGGCCGTCGAAGTCCAGCCCCATGCGATCCTTCACCTGCCAGATGATCACGACGAGCGTGCCCACAAGGCAGAGGGCCTGAAGCGTGTCTGTCCAGATGATTGTCTTGACGCCGCTCTTGTAGGTGTAGAGCCATACGAGCAGGATACTCAGGATAACGGTCACGCCGAAGGGGATCTGCCACGTCGAGAAGACGTACGTCTGGAGGATGAGCACCACGAGATAGAGCCGCGCGGCCGCACCGATGATCTTGGAGAGGAGGAAGAAGGAGGCGCCCGTCTTGTAAGCCCGCCGACCGATGCGTGTCTCGAGGTAGGTGTAGATGGACGTGAGCTGAAGGCGGTAGTAGAGCGGCAGGAGCACGTGCGCGATGATGACGTAACCGAAGAAGAAGCCGAAGACGGTCTGCATGTACGTCATGTCGATCTGCCGCACCCAGCCGGGGACGGATACGAACGTCACGCCTGAGAGTGAGGAGCCAATCATACCGATGGCCACGATGTACCACGGCGAGCGACGGTTGCCGAGGAAGAAGGCGTCGTTGTCTGCAGCCGATGCGCCGCCTCGCCCAGTGATCCAAGCGATGAGCAGCAGCAGGCCGAAGTAGGCCGCGATGATGAAGAGGATGGTAGAGCTGCTCATCGGACGTACCGTATTTCCGACCGGCTGCCGGGATAGTAATGCGACAGGATGGCGCGATAGGAATGCCCCTCGGCTCCCATCACGGCGGCGCCGATCTGGCAGAGACCCACGCCGTGTCCCCAGCCTGCGCCGGTGAGGCGGAAGCGTCGCGGGACGCCGTGATGCAGATCGAGCGCGTCGACCACGAAGGCCGAGCTATAGAGATGCGTCTCGGAGAGCGTGCGGCGGATCTCCAGCTCCTTACCGATGATATATGTGCGCCGACTGCCGACGATCCGGAGCCGCACGATGCGCCCCGATCGGCCGCGCTCGACGGCTTGCAGGTTGAGGATAGCGCCGAAGTCGATGCCGCTCTTGCGGCGGATCAGGTCGGCAAGCTCGTCTTGCGTGTACTCCACCGTCCAGCGATAGAAGTCGGGCGTCTCGAGGTCGTAGTTGTTGAGCACTTGGCTGAGGATGCCCTCGTCCGTGGTGTGACAGAAAGCCTCGGGTGCGGAGCGGATCCAGCGATCGGCTTCGGCCTCGTTCGTCAGGTCGGGCACCGGGGTGTCTGGCGTGCGACTGTCGCGCAGGGCGACGAGATAACGGTGATGAATAGGCTCCCAGCAGTACTCGAAGCACTCCGTGACGCCGCCGCACGACTTCGAGAAGCGTGTGTCGCAAAGCCGGCCCTCGTCCGTGAGCACCTCGCCACAGGTGGCCCGGACGGCCTCCTCCACGGCCGGTGTCGTGGCGCGTGTGATGCCCTGATAACGCTGGCAATGGTCGTCGGCGCAGACGTCGAAGCGCGTGTGATCCTCGCGGTCGTACCATCGGACGAGACCCTCGTCGTCTTGGCTGCAGCTCTCCGCCTTGGCGTCGACCGACGCCTGTCGCTTCTCGATCTGGGCCAGCAGCCAGCTGCGCGAGATGACGGCGTGCGCGCGGAGTAACTCGGGCGACGAGGTGGCGCTCATCTCAGACGAGATGACGCTCTCGAGATACGACTCGACGTCAATACGGTTCACCACCAGGACGCCGTCGCTCGAGGGCGTGAGGATCAACGCTCCGCGGAAGCGTTGGTCTTCGCGGCGCTCCCAGTGGAAGTGTACGCCGATGGTGACGCCCCGCAGGTCGAACGAGTCCGAGGGGTCGGTGGGCTCGAAGTGCAGCGTGTCGAACGTGTGACTCTCGAAGGCGATGCGCCCGTCTTGCAGCGTAGCGTGTTGTTGGCCTGTGTGCGTGCGGCCCGTCTCCAGGCAGCGGTAGGCGCCGTTGAAATGAAATGAAACGTCTCTCTCCGTCAAGATCCCGACGTCTACGTTGGGTATACCGATCATGATCTGTGTATGCATTAATGTAAATAGGTGTGGTTCTATTTCTCCCGCTTGTTCAGCGAGCGGACAAAAGTAGAAGGCTTGTGTAATTGTCAATGGCTAAAGGTCAAGGATGACGGAGAGGAGGAAGACCACACATGAGGGAATAACCCACCCTCGTATTGCTACTCGCACGGCGTGCAAGCCCGAAAGGCGCCAGGGGCGCCGGCCAAGTTTTCCGGATACAGGATAACAAATCCGGGTTTTGCTACTCGCACGGCATGCAAGGCTCAAAATGACCCTCATTTTGCTATTCGCACGGTGTGCAAGGTCTGAAATGACCCTCATTTTGCTACTCGCACGGCGTGCAAGGCCCGAAATGACCCTCATTTTGCTACTCGCACGGCATGCAAGGCCCGAAATGACCCTCATTTTGCTACTCGCACGGCATGCAAGGTCTGAAATGACCCTCATTTTGCTACTCGCACGGCGTGCAAGGTCTGAAATGACCCTCATTTTGCTACTCGCACGGCGTGCAAGGCCCAAAATGACCCTCATTTTGCTACTCGCACGGCATGCAAGCCCCGAAACCCGCCGGGTTTTGCTATTCGCACGGCGTGCAAGCCCTGAAACCCGCCGGGTTTTGCTATTCGCACGGCGTGCAAGCCCTGAAACCCGCCGAGTTTTGCTATTCGCACGGCGTGCAAGGCCCGAAACCCGCCGGGTTTTGCTATTCGCACGCCGTGCAAGCCCTGAAAGGCGCCAGGGGCGCCGGCCAAGTTTGCGGGCGACATAGGATAACTCACCCGAGTATGCTACTTGCACAGCGTGCAAGCCTCGAAAGGCGCCAGGGGCGCCGGCCAAGTTTGCAGGCGACATAGGATAACTCACCCGAGTATGCTACTTGCACAGCGTGCAAGCCTCGAAAGGCGCCAGGGGCGCCGGCCAAGTTTGCAGGCGACATAGGATAACTCACCCGAGTATGCTACCCGCACGGAGTGTAAGCACAGAAAACCAAGCCACCCCGCTTACTGCTGCTCGTAGAACTCGAGAATTTTCTTGCGGAGCAGGAACTCGTACTTGGCTTGGGTGCGGTCGGAGAGGGCTTTGATGAGGTTCGTCTTGGCCTCGTTGTATTCGTAGGTCGTGGCGCGGCCATTCTCGAAGCGGTCGCCGGTGAAGGTGAAGGCTTTCTCGGCCGACTGCCACGCGGCGGTGGCCGACCGGTATCGCTCGGCGGCTGAAAGGGCGCTGTAGTAGGCCTGCTGGATGTCTTTGTAGAGTGCCTTCTTGGTGTTCTCCAGCTGCAGCTCTTGGTTGCGCAGGCCGAGGCGAGCGCTGCGGATGCTGTTGCGTGTGGCGAAACGGTTGAAGATGGGGATGCGGAGGTTGAAGCCGAGGCCGAGGCCGCGGTTGTCGCGAATCTGGTTGGCGAAGGGCGTGTTGGGCTTGTTGTAGATGTGATAAAAGGCATTGTTGTAGCTGGCGCCGAAGGAGAGGCTGGGGTAGAGGGCGCTCTGGGCCACGCGCACTTGCTTCTCGCTGCTCTGGAGGCGAAGCTCCTCGGCGCGGACGGCGGCGCGCGTGGTGAGGGCGGTGCGATAGATGTCGTCGGGGCGGCGCGCCAACAGGAAGGTCGTGTCTGCCTCCGTGGGCGGCTCCACGTCGAAGCCTTCCGGGCTGGGCAGCTCGAGCAGCTGGGTGAGTGTGAGCGTGGCCATGCGCAGGTCGTTAGCTGTCTGCACGGCGGAGAGCTCGTCGGCCGCCACCTGTGCCTCGGTCTCGTAGATCTGTGCCTCGGAGGCGCGCCCGGCGTCGTGCATCTTACGCGTGCGATCGAGCTGCGTGCGGCTCAGGGCGAGCTTATTTTCGGCCACACCGAGCAGCTCCTTGTCGAAGAGCACTTGCAGGTAGGCCGACGTGACGGTGATCTCCATATTCTCGCGCGTCTTCTGGAGATCGGCGGCAAGGGCCATGAGGTCGAGGCGCGCGGCGGCGATCTCGTTGGGAATCTCGAAGCCGGTGAAGAGAGGCACGTCGGATGAGAGCGACCAGGCGGTGGAGGAGGTGGTCTGCACCTGATACGTGTTGTCAGCCGCTGAGGCCGATCGGCCGAACGACCATTGTTGTGAGGCTCCGGCCGAGAGGCTCGGCAGACGTTTGCTGCGCGCCGTGTGGAGCGTCAGCTCCTGCCGGTCGACTTCCACCTGTCGCATGCGTACCTCCAGGTTATTCGCTTTGGCGTGCTCGATGCAGCGTTGGAGGCTCCAGCACGTGGCGGTCGTGTCCTGCGCCGAAGCGGTGAGGGTGGCGGCGAGGAGCAAGGCGGGGATGAGGGGCAGCGTCTTCATGGCTTGGCTTCGTTGTTATTGTTTGCATCCTTGCTGATAGCCGCACCGCGGATCTTGTCTTTCTCCGTCAGTCCTTCCTTCACTTCGATCTTGATGCCATCGCTGAGGCCCGTCTTGATCTGCCTTTTCTCGAAGATTTGCTTGGGCTTCTCTTGCTTAACCACTTGCACGAAGGCCGTGTCGCCGTGAAACTCCACCGTGCTTTCGGGGATGGTCAGGACATTCTCGGCGCGCTCCAATACAATCTCCGCGTTGGCGCTGTAGCCGGCGCGCACGAACGAGGTGTCGGGCAGCGAGACGGCCGCCTTGATCTCAAACTGTATGGCGCCGTTCTTCTCCTCGCCCTTGGGGGAGACGTATTCGAGGACGGCGTCGAAGGTGCGTGTGCCCAGCGCGCCGACGGTCAGCTTGATAGGCATGCCCTCGCGGATCTTGCCGATCTCCGTCTCGTCCACATTGCCGCGGAAGATCATGTCGTTCATGTTGGCCACGGAGGCGATGGTGGTGCCGTCGTTGAAGCTGTTGCTTTGGATCACGGAGTTACCCACCTTGATAGGCACGTTGAGGATCATGCCGGTGATGGTGCTGCGGATTTGCGTGGTACTCGAGCTGCGTGTGTTGCGCGAGATGCCATCGCGGACGATCTCGAGCGAGCTTTGGGCGTTGGCCAGCTCCTCTTTGGCCTTGCGATAGTTGGCTTTCGACACGTCGAACTCTTCGGCCGTGAGAATGCCCTGCTTGAAGAGTTGTTCGTCGCGGCGATGAGTGCTCTCCACCTGGTCTAAGCTGATACGGGCCACATTGACGCGCGACTCGGCGCTGTTGAGCTGCCCCATCTCAGGAATGACTTTCACTTTGGCGATGATCTCGCCTTCGGTGACACGTTGGCCGGCTTCCTTGAGCACCTCGGAGATGATGCCCGAGATCTGCGGCTTAATCAGGATCTCGTAGCGCGGCTCCACATTGCCCGTGGCCACGGTCTTGGTCTCGACCGTCCCACGCTCGGGCGTCACGATTTCATACTCGGTCACTTCGGGCTGCGCCTTCTTCCACAGAAATACGAAGGTGCCTACCACGGCCAGCCCTACTAAGGAAAGCAGGACGATTCTCTTGATCTTCTTTACAAGTCGATTATTCATAAGCTGAAAACTAAAATCTAAAAACTAACAACTCACAGTTTGGGAAATGAACGGTTTGGGGCGTGGGGAGACTTTGGAGAGTAGTGCAGATGCAAGGCGTCCAAGACCGAAGGCAAAGGGAGCATACATAAGTATCTGACCGAGCCTGAGCTTGTCGCAGGACACGCAGCAGATGCGCTGCTATACAAAGTCTCTCCCCCCTATTCATCGCGGATTGCATCTATCGCTTTAATCTGCATGGCTCGCCAGGCGGGGATAAGCCCGGCCAAGAGGCCGCACACGAGCAACACAAAGGTGGCGGCTACGGCGGTGCCCATGTGTACACCGGGGTTGACGAGCGCCGCATCGTCACCGGGTTGGGCGCTGAGGAGGCGGTCGACGATGTCGATGATGAAGACGCCTATGCTGAGGCCTATCATGCCGGCCATGGCTGTCAGCACAAGGCTCTCACTCATGATCTGCGAGATGATGTCGCGCGGGCGGGCACCGATGGCGCGACGCACACCGATCTCGCGCGTGCGCTCCTTGACCGTCACCATCATAATGTTACTGATGCCGATCACACCGGCCAGCAGTGTGCCCATGCCCACGAGCCAGATCAGCGCGTCGATGCCGGTGAAGAGCATGGCGAACGTGGCGAACTGTTCGGCGATGTTGATCACCATCACGGCCTGCTTGTCGGTCGGGGCGATGCTGTTCTGCCGGCGGAGGATGCCGGTGATATCGTCGATGATGCGCTGTATGGATACGTCTTTATAGGCGGAGGCGGCCAGGAAGTGGATCACGTCGCCTTGGTTCAGTGTCTGCTGCATGGTGGTGAAGGGAAGGAAGACGCTCTCCTGCGACCGTCCTCCGATGTTCACCCGTGCCCGTTCACGTACCACGCCGACGACCTGATAGTAGATGCCGTTGACGCGGATGTACCGGCCGCAGGGGTTCTCGTTGCGGAAGAGGGTCTCGTTGATGCGCGAGCCGATGAGGCATACTTTGCGTTTCTCGCGGGCGTCGATCTCGTTGAGCAGGCGGCCGAAGAGCACGTGTTGCGCCTCGATGCGGAAGTAGGCCGGGTCGACCCCCTTCACGTTATATGTGCCGGAGAGTTGGCCATAGACCACGTTCTTATCCGCCCGCGCCCCCCACAGGACGGGTGAGATGGCCTCCAGTCCGGACACCTCGCGGCGGATACTCTCCAAATCGCGGTTGCGGATGTTCCATTCGCGTCCTTTGTTGAAGCCACGGTAAGGTTCGCTGGTGCGATCGGCAATGAAAAAGACGGAGTTCGTGGCGAAGCCGTCGGTGTTTTTGAGGATGCCATTCTTGAGCCCTGTGCCAAGCCCGAGGAGGATGACTAACATGAGTATGCCCCAAAAGACACCGAAGCAGGTCAGTAGGCTGCGCGTCTTGTTGCGGGTGATGGTTACCCATATCTCGGTCCATCTATCTGCGTCGAAAAACATATTGCTATTGAACTAAAAGCTAAAATCTAACAACTAAACACTCCGGAAGCATTCGCCGTACCCGGTCACTTTTCATTTTTAGTTTTTCGTTATTCACTCCTCATGGCCTCAACGGCGGGGATACTTACGGCTTTGCGGGCGGGGAAATATCCGGCTGCGACGCCGGCTATGATGAGCAGTACGGTGGCGGAGGTGGCGATGCCGAGGCTGACGGTGGGGTGGCGGAAGATGGAGAGGTTGCCCGTGCCACCGCCCGTGTCAGCGTTCATGCCGGCCATCGTCATTCCGTAATCAATCAGCTCAGTCACGCCGATACCGGCCACCATGCCCACGTAACCGAAGAGCGTGGTGACAAGGATGGACTCGATGATGATGAGCCGCAGGATGGAGGCGGGGCCGGCGCCGATGGCTTTGCGGATGCCGAACTCACGCGTCCGTTCGCGAACGGTGACGAGCATGATGTTGCTCACGCCCACGATGCCGGCCATGAGTGTGCTGATGCCCACGATCCAGATAAACATCATCAGGCCGCTGAGGATAAGGTCGAACATGCGGAAGTCGTCGCCCGTGTTCCACATGCCGAGGGCGCCCGTGTCCGAGGGGTCGAAGTGGTGGCGGAGGGCCATGGCGGTGCGGAAGCGTTGCTCGAAGGCGGTGTTCTCTTCTTCAGACTTGATGCCACGCACGGTGAAGATCAGATCGTCCACCTCCATACCGCTGCGGAAGAGTTGCTGGGCGGTGGTGAAGGGGATGTAGGCGGGCTTGTTGTTGTTCATCTCCTTGTCGCGATAGACGCCGACGACTTGGAACATCATGCGGCCAATGCGCACGTAGCGCCCAATGGGATCCTCCTCGTGGAAAAGCACCTCGGCCATGCGTGGGCTGAGGACGATCGCTTTGCGGCGTTGCTGCATGTCGATCTCGTTGATGAAGCGTCCGCGGGTGGGGATGATAAAGTCGATGGAGGCAAAGTCGGGTGCGACGCCGCTCAGGTTGCCGTTGACGTATTCCTTATTGTAGGCCAACGTGTCGCTATGGTCGATGCGGCCGGAGTAGTACTCCACCTCGGGGAAGTCGGTGCCCAGGTGCTCCACGTCGGCGTTGCGTAAGGTTAGGCGGCGGTTCTCGCGGATGCCTTGCCAGGGCTTGGTGGTGTAGTTGGGCCACACCTCGACACGGTTGGCGGAGAAGTTGCTGAAGTTGTACATCACGCCGTTGCGCAGACCGTTGCCGGCGGCCAGCAGGATGATGAGGATGAAGATACCCCAGGCTACGGAGAAGCCGGTGAGGAAGGTGCGCAAGCGGTTCTTGCGCATCGTGCTGAGGATCTCACGAATGTCATCGAAGTCGAACATAAATCTTATAGGTAGTAGGGGCGACCCTTGTAGTCGCCCGGTAGTTACGGCCTACGGCCGGGTAGTTATGCGACTAAAGCCGCGGTAGTAGGGAGTTGGCCAAGCTCAATCATTAGCCACAATCAGTCCGTCCTTGACATGTACTACGCGGTCGGTAGCTTCGGCCACGGAGGGTTCGTGGGTGACGATGACCATCGTCATGCCTTCGCGGTTGACGGCGCGCAGGAGCTCCATCACCTCGATGGTCGTCTTGCTGTCTAGCGCGCCCGTGGGCTCGTCGGCCAGGATCACCTGCGGGCGGGCAATGAGTGCGCGAGCGATGGCCACGCGTTGCTTTTGTCCGCCGGACATCTCGCTGGGCAGGTGTTCGGCCCAATCGCGGAGGCCGACACGCTCGAGGTAGTCCAGCGCCAAGGCGTTGCGCTGCTTGCGCGGCACGCCCTGATAGTAGAGCGGCAGGGCCACGTTCTCCATCGCGTTTTTGAAGGAAATGAGGTTGAAGGACTGGAAGATGAAGCCGATCATGCGATTGCGTAGCTCGGCGGCGCGGCTTTCGCTGAGGTCACGGATAAGTAGGTCGTCGAGGTAATACTCGCCCGAGTCGTAAGTGTCGAGGATGCCGAGGATGTTGAGCAGGGTGCTCTTGCCCGACCCGGAGGCGCCCATGATGGAGACCATCTCGCCACGTTCGATGCCGAGATCAATTCCCTTGAGTACATGCAGCGGGGCGCCGTTGTAGTAGGTCTTGTTGATTCCTTGTAGTCGGATAATCATTGGTGGGTGAATGTAGTAGTTAGAGAAAGATGAGGGGCGGGCAATGTGCCCGCCGGTGATGTATGGACGCCAGTAGTTGCGTCGGGTTACAGCTTGGGAGTTTTTTTTAGGGGGGGGGAGGCGCATTCCCTTCCCGCCGCGGGAAGGACCGGTCTCACCGCACGCACCCGTATCCGGCCCAGACTTCGCCGGCGTCCGTAGACGCCCCGGTTAGTTCTGGAGCGTGAAGGAGCGGCGGCCGATCAGGTGGCCGTCGGCAAAGATGTCGACGCGGTAGGTGCCGGGCGAGAGGTATTCCTCCACGTCCCAATACATCACGACGGGCAAGTCCTCACCGGCATATTCCACGGTGCGCTTCATGGAGTAACCAATGTTGCGGTTCTCAAAGGCGAAGGTGCCCGATCCGGGTTTGGTCAGGATGTCATCGTCGGGGCGCATGATGCGCACATATATGGTCTTTTCGCCCGTGGGCGCGGTGATGTTTTTGGCCACGTGGAAGGAGACGGCGAGCTGGGCGATCTTATCGATCTTCTTGGCGTCCTTCCCGCGCGAGGTGATGGGGCGGACGGCGATGGCGGAGGCCTCGAGTCGGCTGGCCAGCGTGACGCGCTCCGTGAGGTGCTCCTTCTCGCGCGTAAGCTGCGCCGCGGCCGAGGAGGCCTGGCGGTATTGCTCTGTGACGCGTTCGTTCTCGTTGCGCAGGCGACCGTTTTCGGCGTTGAGGGAGTCGATTTGGACGACATAGCCGCGCATGATCTTACGGAGCGTCTCCAGCTCACGCTTCAGCTCGGTGATCCGGCGCGTGTTAGTGGCCTTGACCGTGCGAAGCTCCTCCATGAGGCGTTGCACCTTCATCTGCTCCGTAGTCAGCAGGGCCACGAGCGAATCGTTGCCGACGCTGAACTTATACCCTTCGTATTGCAGAGACAGTTCGGCGTATTCGTCCGTGAGTTGTTCCTTTTCGATGGCGAAAAGCTCGGTCATGTCGTCCATCTGTTTGCGTTGATGAAAGACGACATAGCTGACGCCGATCAGCGCGATGACGACGACGATGATGACCATAATGAGTAGCGTGCGTTTCCTAATCTCTTTATCCTCCGGATTCATGTCTTTGGGGTGTGTTATAGTGAGTAATATGTTATGGGCGGCAAAGATAAACCGGCAACCACAAGGGCCGCCCGGACTATCTTTGTCGCCCGTAAAGCGAAAGGGGGCACCCTCGGGCTACTTATTGCTGCCCCTCACGCTTCCTCTGGCTACTTATAACTACTCATTTAGATATGCACGAAAAGATCATCATCCTCGACTTTGGCTCGCAGACTACGCAGCTCATCGGCCGCCGCATCCGCGAGCTCAACACCTACTGCGAGATCCTGCCCTACCACAGCTTCCCGGCCGACGACCCCACGGTCCGCGGCGTCATCCTCTCCGGCAGCCCCTATTCGGTGAATAACCCCGACGCCTTCCGGATCGATACGGCGGCCCTACGCGGGCGATACCCTGTGCTCGGCATCTGCTACGGCGCACAACTGCTGGCCGCTACGGCCGGAGGACACGTCGAGTCGGCCGCTACGCGCGAATACGGCCGCGCACTCCTCGCCGAGGTCGACGCCAACGATCCTCTGCTCGACGGCATCCGGGCTGGATCGCAGGTGTGGATGTCGCACGGCGACACGATCACACGGCTGCCGGACACCTTCCGCGTCATTGCCCGCACGGACGATGTGGAGGCGGCTGCCTTCCGCGTCGATGGCGAGCAGACCTGGGGCGTACAGTTCCACCCCGAAGTCTTCCACACCGAGGGCGGCACGCGTCTGCTCGACAACTTCCTCACCCTGTGCGGTTGCGCCCGCGACTGGACGCCGGCCTCCTTCATCGAATCCACCGTGGCCGAACTGAAGGCCCAACTCGGCGACGACCGTGTCATTCTGGCGCTCTCCGGTGGCGTCGACTCGTCCGTCACGGCCGTTCTGCTCCACCGCGCCATCGGCAGCCGCCTGACGTGCATCTTCGTCGACCACGGCCTGCTTCGCAAAAACGAGTTTGAGAACGTGCTCCGCGATTACGAGCATCTCGGACTGAACGTGATCGGCGTCGACGCCAAGGCGAAGTTCTACCGCGAGCTGGCCGGTGTCACCGACCCCGAGCAGAAGCGTAAGATTATCGGCCGGGGCTTCATCGACGTCTTCGACGAGGAGGCGCACAAGCTGCACGACATACGCTGGCTCGGTCAGGGCACGATCTATCCGGACGTCATCGAGTCACTCTCCGTCACGGGTACGGTGATCAAGAGTCATCACAACGTGGGCGGCCTGCCGGAGAAGATGCAGCTGAAGCTCGTCGAGCCGCTGCGTTTGCTCTTCAAGGATGAGGTGCGCCGCGTGGGCGCTGAACTGGGCATGATGCCCCACCTGTTGAAGCGTCACCCCTTCCCCGGCCCGGGCCTCGGCATACGCATCCTCGGCGAGGTGACGCCCGAGAAGGTGCGCATCCTCCAAGACGCCGACGACATCTACATCTCCCTCCTCCGCGAGTGGGGGCTCTACGACGAGGTTTGGCAGGCCGGCACCATCCTGCTGCCGATCCGCTCCGTCGGTGTGATGGGCGACGAGCGGACGTATGAGAACACCATCGCCCTGCGCGCCGTCACCTCCACCGACGCCATGACGGCCGACTGGGCGCAGCTGCCCTACGACTTCCTGGCCAAGGTCTCGAACGAGATCATCAACAAGGTGAAGGGCGTCAATCGCGTCGTCTACGACATCAGTTCCAAGCCGCCCGCGACGATCGAGTGGGAGTGAACCACCAAACGACAGGACGGGGAGCCGGGGCACGATCTTTGCCCAGTGCTCCCCGTCTTTTTAGTTGTGTATGTCCCCGCCTTTTTGACCGCGCAGCCCGTCGCGGTGCCAGCGGCGCCGCCTTTTTTACCGCGCAGTAAAGAAAGGTGAAAAACGGGGCGCCGTTTTGACCGCGCACCCAAGAACTGTGAAAAACAGACCGTGTTTTTGACCGCGCAGCCCGTCGGGGTGCCAGCGGCGGTCTGTTTTTGACCGCGCAGCCCGTCGGGGTGCCAGCGGCGGTCTGTTTTTGACCGCGCAGCCCGTCGGGGTGCCAGCGGCGGTCTGTTTTTGACCGCGCAGCCCGTTGAGGTGCCAGCGGCGGTCTGTTTTGGGGTCCGACGGCCCGTCGGGGTGCCAGCGGCGGTCTGTTTTTGGGTCCGACGGCCCGTCGGGGTGCCAGCGGCGGTCTGTTTTTGGGTCCGACGGCCCGTCGGGGTGCCAGCGGCGGCCTGTTTTGGGGTCCAACACCCCGTCGGGGTGCCAGCGGCGGTCTGTTTTGGGGTCCGACAGCCCGTCGGGGTGTCAGCGGCGGTCTGTTTTTGAGTCCGACGGCCTGTCGGGGTGCTTTTTACTACCTCTTATTCCTGCTTACTACTTATTACTCCCCCTAACTACGTATAGATATGAATCCAACGAAACAATTCTCCGTCGATGGCATGTCCTGTTCGGCCTGTAGCGCCCATGTGGAGCGCGCCGTGTCGCGCGTCGAGGGCGTGTCGTCTGTGGCCGTTAATCTGTTGACAAACTCGATGGTGGTCGAGGGCACAGCTACGGCCGACGCCATCGTGGCCGCCGTGCGCAAGGCGGGCTATGACGCCGCGGAGCAGGTGACCGAAGAGCCACATGCGCCTGCGGACAAGTCGCCCGACAATCCCCTGGCCGACCGTGAGACGCCCGCCCTCCGTCGTCGCCTCATCGCCTCTCTGGTGCTGCTCCTTCTTTTGATGTACACGGCGATGGGTCACTCGATGCTCGGCCTACCGCTCCCTGCGGCGCTGGCGGGCAACCCGATGGCCGTCGGTATCGTGCAGATGCTGCTCGCCATGGCTGTGATGATCATCAACGGGCGCTTCTTTATTTCTGGTTACAAGGGCACGCTGCACGGTGCGCCGGGCATGGATGCGCTCGTAGCCTTAGGGTCAGGCACAGCCTTCGTCTATAGTCTTGTCGGCCTCTTTGCCATGTCCGCCGCGCTGATGGACGGGCGCACGGCCGACGCCTATGCGGGGCTGCATGCACTCTACTTCGAGACGTGCGCCATGATCCTTACGCTCATCACGCTCGGCAAGCTGCTCGAGGCGCGCGCCAAGGGGCGGACGACGGACGCGCTGAAGAGCCTCATGCGGCTGGCTCCGAAGACGGCCACGCTGGTGCGCGATGGCCGCGAGGTGGCGGTGCCCATCGAGCAGGTGCGCGTCGGCGACACGTTTGCCGTCCGCCCCGGCGAGCATATTCCCGTGGACGGCATCATCACGGAGGGCACGGCGGCCGTGGACGAGTCGGCGCTGACGGGCGAGAGCCTGCCCGTAGACAAGTCGCCGGGCGATCGGGTCTCGGCTGCTACGGTCAATCGTTCGGGCTATCTGCGTTGTCGGGCTGAGCGCGTCGGGCGCGACACGACGCTGGCGCAGATCATACGCATGGTCAGCGACGCCTCGTCGGGCAAGGCGCCGATCGCCAAGATGGCCGACCGCGTGTCGGGCATCTTCGTGCCGGCCGTCATCGTGATCGCGCTCATCACGGTGGGCGTGTGGCTGGCTGTCGGGGCGGATGTGGGGACAGCCGTCTCACGCGGCATGGCCGTCTTGGTGGTCAGTTGCCCGTGTGCCCTCGGGTTAGCTACCCCCGTGGCGATCATGGTGGGCAGCGGACTCGGTGCGCGTCACGGCATCCTCTTCAAGACGGCCGAGGCGCTCGAGCGAGCGGGCCAAGTGCAGGTCGTGGCGCTCGACAAGACGGGCACGATCACGAACGGCTCGCCCGTCGTGACCGACCTCCTGCCGGCCGCTGGCGTGGAAGAGGAGGAGCTGCTCCGTGCGGCCTATGCGTTAGAGGTGAAGAGTGAGCATCCGCTGGCGCGGGCTGTAGCGGCCTACGCCGAAGCGCGCGGTATGCAGCCCGACGCGTCGGAGGCCTTCGAGGTGATCCCCGGTAAGGGACTGACGGCGATGGTGGATGGGCGACGGATTACGGGTGGCAGCCTGGCCTTCCTCTCGGAGCGGATCGGCACGACGGACGCCATCACCTCTGCCGCCGAACGCGTCGCGAGCGAGGGCAAGACGCCGCTGCTCTTTGCCGCAGAGGATCAGTGGCTGGGGCTGATCGCCGTGGCCGACACGGTGAAGGATGATGCGCGCGAGGCCGTCGGCCGACTGCATGCGATGGGCCTTCGGACGGTGATGCTGACGGGCGACAATCAGCGCACGGCTGAGGCCGTCGGGCGACTTGTAGGCGTGGATGAGGTGATCGCGGGTGTGTTGCCCGACGGAAAGAAGGCGGCGGTGGAGTCGCTCCGTGAACGGTTCGGCGCCGTGGCGATGGTCGGCGACGGCATCAACGACGCGCCCGCGCTGGCCACGGCCGACATCGGCATAGCCATCGGCGCCGGCACAGACGTGGCCGTGGATGCAGCCGATGTGGTGCTGATGAAGAGTCGGCCGTCGGACGTCCCCGACGCCGTGCGACTCAGTCGCGCCACGCTGCGCAACATCCGCGAGAACCTCTTCTGGGCCTTCATCTATAACGTCGTCGGCATACCGTTAGCGGCAGGCCTATGGATCCCCGTGTTCGGCGTCGGCATGACGCCCATGTTCGGCGCCGCGGCCATGAGCCTCTCCAGCTTCTGCGTGGTGATGAACGCGCTCCGATTGAACTTCGTGAGGCTGCGTAAATAGGATGGGCTTATCTTTGTGACAGAATTATCACCCTTAGGTGGAAAAGACTAAGGCTCGCCACCCCACATCGGGGTGGCTTATTTTTTTATTGGTGTCATGGATACAGAAGGAAAACAAAGAGTCATCGTGTATATCGACGGGTTCAACTTTTACTACGGCTTGAGGGGAGATCGGCGTTGGAAGAAATACTATTGGCTCGATGTCGTCAAGTTGTTCGAGGCTTTTATGCGTCCCAATCAAGAATTAGTCGCGGTAAAGTATTTCTCCGCGAGGCCGGACGACATAGAGCGGAGTAGGCGGCAGAATGCCTTTTTTCAGACAAACAAAGAGAACCCGAAGTTCCATCTGGTCTTAGGGAAGTACTTGAAGAAGGAGATCACCTGCTTCAAGTGTGGGAATGTCATCCATACCTACGAGGAGAAGGAGACGGACGTAAGGATTGCAACGCAGATCGTGGCCGATGCGTATCAAAAGAATGGCGATGCGGCTATTGTCGTCTCTGCTGACAGCGATATGATCCCAGCGATAGAGCTCGCCATACAAGCGCGGCAAAAGGTGTTTATCTATTTCCCGCCCAATCAGTATTCCAGTAATCTGGCATCTATGGGGATCGGAAAACCGACGCAGTTGCAACGCTATGAGAGCCGATTCAGGCAGAGTCTTTTGCCTGATGTCATCCATTTATCTGTCGCCGACTATGATTTGCGTATACCGGAAGAGTGGAAAGCGTATCAATGATTGGATGAACCATGCGCCACGCAGGTTGTTTGAAGGACATAACAAAACATCAGAACAGAATGGCATTTATTAGAAACGACATCGCTACGGGCGATATGTTCCGCCACGTTTACGGCGGCATGACGAAGAGTGAACTGGACGACCGCGCGGCACAACTGCTCAGCGCGTGGGGCTACAAACGGGTATCAGATACGGCTCAAGGCGCCGCAGTCTACGAAAAGGGCAACCGGGTGGCTCGACTGCTGCTGGGCGCCCTGGTGAAATACTTCAAGGTGTCGGTCAAGACGTCCGTCTCCCCGTCGGACGAGGTGATCTGCGAGGTGCGCACCGAGTCGTCCGGCATGTCGGGCGGCTTGATCGGAATGAATCAGGTGAAGACCGAGATGGGCAACCTCAACGCCGCCTTCCGTGACTTTTGACGGCTCCGCGGGCCGACGCTCGATCGTGCGTGCCCCGACGCGAAAAGCCTCCGAACTCCTGCTGCAAAGCGGGTCTTCGGAGGCTTTTTCATACCCCAGCCAGAGCGAGGCTGCGGGGGCGTCGTACGGCCTTTCGCCTTACGGATCGAAGCGGCGCAGGAGCTTGATCTTACCGTGCACCATCTTCACGATGCCCTCCTGCGAGAGCTCCTGTAGGACCCGGTTGAGCGACGGCCGCGCCACACCGAAGCGGTCGGCGATGTCTTGCTGGCGGGCATAGGTGTCGTGCGTGTGCAGGTAGGTCAGGAGTTGCTCGCGGAGCGACTTGAGGGCGAAGCTGCCGATGCGTTGCGTGAGGGCAAAGCACTTGTCCGAGATCTCGCGCAGGTAGTTCTCCATCATGCGCATATCGGCGTGCAGCATCTTGAGCAGGGTGTCGCGATGGATCACGAGCAGCTCGCTCTCCGTGGTCGTCTCGATGCTGACCGGGAAGACGTTGTGCGTGGCCATGAGGAAGGCCGGCGCCAGCACGTCCCAGTCCGCGAATTGCTCCACGATGATTTGCTTGCCGCCCGCGCCGGCCATCCAGGCGTTGACCTGCCCGTGGCAGACGATGAGCAGCGTCCGACACGTGTCGCCCTGCATGGCTGCGAAGGAGCGCGGCGGGTAGGAACGGAGGGCGTAGCCATAGGTCTCGAGGAGTTCCGTGGCGCGCTCCGGCGTCAGCCCTCGGAAGAGCGCGCAGTGTTCGGTCAAATCTTTTGTCATCATGGGGGCAAAAGTAGGGATCGAAAGGCGTACAAGCCGCTGTTCGTGCCGCTTTTGGGAGGTCGGCAGCCGTTGGCGGAGCCATTTGGGGCACGTTTGGGTGGTCGGCAGTGCGGCAAGCTCGGAAAAGTGCCTCGTGTGGGGGCCATCACCCCGTGCAGGCCCCTCAAAGAGGCGTTTGCCACATTCCCCCGATAAAATGGAATCCAAAAAACAGCGTAGAAGAAAACCACATGATTCAGTCGGATTGAATTGATAAGGTATATAAGAATCACATGGCTCAATCCACTCCTATTAACTCAGTAGATGAGAATCCCCTGATAGAATCGGGTCAAATAAACAGCGTATATTTGAGTCGAATTATAGAGGTGTGTCTTATTGATGCTGTATATATAAGCCGCATGATAGGATCGGTAAAAATATACGGCGCATATTTGATCCACTTTATAGAAGTGACTGTAATTAACTTCGTATATTTGATCCATTTGATAGAAGTGATTGGCAGATACGATGTGTATGGGAGCCGATTGAATCGTTGAATGGATAAAGACGAGGTATCTATTTACCGATGAATAGAAGGGATTTCGATAGACATTGATAAACGGAATCGATGGATAGATGGGATTTCAATCCGCTGCGTGGATAAGCATCGATGGATAGATGGGATTTCAACAAACCGCTAAATGTTACCTTTGCACGAGGTGCAAGGGGGTAAACGAGGCACGTTTGGCCTCCTGCACGGCCTGCACATAGACAAACGAGGAGAAAAAGAGATGGAAGAAGAAGTGCAAATCCAAAAACTCAGTCAGGAGCGGCTTGACAACGCCCTGCACCTGCATTTTCACGCCTCCGTTCGCGATTGGCTGCGCGAGGCGGACTTGAAAAAGATCGGGTTGCCGAAGGAACTCGTCGAGGAGTACGAGAAATGTGTCCAAGACGAGCAGGAGATGATTAAGGAGACCCGCGCGCGGTTTGAGACACCACATATCGCAAAGAAGGAGAAGGAATGCAACCATTGGCTGTCGTACATCGCGGCCGTGGTGCGGGCCATGCGCCTCTCGCCGGATCCGGACGAGGTGAAGGCCGCCGAAATGCTCTACCTCCTGTGGCGCTCCGATAAGCCACTTCAGGGAGTGTCCCTCGGGCGGAAGTCAGCCGGCATAACGTCCCTGCTGATCGATCTCAAAGATGACCGCTACGCCCCACTTATTACGCGCCTCCGACTCGACCGCGGCGTGCAACTGCTCGATGAGGCGAACCAGGCACTGGAAGACTTACAGCTGCAACGAATTAAGGCGCGGTCGAAGCCAGACCTGCCCTCGTCTACCGACCTCCGCCCCACGACGGACGCCGTCTATCGCCGCATCGTCAAGTATTTAGAGCTGTCGTACATGAACGCCTCGCCCGATGGACAGGCCGCTATCACCGAGCTGGTACATCTGATCAATAAGATGGTCGACCATACCCGCACAGCCTACAAGCAGAGCCTGTCGCAACGCCGCGCCCGCCGTCGCCAAAAGGAAGCCAGAGAGGAGGGGCAGTCGTGACGCAATCGAAGGAACTATGTTTGTCTTCGGCAAGCGATAAAAGATAATGTACATGAAGACGAAAGCCATCTACAATTTGGAAGCAGCTGCAGCCCTTATTGATAAACAGGACGAGCGCTATTACACGGCTAGCATACACCACGCCTATTATGCCGTGTTTCAGTACATGAAGTACGTATTGGCAAACACCGGAACGTCCCCGCTGTCCTACAAAGAGCAGGATGAGAAAGCGAGGAGTAAGGGGTCACACAAATACGTGATTGAGCAGATCGTACTGCGGATCGCTCTACAGATGGGCACCTATAAGAAGGCGCGAAAGTTTGGATAGGCGGTGCGTGAATTGAAAGGAGAAAGGGTGGAAGCCGATTACAGTACACGGCTGTTCACTTTAGAGGAATGTCTGGCGTGCAAACAACAGGCAGAAGATTTGATTGCGAAACTGGTAATATATTTAGAGACCTATGAGAGATCTTGAGTTGGAACAGATCCTGCGGCGATGGGCGCAGGACTTGGTCAGTCGCTACACCTGGCTGACGATCCGATTTGAATACAGCGAAAGGAGAGGCGTATACCTCGTCTCCTACTCACCCTCAGAAAAGATTGACGAGAGCGAATCTTTTGCCCGTGAGACGATGGAATTCGAGAATCGGATGAATGATCTATACGACGACAACGCACCGCTATTCTGCGACGAGGAGGAGCTTTTCAAGCTCTCTTCTGAGGCGGAGGTGATCCGTTACCACACACCCGAGAAGGTGGATCAGCATAGCGTGCCGAAGAAAAAGAAGTCGTCGTTAGCTGCCGCTATACTCTGAGTCACGCGGCCTGCGGCGTCCTATGAATCAGCCCTGCCGGTGGGAAGGTGAAGACCTCACCCTTTCAGCCGGCAGGGCTTTTTACGTCCCTCGCCCGTTTCCTCCCCATTGATAGGGAGAAAAGGGGAGTTTGCATTCTCTGCAGAGCCGCATAAACAGCTATAATTAGGGAGGGGCCACGGGCAGGGGCGGGCGTACTTTTGCGCCCGCTAAAAATCAATTGTAATAGAAGAACAGTATGACAAAAAGAACTACGCAGTTTTATCTGCTCACCCTCCTCTTTCTGCTCTGCACCGCCACCACGGCCCTGGCACAGCGACGCGTGGAGGGACGCGTGGTAGACAACGAAACGGGTGAGACACTGCCCGGCGTGAACCTCGTCACCCGAAACGGGACGTATGCCGTCACCGACGAAAAGGGTACCTACAACTTGTCCATCACACGGGGCGACTCGGTCACCGTCTCCTATGTCGGCTATGAGCCGCAGACCCTCCCCGCCTTTTACCTCATCGACCATCACGAGATCCGCCTGAAGACGGGCGCAGAGCTTCGCGAGGTGGTCGTCACCGCCAGTATCGCCAGCGCACGCAACGCCAAGGCCGTCGGATCGAAGATCGACAAGGTGGACGTGGAGCGGCTCATGGATCAGGGCACAGGCTCGAACCTGGCCGACATTATCGACGGACGCATCAGCGGTGTGCAGATGTTCCAATCTAACGGTAAGGTGGGTATGCCCATCCGCTTCAACATGCGCAGCGGCGCTACGCTCAGCATGGACCGCGACCCGATCATCTACGTCGACGGTGTGCGCTACAATAACTCCCATACGTCGGACATCAACACCTCGCAGGACGCCATGAGCTCCCTCAACGACCTGCCGCTGGAGGACATCGCCTCCATCGACGTTATCAAGGGTCCAGCCGCCGCAGCCTCCTACGGCGCCGAGGCGGCCAACGGTGTCATCGTCATCACCACCAAGCGTCGCAGCTCGGCCGCAGCCGACGGCGGCAACCTGACGGGGACTGTCAAGTTCACCCAAGGCGTCAACACGTTAGCCCGCCGATACACGCAGTTCGTCAACAACGACGACATCAATAACTTCTTCGTCAACGGCAACATCACCCGCGTCTACGCCAACCTATCCAAGCGGTTCGCGCCCGGCAACCAGCTCTATTTCTCGCTCGACGAGAACCACACCGCCGGTATCATCCCCGGCAACCGCGACGTGCGCCACGCCCTCATGGCCGCCTACGACGTGACCCAAGATAAGTTCGGCATGAACGTCAGCTTGCGTTACATCAACGGCTCGCTCAGCCTGCCGCAGACGGCGCAGGGAAAGAACGATGCGATCTGGAACCTTATGCGCACGCAGAAGCCGTGGGGCTACGTCAGTGAACGCACCTGGCGCGCACAGTCGTGGACGTACGACAACGACCGCGTCATCGGTCAAGCCCGCCTCAGCTACCTCTTGCCCGGCGCTGTGAAGGTCGAGACGCTCCTCGGTATGGACGTGAACTTCATCCGCGGTGAATACTTGCTGCCCTACGGCTACCTGCTCAACACGAACGACAAGGGTGCGCGCAACGTCAGCAACCGTCGCAACTCAACGCTCAACTGGGACATCAAGGCCAACCGTCGCTTCGACCTCGGTGGCGGATGGCAGACTACCCTGACGCTCCTCTCGCAGATCGTCCGCCGCTACGAGACGGTCAACACCGTCTCCACAAGCGTCTTCAGCGGCAACGTCACGCAGCTCTCGGCCGCGTCCGAGAAGCAAGTCAGTGAGTCGGACTTTGAGCAGCGCACATGGGGACTCTACGGCGAGGCGTTCTTCAACTATCGCAACACGCTCTTCATCAACGCCGGCCTCCGCCGCGACGCCTCGAACCTGATCGGCGCCAACGTGGCCAGCATCTATTATCCCTCGCTCAGCGTATCGTACAACCAACAGGCCTTCAAGTGGCGCGCCGCCTATGGCGAGTCGGGTCGCCTGCCTTACCCCACCGACGCCCACACGGCCTACGCCCTGACCGGTAGCTCGGCCTACGGTCCGCTCGTGGCGCCCTCCACGCAGGGCAATCCCAACATCCGCCCCGAACGCATGCGCGAGATCGAGCTGGGTACGGACGTCAACCTGAAGCGCCATCGCATCGGCCTCTCGCTCTATGGCCAATTCACCTCAGACGCCATCATCTACGTGCCCCTGCGCAGCTCCCTCGGCTGGCTCGGTTCGCGCCCGGAGAACATCGGTAGTGTGCGCGGCTACGGCTTTGAGCTGAACTGGAACGGCACCGTCTGGGAGAATCGCAGCGCAGGCAACGCCCTCGACCTCTTCGTCAGTGTGAACGGACAAACGAACGAGGTGACGAACACCGGCGGCCGCACGATCGAGAACTTGCCCAACGTGATCAAAGAGGGTCAGCCGGCCTACGCCTTCTATTATAAAAAGGTAGAGGGCGCGCGCTACGATGCCAAAGGCGTCTACAAGGGTGCGCAGGAGAGCAAGGAGTATGAATATCTCGGCAAACCCTTCCCGACGCTCAACGGCGCGGTGGGCTTTGAGCTGAAGCTGTTCCATAACCTCACCTTCAACGCCCGCGTGAACTACGCCGCCGGCGCATCGGTCTACAACCAGAGCTTCTACAACGTGGCCGGCTTGGGCGATAACCTTAAGAAGCGCGAAGACCTCAAGGCCGCGCTCGCCAAGGAGACGCCGGGCACGGACGCTTATCGCGCTACGGCCGAACAGCTGGCGCACACGGAGCGCAATCGCGATAACTACATCGAGAAGGCCGACTTCATCCGCCTCAGCAGCCTCTCCGCGGGCTACGACTTCAGCTCGCCCGTGCGTCGGGCCACGCATCAGCTGATCAAGACGTGTCGCCTGATGCTCTCGGCGCAGAACCTCATCCTCATCACCAACTACAGCGGCGCCGAGCCGCAGATCGAGGCCAACGGCGGCACACGCCAGACGCGTGGCATCGGCAGCCTCTCGCGCGACATCACCAACGCCCCCGCGCCGCGCTCATTCACCGCTTCACTCACCATCGGATTCTAAACAATGACACAGACAGACATAATGAAGAACCTCCGCTATATCCTCCTTTCGGCCGTCGCCCTCGTCACCCTGGCCGGCTGCGACAAATGGATCGACAACGCCAAGACACCCTCCAACTCGCTCACGTACGACGACCTGCGCCGACCCGGCATGATGGCCTCCGTCAAAGGCAAGACCCTCACCGACGGCGCCCTCACGGCCAACGTCAAGACACTGGCCGGACAGGCCTCCTCGGCCGCCTTCATGGCCCTCGGTGCGATGACCGACGAGCTGACACCGACGAAGGTGCCCAACGCCCTCGTCTATAAAGCCCTCAGCGACGACAACGCCTCCTCTGCGGGTGGCGAGGCCGACGGCGTCTTTAACAGTCTCCAGAACCTCCGCGCCCGCGCCGAAGAGCTCCTCGCCATCGAGGCCTCGACGGAAGATGACGGCTCGGCAGGGTACGAGATCGTCCGTGCCTATGCCCGCCACACGGGCCATCTCTATGCCGGCTATGCCTACAAGCTGCTGGCCGACTGCTTCTCGTCGAACCCCTCGGCGGCTGGCGAGGTGCCCGTGAACGGTAAAAACCTCACCCACGAGGCGCTCTACGCCGAGGCCATCACACACCTCCAGGCAGCTGTCCGCGAGGCCGACGCCGAGGTGCTCCGCGGCATGGGTGGTGCCTTCAATCGCGACCTGGCCGTGGGCAGCGCCGAAGCCTTGCTCTGCAAACTCTACATGAGTCGCGGGCAGTACGCCGAAGCCTCTGCCCACCTCGATGCCGCCCTCGGCGAAAAGGCCACGATGCAGATCGTCTACAACGTCAACGGCTCGCCCAACGGCCTCTATTCGACCCTCGGCGAGACGGCCCGCGACGTGGAGGTCGACGCCGACATCGTCAACAGCCTGCGCAACGACGCCGAGCGGAAGGCTGTCCCCACGGCCACGAACAAGGAGGGCAACCGCTACCTCACCAACCTGCAACGCCATAGCCCGTTGACCATCACCGATGGCGCCGAGATGCTCCTCATTCGCGCCGAGTTGATCGTCCGCGGCGTGCGCACGGGCGACGCCCTGGCCACCGTCAACCGCGTCATCACGACCTACGACGCCGCCTCGGCGCTGACCACCCAGCCCACCCTCAGCGACATCGACCACCTGCGCCGCGTCTACCTCTTCCTCCGCGGTGAGCGCACCCTCGACTATCGCCGTGGCCTCACCACCGCCGCCAAGCAGCAGACTTGGCAGGCGCGTCGCCTGAAGTGGATGCCGCTCCCCGAAAATGAGACGGAGCGACCGAACAACTAAAGACGGACCAGCGACAAACGGCCGGGTGCACAAAGGGGCATTCGGCCGTTTCTCTTCGTTGTTCGTTCTTGAGTGATCCGTCTTCTGTTTGCTTCCGTCGTCCTGCCACGGGATGGCGCCTCAATGGTCATTTAGGCCTCGTCCCGCCGCGGGATGGCGTCTCAATGGTCATTTAGGCCTCGTCCCGCCGCGGGATGGCGTCTCAATGGTCATTTTGATCTCGTCCCGCCACGGGATGGCGCCTCAACGGCCATTTTGATCTCGTCCCGCCGCGGGATGGCGTCTCAATGGTCATTTTGATCTCGTCCCGCCACGGGATGGCGTCTCAACGGCCATTTTGATCTCGTCCCGCCACGGGATGGCGTCTCAACGGTCATTTTGATCTCGTCCCGCCGCGGGACGAAGCCTATTTCCTGCTATTCATGCCCCCTCTATGTCCAAAGCCCTTGCAGCCTATGTATCTTTGCCCCCAGATTTTAATTTCTACATGACAAGACAATGAAGAAAGTATTTATCACAGTGATCAGCATGCTGGCCTTGGCCGCATGTAATAACAACGCCCAGCAGCAAGACACTGCCGCCGCCGATTCTACCGCGCAGGCGCAGGAAGCCCCCGCCACAGGAGGCGACCGCGACGAGCACGGTTGCATCCCCTCGGCCGGACAGTCGTGGAGCCAGCTGCGCCAAGAATGTGTGCAAGTCTTCGAGGTCGGCACCCGCCTGAACCCCGTAGAAAAGAAAGAGGGCGAAGCCGTCATCAGCGCCTTCGTACTCTTCAACGACGACCGCTCGAAAGCCGAGATCTTCCTGCCCAACAGCGACGTGGAATCCATCATCCTCGACAAGGCAGCCGATGGCACCTATAAGGCCGATCGCTATGCCTTCAACGACGCTGAACAGGCACTTTATGTGGACGGTAAAAAGGCTTTCGTGAAAGAATGATGAGGCAGCCCCAAGGAATCGACGCTCGGACAGTCGGGGCAATGCTCTTTTATGCAGAAGGACGAGACATTCACCCTCTCGCCTCGTTTTCCCCCTCCCCACTCTCCTTCAAACTACCTCAAACTAAATCCTATTCAACCTACTAATATCAATCCACTATGAGTTACGTACATCTCTACACCGGCAACGGCAAGGGTAAGACCACCGCTGCCATTGGATTGGCCCTCCGCGCAGTCGGAGCCGGTCGACGTGTTTACATCGCACAGTTCGTCAAAGGCCAGCGATACGGCGAAATAGCCTACATCGACCGCCGCATCCCCACCATCACCACCCACCGCTACGGCTCGGAGTGCTTCATCGAGCGCAAACCCACACCGGACGACATCAGTCGTGCCGCCGAGGGGCTCGAGGAGGTTCGGCGCATACTCCACAACGGCCGCTATGGGCTCGTGATCCTTGACGAAGCTACCATCGCCATCTACTTCGGTCTCTTCACCTCCGCCGAACTCATCGACGCCATCAACGACCGTCACCCCGACACGGAAGTTGTCATCACCGGTCGCTATGCTACGCCCGACCTCATCGCCGCCGCTGACCTCGTCACCGACATGCAGGAGGTGAAGCATTACTACACCCTCGGCGTCGAGGCCCGGCCGGGCATCGAGTGCTGACACACGCCCTGCGCCATGTCGCAACCTGAGCGCGTGGTCTACACCATCGGCCACTCCACCCACCCGATCGAGGTCTTCATCGCCATGCTACGATCGTTCGACGTCCGCCTACTGGTCGACATCCGCGGCCTACCGGGCTCGAACAAGTATCCGCAGTACAATCAGGAGGCCCTGCAAGCGTCGCTCCCCGCGAGCGGCATTGCCTACCTCCACCTCCCCGATCTGGGCGGGCGCCGACGGGTGCACCGCGATTCGCACAACACGCGCTGGCGCAACGCCTCCTTCCGCGCCTATGCGGATTATATGGAGACCGACGACTTTGCCCGCGGCATCGCCCGCCTTATGGATGAGGCGGAGCGCCAACCGACGGCCTACTTCTGCGCCGAGGCCGTCTGGTGGCGCTGTCACCGCTCACTCGTTTCGGACTATCTCAAGGCCCACGGCTGGCGAGTGATGCACATCACCGGCGTGGGCCGTGCCGAGGAGCATCCCTACACACAGGCCGCCCGCGTGGTCGGCAACCGAGTCTACTATTCCGACCCGGGTCTCTTTGATTAACGAATAACGAACCGCTAAAAAGGAAAAGTCCTGTCGGCGGGAGGCGAACACCTCCTCTGCCGGCAGGACTTCTTGTATCTGTACTCTTAATCTCGTGGTCGACGGTCGCGGCCGCCCCGATCGGGTGGGCCGGGCATACGCATATCGGACGCGTTGGCCCCGCCCTTGAAGAGGCTGAAGCGGTAGATGAAGTGCAGCATGACGTAACTGGAGAGCGTGTTGTACTCCGAGTAACGGATAGCCGTCGCCGTAGCGCTGTACGAGATGTTGCTGCGCTGGTGCAGGATGTCGTACATCTTCAGGCGGAGCATGCCGGCGTTGTTCTTCAGGAACGACTTCGAGGCGCCCGCGTTCCAGAGCCATTCGCGCTGCGAATAACCATCGGTGTAGCCTGAGTTGGTAGAGTAGGTGAGGTCGGACTCCAGTCGGAAGCCGAGTGGGAGGTAGAGCGTGAAGGCTGCGCTGCCGCCATAGTTGAGGGTGCTCAGGTCGCGGCCCGCGCTGAGGGTGTTGCGGGTGCGGTTATGGCGGATGTTGCCGTTGAGCTCGATGTCGGCCAGGGACGAACGGAAGCTGATGCCTGCGTGCTGCATAAGGACGGTGGCCTGGCTCGTGTTGCGGGAGCCGTCGATGAAGCCGCCGGAGTGTCCATACCGGGCGTAGGTCATGGAGCTGAGCGTAAAGTGCTTGCCCGGCAGTGGGAGGTTGATGATCAGGCGGCCGTCGAGGTTGTAATTGCCATCGATGTTCTCGTAGGTGGTCTGGCGGCGACCCGTGAGGCGGTCGGTGGTGGTGCGGCTGACGATGTCGTTCAGCACATAGTTCACGCCGGCCATGAAGATGAATGCGGACTGTCTGTCGGGGACGAATTTGCCGAAGTGGAGGCGTAGGCTGTTCGTGTACGTGGGGCGGAGGTCCGGGTTACCGATCACGGTGTTGAGCGGGTCGGAGAGGTCGGCCACCGGCTGGAGCTGCGTCATGGAGGGCTGCTCGGTGCGGCCGTCGTAATCGAGGCGGAGGTCGGTGCGCTTGTCGAAGCGGATCCGCAGTTTGGCCGTCGGGGAGTAGTTGACGACGCTCCGGGAGAGGTCGTAGAGTGTCCGGCCGGCCACCTCGGTCACGGTGCGGGTCTGGGTGGGGTCGAAGTTGAGACCCAGGGTGAAGTCGTACTTCGGGCGGACCATCTTGAAGGAGAGGTTGAGGCGGTGCTCGGTCGCGTCGCTACGTGTGTTGCGGCCTGTCGTCGTGTCGGGCACGGTGTATTGGCCCTCCCCATCGATGAGGTAGGCGTCGCGGAGCAGCTCGCGGTGTGTCCGTCGGAGGCGATAGGAGAGATGCAGGAAGTTGGAGTGACCCAGCGGCTCAACCCACGCCACCTTGCCGCGCACGTTGTAGCCCCGAGTGTCGCTGTGCACCTGCTGGTCGATCGTTTCGGTAGAGTCGGCGAAGAGCAGGAAGCGCGTGTCGGAGCGATTCTGGGTGTTGTCGATCGATTGGTTGCCGCCGCCGGAGACGGAGAGCGTCAGCGTGCGGCCGCGACTGTTCAGCTTGCGGCTGACGTCGAGCTTGGCGGAGGCCGTCAGCGCGTGGCCGTCCACACGGGAGCGCGATCGGGAGGCGTTCACCGAGTCGAGGCTCCCGCTGAGGGTATGGGTCAGCTCCTCCGCGTCGGTGTGGGTCGTGCCATAGGAGAACTCCGGGCGGAAGATGACCTGCGTCAGCGAGTCCGGCTTCCACTCCATGTGCAGGTTGAAGCCCACGTTTCGCGTCCGGGTGTCGGAGGCGCTCTCGGCGTGGTCGAACGAGGTGCTATCGCCGGCCAGGATGTTCTGCCGGTCGGTCTTGGCCCGCGCCTCGTTGTCCGAACCGGAGAACCGGATGTTACCCCCGACGGTCAGATCCTTCATTAGGCGCTTGCTGAAGTTCGTGCCCACGTTGCCGGACGACGTGATGCCATTCCCCGCGCCGAAGCCCCCGAACCGGTGCCGCCCGCCGCCCGGGCCACCGCCGAAGGCCGCCGCGGCAAAGTCCGTGAATCCCATGTTGTTCGTGTTATTGATCCCGCCCATGAGCGAGAACTGGTCGTCGTCGACGAACCGGTTCAACATCGTGTTCACGTCGTACCGCCCACGGCTGCCGGCCCCCGCAAAGGCGTTGCCGAACCACCCCTGCTTCATGCCGGGCTTCACCGTGAGGTTGATCACGGCCTCCGCGTCGCCGTCATCGAAGCCCGTAAGCATGGCCAGATCGCTCTTCTTCTCGTAGGTCTGCACCTTGTCGACGATCTGGGCCGGCAGGTTTTTGGAGGCCGCCTTGGGGTCGTCCGAGAAGAACTCCTTGCCGTCGACCAGTATCTTTTTGATCTCCTTTCCGTTCACCGTCACCGCGCCCTCAGCGCTCACCTCCACGCCCGGCATCTTCTTCAGCAGATCCTCAAGCACAGACCCTTCGGCCACCTTGTACGCGCTGGCGTTATACTCCACCGTGTCGTTTTTGACCTGCACCTCCACGGCGCGGGCCGTCACCACGGCTTCGCCCAGCAGCACCCCGTCCTCGGTCATCGTCAGCCGGCCCACGTCCACGGGCGTCTTGCTGCCCGATATGTGCAGCCGTTGGTAAAGCGGGTCGAGCCCGACGTACGTCACGTGCAGCAGGTAGTCGCCCTGCCGGACGCCCATCAGGTCGAAGCGCCCCTCGCGGTCCGTGACGGTGCCCTTCACCATCGCGCTGTCCTTGACGTTCAGCAGCCTCACGGCCGCCATCTCCACACCCTCGGCCGGCTCGCCCGAGCGGACGACGGTGCCCTTGATGTGGACTTGCGCCACCACTCCAGTGGCAGCCCCCAGCAGCAAGAGGCTCAAAAAAAGGATCGAAAATCGTTGTATCATCGTTTGTTTACCTATAAATCGTGTGTCCTTCCGAGGCGCCCAAGCCCCGAAAGCGGGGCGATAGACGTCATCCGTGGGCGATGGTTTAAGCCGTGCCCCTGTCGGAAAATACTATGGAAGCCGCCGTCCGTTGGGCGCTCTTCTCGGAAAATATTTTGGGAGCCGTTGTCCATCGGTCGCTCTTATTGGGGAGTACGTTACAGGCCGCTGCCTGTCACTCGCTCTCGTTTGGGAGTACGTTATGAGCCGCCGCCCGTCGGGCGCTCTCGTTTGGGAATACGTTATGAGCAGCTACCTGTTAGGCGCTCTCGTTTGGGAATACGTTATGAGCAGCTACCTGTTGGGCGCTCTCGTCGGATATTCCAATAAGAACCACCAACCGTCAGGCGCTCTCTCCGGAAAATATTTTGAGGACTCTATTCGGCCGGTCGCTCTCTTCAGAAAACAATTTGGGGACCACCAGCCGTCAGGCGCTGCTGTTGGAAAACATTTTGGGGACTCTTTTCCCCGATTACGCATCATTGAAGGCCTCAACGAGTATGTGATTGCACAATTACACCCCATTGAAGACTTCAATAAGGGTGTGATCGTGAAATTACGCCACATTGAAGGCCTCAACGAGGATGTGATCGTGCAATTACGCTCCATTGAAGGTCTCAACGGGAGCGAAAGTGCGCCGGGAGTTCACGAAATAGAGTAAGAGAGGAGCTTTCTGCCCGCCCGAGTCGCTCCAATGTTTTCCGACAGCAGCGCCCGAGTGCCCGCAGTCCATAAAATGATCTCCGACGACGGCTTACGCGTGCCCGAAGCCCGCAAAATATTTTCCGACGGCGGCGTATGAATGACCGTAGCTCATAAAATGATCTCCAACGACGGCTTACGTGTGCCCGAAGCCGGTGAAATGTTTTCCAACAGTAGTGTATAAATGCCTGCAGCCCGCAAAATGTTTTCCGACGGCGGCGACTGCGCCCAAGCCGCTCCCAAAGCGCGCTCCAACGGCCGTGCATGCCGCTCAGTCGCCCCCAAAGGGAAAAACTTGGACGGCCGTAGACCAAAAAAAGCCTCCCAACTGCAAAAATTTATGGCCAAAAAATAGGGATCCGTCTATCTTTGCCACACCTATTTAGACTTACGTTATTTGATCCTCAAACCTCACTACAACATTACTCATGATCACCAAGATTCGATCCCTCAGCCGCTTCGTGACCCAGAAGCCCAACGCCAGTCTGCTGCTGTTCCTAACCACCATCGCGGCCGTCGTGCTGGCCAACTCCCCCTTAGTCGACGCCTACAACAGCTGCCTGGAGTACCCCCTCGACTTCCGGTTCGACAACTTCATCTTCTTCCCCCATCACGGTCAGCCCATGTCGCTCACCACCTTTGTCAACGACGCCTTTATGGCCATCTTTTTCTTCGTCGTGGGCATGGAGATCAAGCAGGAGCTGCTCGTAGGCGAACTTAGCTCCGCCCGTAAGGCGCTACTGCCCGTCATAGCGGCCTGCGGCGGCATGATCGTGCCCGTACTGGTCTACCTGTCCGTCTGCCATAGCGGCCCCGCGGCCCATGGCGCCGCCATACCGATGGCCACCGACATCGCCTTCGCCCTGGCCGCCCTCGGTGCCCTCGGCAGCCGCGTCCCCCTCAGCCTACGCGTCTTCCTGACCGCCCTGGCCGTGGTCGACGACATCGGCGGTATCATCGTCATCGCCATCTTCTACAGCGGACACGTCGCCGCCACCCCGCTGTTTATCGCTCTGGGCGTACTGGTCCTCCTGACCGTCGGCGGACGCCTGGGAATACAGCACGCGCTCTTCTTCTACACCGGATTTTTCGTCGTTTGGTACCTCTTCACCCAAGCCGGCATTCACCCCACCATAGCCGGGGTACTCGTCGCCTTCACCGTGCCCGCGCGACCCAAGGTGAAGCTCGACTCCTTCGCCGACAACATGCGTGATCACCTCGCCTCGCTCGACTTCACCCAGGCCCGACACGCCGGCAAGTCCACCGTCCTGAGCCCCGGTCAAGTCTTAGTCCTCACCAACATCCACCGCCTGGCCGCCCACACGGTCAGCCCCCTGCAAAGCCTCGTGGAACGGCTCAACCCGGTGGTCAATTACCTCATCCTGCCCCTCTTTGCCTTTGTCAATGCCGGCGTACACTTCGGCGGCTTCGACCTTTCGGCCCTGGCAGGCATCCCGTTGGCCATCTTCCTCGGCCTATTCGTGGGTAAGACCATCGGCATCTTCACCTTCTCCTATCTGGCGGCTAAAGCGCGCATCGTGTCGATCTCACCGGAGATCACGAAGCGGGCCCTCTTCGGCGTTTCGATCCTGGGCGGCATCGGGTTCACCGTGTCGCTCTTCATCGCCAACCTCTCCTTTGCTGCCGTGCCCGACATCGGCGACGAACTGCTCAACGAAGCCAAGCTGGGCATCTTTGTCGGGTCGCTCGTCTCGGGCATCGTCGGCTATTTCTTCCTGAAACACCAGTTGCCCGAACGCGATTAGCCCCCCGATCGCCAGCCCCCCACACTCTGCCCCGCCGGACGATGAGCCTACATCCAGCGCTCCTCGTCCGGCGGGGCTTGTTGTTGGGTACGGGGTCGGCACCTGTCCTGTTATCGCTACAAATGGTAGGTCTACAGGGCAGCGCACGGCCTGAAATCGCCACAATTTGGGACAAGCCGCGCCGGCCCCCGCCCGTACTTTTGCGCCCCCGGAAGCGACCTCTTTCTATGCAATGAAAGGGGCCGCTTCTCTTTTTGTATTACCCCCATTAAACAAGTATGTCACACATGAACAGAAGACTACTCTTCTTGATGCTATTCGCATTCTTCGCCTTTGTCGCATGGACACAGGCGCAGTCAGTGACGGTCAGCGGTACCGTCGTCGGTAAGGACGACGGCCAACCGGTGATCGGCGCAAACATTGTAATCAAGGGCACGACGACAGGCACGGTGAGCGACGTCGACGGACACTTCCGCCTGACCGCCCCACGCCCCGGCGCCACGCTCGTCATCTCCTTCGTCGGCTACCGAACGAAAGAGGTCCCCGCCACCGCCTCCATGCACGTCGAGCTGGAGACGGACGCTACGCAGCTGGGCGAGGTGCAGGTCGTCGTGGCCTACGGCCAACAGAAACGACGCGAATTGACGGGCGCCATCGGCTCGGTGGACGCCGCCTCCATTCGGGAGACCCCCGCCACGTCGCTCGAGCAAACGCTCAGCGGACGCGTCAGCGGCGTGCAGGTCACACAGGCCTCGGGAGCACCGGGCGGAGCCGTGGTGGTGAACATCCGCGGTACCAGCTCCATCTCGGCCGGCAACGAACCGCTGTATGTCGTCGACGGGATGCCGATCCTCTCGGCCGACTTCTCGCAGAAGGCCGGCTACCAAGGCAACACCCTGAGCGGTGTGGCGGACATTAACCCCGCAGACATCGCCTCGGTGGAGGTGCTCAAGGATGCTTCGGCCGCAGCGCTCTACGGATCGCGCGCCTCGAACGGCGTCGTCCTCATCACCACCAAGCGCGGCAGCTCCGGTCGCACACGGGTGACGTTAGATAGTTACGTCGGCGTGCAGAACCTCTGGCGCAAGCTCCAATTCCTGCCCACGGCGGAGCATGTGGCCGCCCGCAACGAGGCAATCAACAACTACAACACCTCGCTCGGCCTCTCGCCCACGGACGCGACGTATAAGAAGCCTGTCGCCGCCGCACAGGAGGGTGCGGACACCGACTGGATCGACGCCATCACCCGCACGGCGCTCCATACGAACCATCAGCTGGCCCTATCCGGCGGCACAGACCAGACGCAGTTCTACGCCTCGCTCGGCTATTACGATCAGCAGGGCGTGATGAAGAAGACGGACTACACCCGCTACAACCTGCGCACGAATCTCACGAACCGCATCAGTCGCACGGTGAAGATCTCGGCCGACATCGCCCTCAGCTCCGCCACGACCAATCGTGCCACGGGCGACGGCAACCTCTATTCGCCTTGGATCAACGCCCTATCCGCCTCGCCAGACTATGCCGTGCGCACCGCCAGCGGCAGCTTCGGCTCCATCAACGCCAGCAAATACAACCCTGTAGCGCTGATCGATGAGCAAGAGCAGGTGACGCGGAAGTACCGCGCCATCGTCGGTCTGAAGACGACTTGGAACATCCTCCCCGAACTGCGTTACAATCTCGATTTGGGCGGCGACTACATCTTCATGCACGAGACGGGCGTCTTCCCACGCGGCACCATCCGCGGCGCCCGCTCCAATGGGGACGTGCACGACCTCCGCGGCTTCAGCTTCTCGAACCTGGCCGAGCATACGCTCGACTATTTCCACCAGTGGGACAAGCTCGCCCTCAAGGCGCTCCTCGGTTACAGCTACCAGAAGACAACGCTGGACAACAACTTTGTCCGAGGCAGCAACTTCGTTTCGCCTATGCTGAAATACATCAACTCGGCGGGCAGCGTCACGGAAGGGTCGTCGTCCCTGTCGGAGTACGCCCTCCAGTCGCTCTTCGGACGCGTGAACCTGAACTATGCCGACCGCTATCTTTTGGAGGCGTCGCTGCGTAGTGATGCTTCGTCGAAGTTCGCACCCGGGCGGCGAGTGGGCTACTTCCCGGCGGCTTCGCTCGGGTGGATCGTGTCTGAGGAGGGCTTCTTCCCCAAGACGAAATCGGTGAACGATCTAAAGCTCCGCGTCGCCGTCGGCTATACGGGCAACCAAGAGGGGATCGGCTATTACGACTACTTCAACACCTATCGCGCCAGCGATGTGGCTTACATCGGACAGTCGGGGCTGGCTTTCCCCAACTCGCGTCCGAACCCGGACTTGACGTGGGAGAAAACGCTGCAATACGACCTGGGGGTTGACGCTGCGCTCTTCGATCGACGCCTGGAGCTGACGCTCGACTGGTATCACAAGGATACGCGCGACTTGTTGCTCTCGCACTCCATCAACGCCCTGAGCGGTTACACGCGGACGACCTCCAACGTAGGGCGCATCCGTAACGAAGGCTTCGAGGCCATGATCACCGGACATCCGCTGCGTGGCCGTGGCTTAACGTGGGACGTGCGCCTCTCTTTCGGCTATCAGCATAACGAGGTCGTGGCGCTCACGAAGAAGGCTGACGGCACGGATAACTTCATCGAAGTCGGGCCGAGCAACATCCTGCAGGTGGGTCGGCCGATGGCGACGTTCTACCTGATCCGTGCCGAGGGCATCTACCAGAGCAAGGAGGAGATTCTGGCTCAGCCCGGCGGCGAGGCGCTCTGGAAGCGCGGCATCCGTCCGGGCGACGTGAAGTATTACGACAAGGATGGCAACGGCATCATCAATAACAACGACCGTGTGGCGGCCGGATCGCCCTTCCCCAAGATCACGGGCGCCTTCATCAACAACTTTGCCTATAAAGGCTTCGACCTCGGGCTGGATCTCCAATATGCTCTCGGCGCCAAGATTTACGCCACGTGGAAAGGGGCCTACACCGGAGGCGGCGGACAGGGCGGTACGCCGAACGGATACGCCATCTTCCGTGACGAGTTTGAGGCCCGTTGGACGCCTGAACGCCCATCGACCGACAGGCCGCGGGCCGTGGCCGACGGTGCGGCGTACACGAACAACATGATGAACTACACGACGCGCTTTCTCGAGAAGGCCGACTTCCTACGCATCCGTAACGTGACGCTTGGCTATACCCTGCCCGACGAGACGGTGCGCCATCTGGGCCTCTCTCGACTGCGTTTCTATGCCCAGGTGAACAACCTCTACACCTTCACGGCCTACGACGGCTTCGACCCCGAAGTGGCCATGAATCCTGACCGTGCCACCTATCGCGGCTACGACTCCGGATCCGTGCCGCATCCGTGCTCTTTCCTCTTCGGCATGAACTTATCCTTCTAAACTTTCCCCCAACGAGATGACTTACCCAATGAATATGAGAATCCCTTTGATGGTCGCTGCACTGGCGGCCTCACTACTGGCCTTCAACGGCTGCAACCTGGACTATCCGCCCACCGCGGCCGTCTCGGACTCTTCGCTGACGGATGCCGACTATCAGGCTCTGCTCAATGGCGTCTACGACGGCGCCCAGAACTACCGACTCGTGATGGAGGACATCGCGGCCGATAACCTCAACAGCAAGTCGTGGTATGCCGACATGGACGACAACGACCCAACGACAAGCAGCTCTAACATCAACGACCTCTGGCAACAGCTCTACGGCGCCGTGCAGCGGTGTAACAACCTGATCAACCTGGTGGAGAAGCATACGGGCACATCGACCGTCAACCTGACCGAGATCGCCGCCCAAGCGCGCATCGTCCGCGCCTGGCTCTATATGCGCATCGCGGCCAACTGGGGCGACGCGCCGCTGCTGACCACCGTCACGGACGAGCCCGTGAGCCGTGCGCCGGAGGACTCCGTCTGGATGCTCGTTAAGCAAGACCTGGAGTATGGCATGGCGCATGCGCCGGCCTTCTCCACGGCCGGCTATGCCAGTCGCGTGGCGGCCAAGGCACTCTTGGCGCGGGTGCTGCTCATTGCCCCCACGCCCGTGCAGGACAAGGCGCGCGCCCGACAGTTGGCCGAAGAGGTGATCGCCGACGGTCACTTCGCCCTGGCCGAGCATTATGCCGACATCTGGCACGCCAAGACGAGCAAGGAGATGATCCTGCAATGGACCAACACGACGGGCGACAGCGGCTCCTACGGCTGGTTTTTGCGCTCCAACATCGTCGACCAGTACGAGAAGGAAAACGGTGCGGGCAGCGCAGCCCCCGGCGGCAACGGACGCTACGAATTACCCGTCGATCAGGCCCTCATCAGGGCTTACGAGGAGGGCGACGAGCGCAAGGCGGCCTCCGTGCGCCACTTGAAGCTCAAGAACGGCACCGAGACGTACGACTGCATCAAGTATCCCAACACGGACAAATCCGACTCCTACCCCGTTGTCCGCATCGCCGAGATGTACCTTATCGTGGCCGAGGCGGCGGGCTACCCCGAGGGCGTGAAGCGGCTCAACGAGCTGCGGGCCAAGCGTGGTGTCTCGGCCCTCCAGACGGGCAGCACGATCACGGCCGCAAACTTCATGGCGCGCATCATGCACGAGCGCCGCGTGGAGTTTTTCGCCGAGGGGCAACGGTGGTACGACCTCCGTCGCTGGTTCAACTCCGGCCCCGAAGGGCGGCAGGCCGTGCGTGCGCTCTGTAAGTATCGTACGGGCGAGGCCGCGGGCAGTCGTCCGCAGGCTTCCGACAAGCTGAACATCGCTGAGAACGGCTACAACCTCCTTTGGCCCATCACCACGGAAGCCATCGACAACGACCGCAACCTCTTGCCCAATAATCCGGGCTACTAAGAAGAGGTCATCGGGCGTCTTTCTGTTTGGGAAACGCGCTGGATTTCTGGATTCCGGTGCGTTTCTACTCGAAGAATGGGCCGTAATCCTGAAAAACGGCCTGTTTCTTTCGAGCAACACGCCTAAATCGGGAATTCTGGTGCGTTTCTTCTAAGCAAACGTGAGTTCGATATGCGATTTTCTGGTGGAAATCGCCCGCCACAAACTTTTTCAGCCCATTTCCTCAGGGAATCGCCTGCCACAAAACTTTTTCAGCTCATTTCCTCAGGAAATCGCTGGGATGGGCTTCCACTCATTTCCTCAGGAAATCGTAGGATGGCCTAAATCGAACTCACGTTAAGCAACGGGCCTAAATCGGGAAAAACGGCGAAGTTTTCGCATAGAAAAAGGCCTGTCGCAAGCGGTGCGGCAGGCCTTTCTTGTTGGAAATAGCCCCGGGGGCGTCAACTCTTCTTGAGATCGGGGTAACTGATGCGGGTGTGGTACATCGTTTTGAGCTTTTCCACGAAGGTGGTCTTGATCTTGTCGATGTCGCGGAAGGTCAGCGGGGCGTTGCGCATGAGTCCGTCGGCTATTTGCCCGTCGATGATCTTATTGACCAGTGCGCGGATCGTCTCGTCGGTGTATTCGTTGAGGCTGCGCGAGGCCGCCTCGACGGAATCGGCCATCATCAGGATCGCCGTCTCACGGGTGAAGGGGTTCGGGCCGGGGTAGGTGAAGAGCGACTCGTCGACGGGTTCGCCGGGGTGGGCGTTGCAGTAGGAGTTGTAGAAATACTTGGCCTTACCGGCGCCGTGGTGCGTGCGGATAAAGTCGACGATGGCCTCGGGCAGGCCTGCCTTTTCGGCCATTTTGATGCCCTCGGTGACGTGGCTGATGATGATCTGCGCGCTCTGCTCGAAGGGCAGATCGCGGTGGGGGTTGATGCCCTTCATTTGGTTCTCGGTGAAGAAAGGCGGGTTCTTCATCTTGCCGATATCGTGATAGAGCGCTCCGGTGCGGACCAGCTGCGTGTCGGCGCCGATCTTGGCGCTGGCGGCGGAGGCCAGGATGGAGACTTGCAGGGAGTGCTGGAAGGTGCCGGCGCAGGTCTCGGAGAGCTTTTTGAGCAGCGGGGTGTTGATGTTCGACAGCTCCACGAGCGTAATGGGCGAGACGTATCCGAAGGCCTTTTCCATCATATAAATGAGGACGTAGGAGAACATGAGCAGCACGAAGTTGATGCCGAAATAGATCCCCATGCGCCAATCGATCTTGTTGAAGTCGCCGTCTTGATAGAGCGAGAGGCCGATGTAGCCCAACATGTAGGCCAGAGAGATGAGGAAGGCACATCGCAGGAGCTGCGATCGCTGCGAAAGCTCCTTGAGGCTGATGATGAAGACGACGCCGGCCATGATCTGCAGCAGTAGGAACTCGTGTGGGAAGGGGGCCACGAGGGAACAGATGAGCGCCGTAATGAGGTGGGTGAAGAGGGCCGAATGAGAGTCGAAGAAGGTGCGTACGACGATGGGGATGATGGCAAAGGGCAGGATGTAGATGTTCACCAAGTCGTAGCGCACGCAAAGCTCCGTGAGGAGGCAGGGTACGAGGATGCAGACGAGGATGAAGAAACGGTTCCGGCGCTTGAAGTAGAGCTCCGGGCGGAAGGCCAAGAAGTAGAGCGCGCAGCAGGCCATGATGCCGAGGATGAGAATCACTTGGCCCAGCATGGTGATGGCGTCACGGCGGTTGCCTCCGGACTTGGTCTCGTGGACGATCTTGAGCGAGCGGAGGATGTTGTACGTGCGGGCGTCGACCACCTCGCCCCGATCGACGATGCGCTCGCCCGCCTGCACGATGCCGGTGGAGAGTGTCACCTTCTGCATGAGTGCCTCCAGCGCCTTGTCGGACGTTTCGGCGTCGTAGGTGACGTTGGGCTGCAGGTAGCGGTCGAAGTTGGAGGCCCTCAGCTCGCCCTTGTCCATCGATTCGGGCGCCTCGTTGATGACCAGCTCGTAGGCCGACTTTTCGGAGTGGAAGCGGGAGATGTCGACCTGCGAGGAGACGTTCTTGCGGAGCAGTCTGAGGCGGGTGCGATGCTCGGAGGTCATGCGCTCCATATCCTGCACCGAGATGATGCCGTCGGCGTAGAGTGCGCTGAGCTTTTGGGTGAGGTATTGCCAGACGGGCGTGCTCATGGTGCGATGTTCGACGTAGTCGTTCTTGAGGTTGCCCAAGGCCTGCCCTGCGACGCGGTCGTCGAGTCGGAAGTAGGGCCGGAAGCGAGCCTGTAGACTGTCTCTTTCGGCCTTCAGCTCGGCGTCGGACTTGTAGATGGGGAAGTCGCTGGGGGCCGTCAGCAGGCCGTAGCGCCAAGGCTTACCCTCGTGGAACTGGTATCTGAACTTGCCTTCTCGCGGAAAGAAGTAGGCGATCACGACGGCCGTAGCCATGAAATAGAGGAAGGCCTGTATGGCCGTTTTCTTTGATTTCAGCGTATGCATAATAGTCGGAGTATTCGTGTGTGTATAGGCGTCATGTGTTTGCGATGTCTAATCGGCCGCAAAGGTGGGGGAAATGAGCGGGAGGAGAATGCCCCGCGAATACGTTCTGAGGTGGTTGGAATACGTTCGGAACGTATTCCGACCACCTCCCCAACGTATTCGAATAGGTTCGGGAGAAAATTGTCAGAAAATATCCCTCTGCAAAAGAAGAAGTTAGTCGGTCGTAGACATTTGATAGGTAACGAAATAGAAACGAGCGAAGCGCTTGAGGTTGCTGGAATCTGCACAAACAAAGGGCGCTTGTCATTTGAGGGCGCAATGTTACTATGGCTATTTGAATTACAGGCGCTTTTGATGCGATTCTCACGATTCTGCTTTCGACTTGGGAGTATGTGAACGCAGAGCGGATGGGGGCTAAGGCTCATATCCCCCTCCCTCGCTTCTTCTTTTTCCCGGCTTGGTTTCTTAAGCGCCGTTGCCATGCGATCTCGGCGTAGTCTGCGCCGTGTGTCTGTAGAGCTGTGACCTCTCCAGTCTCCGAAAGAAGGCTTCCCGCGGTGTCTAAAGCAACGTCCACAACGGGGCTTGCGACTTGTGCGGTAGGTGTACTGTCTTTCGTAGGGATCATGGAGGATTGGATGATGGGCTTCTGCGCATTGCTGGTCTCGAACTGTTTCGGCAGGGTGCGAAAACCAAACTCACGACCGATCTCGGAGGCCTTGAAACTGTGCTCGCCGTAGGTGAACTTGAGTCCGTAGACTTTCCCCTGTTTGTTCTTCATGCGGTCGATCGTGACGCCGCTTTGGTGGAGTTCGTAGAGGAACATGGAGTGACCCGACAAGCCTTTTCCGCGGTGTTTGTCCAGTAGGGTGTAGCAGATGCTCCGCACTTGTTGCTTCGTGCGGTCTCTTGCCGGATTGGCTTGGGCTTTTCGATGTGGTCGTACGGAACGGACTTCTTTGGCGATGGTCAGCCCGTACTTGTGGCTGAGTTCTTCGGCCACTCTGGCGGCTCGGTTACTGACGAAAGTGGTGTCGTAGACCTGTCCTTCGAGGCTGATCCGATTGGCGATGATGTGGATATGCAGGTTGTCGGTGTCTTTGTGCGTGACGGCTACCCACTGATGGTCATCCAGCCCCATCTGTTTGGCAAAGAACAAGGCTAGGCGGTTCAGCGCCTTGAACGTCATCCGCGGCTCGTCCTGCGGGGCGATGCCGATCTCGATGCGCAGGAACTTGTTTTTGCAACGGCTGTTGTAGTCGCTGATCAGCTTCATTTCCTTGTGAATCTCCTTCGGCGTTTCGCTGCACAGGTTGTGGAGGGCGAGAAGCCGGCCGAGCTTTCCCTCACGAAAGATGTACTCCAGCGCGTTACCTCCGTGCGCGATGGCCTTACATTTTGCGATCATGGTCTTCAATATTTAAGCGCTTAAACACCTCTTTATTGACCCGGTAGCGAGGGCTGAAGAACCGCTTAAAAGCGATCCGGGCATAGGTGGCAAGGGCCTTCGTTGCGTCCACCTAGGAGACGTCCTTGACCTTAATCAGGTTAGAAATGTGCGCGTAGAATAGCGCTGTCTGACGGAGGATGGCGAGCGCCTCCTTCTCGTTGTCACCCATCGGAGGTACGGCAATGACGGATCCGCTGAGCAACATCTCGCGGCAGTAGTCGGAGTACTTCCGCCCTGTGTTCGTGGCTCTCGAACGGATCCGTACCTTTTCCTCGGCCGTGCATCTGACCTTGATGAAGGCCGTCTTGTTCGTCTTCTTGTCTTCCTTTTGGGGGTGTCTTTTCATGTGGATAGGTCTTTTCTGTGGTGCTTATTCTATGGTTTGGGCCGATGAGAACGGATGTGATTACGGCTCTCTCCCTCGGACCTTGAGGCCGAGGGAGCAAGCGCAGTTTGTGGGAACAAACTGACGTCTTGCATTACCGTCGTCACGCTTTGGTACAATTCAGGAGTTTCGCCTGTGATCACTGCATGCCGTGCATTCAGACAGATGCTGCATGCTTAGCACGTAAATCGATCGTGGACTCCTTGATGCATCTGCGTACTCGGATTACGGCTTTCGCCACTCCTCGATCTCCCAATCGACGGACAACGAAGTCGGCGCGCTTCTGAGTTGCCCGACTCAAATAGATAGCCCGACGTTCGATCAGCTCAAGAGATCTTCATTGAGGTACGGAGATCAAAAACACTTGTCGGGGAGATCTCTGTAGGGGTACGGAGATCAAAAACACTTGTCGGGGAGATCTCTGTAGGGGTACGGAGATCAAAAACACCTGTCGGGGAGATCTCTGTAGGGGTACGGAGATCAAAAACACTTGTCGGGGAGATCTCCGTAGGGGTGCGGAGATCAAAAACACTTGTCGGGGAGATCTCCGTAGGGGTACGGAGATTAAAAACACTTGTCAGGGAGATCTCCGTAGGGGTACGGAGATTAAAAACACTTGTCAGGGAGATCTCCGTAGGGGTACGGAGATTAAAAGTACCTGCACTTGGACTTATCGCCAATTTGACACGGTTGCCCTGTGCTTTCGCCGCGGCCTTCGGCGTAGTCAATCCACAGGTTCCTCTCGGTATCCACCTTGAAGCTCGGGTGGCGTTCATCCCGCAGCGGCGAGCGATACATCGTGTAGGTCGCCAGCCGTCGGACGGGCGTGATGCCTTTACTTTCCAAGTACGCCGTGATGGGGTACCGTTTGATGGTCGATAGGTTTTCTTCTTTCATACTGATCAAACATTGGGATAGGTGATGAAATGGCGTGGTGTTTTATTGGAATGCAAGTGATTTAAGATCAAACACCCGTACTTTTTGGCTTTTTCTTACTACAAGCTACAATCGCCATAATCGATTGTTTTCCAATAGCATCCATACAAATCGAAGTCACTACGCGGCTGACTACATGTTACTACTACAGATTTGAAGGAGGGGAGTTCTGTAGTTCATTGGAGTCATTTATATTGCTTCTATCTGCCTGTTTCTTCTTGGGTTGGTTTGGATGGAGTTTTCGAGGGTAAAAGTGTGATGAGCATCCCCGGCATCCAAGCATATAGCGCATTCCGGCATGATGTTGCATCTGTTTGCGGCCGATTTCTTCAGAGAGGCTTTACAAGGAAGTGATTCGCCCATCCGATAAGACAAAATGGCATTGGAAGAAAGAGAGGTAGGGGACGATTCGCAGGCTGCTATCTGCTTTCCGTTGCGGCTGTTTTCCGAATGAGCGGCAGCTGCATCCATGCTATGCCAGCCATTTCCTCACTGTTCCATTTGGATCCCTACTGTTCCCGATTGCATAAGCAGCGTTTTACGTGCAATTATGTTTACCGCCGAAAACAGTAAATCCTAAACGTCAATCAGAAAGATAGAAGCTATTTTTGAATTTATTGGCGGAGTTTTTTGGGGAGGATTTGGTAGAAAGAGACATACAACATGGCTTCTGCAGAATTACTGCTTCGCTCGTAATCGATGGTCATTCTTCTATAGCTTTCCATCCAAGAGAACGTCCTTTCCATAATCCATCTGAGCGGAAGTAGCACAAACTTGCGAGCAGATTCTTAGGGGTAAAGTACAGCATCAAAGTTCCATCCGAGTCCTTCTACAAACTCTTCAAACAAGCCCCGATAGCCATCATTAGCAAAGATCTTTTTAAGACATGGAGATCTACTTAGTAGTTGCTTTATAACAAGTGTTGTACCTTTAGATTCATGAATGTTTTCCGGATGGATCAAAGCAGCTATAGGATGTCCGAGCGTATCTACAACGATATGCTCATTCCTTTGATTTTCTTACCTCCGTCAACTCCGTATTCCTCACTGTTAATAAGGGGAAGTATGGGAGTAGGGAGCAAGGGAAAGCGAGAAAGGGCGAGAGGGCTGATGGGTAGCGACTTTTGCCGCATCCTGCCGAGGCTTGCACCAGAGGGAAAAGGTGAAAAAAGGGGCTTCAAAGAGGGAGTTTAGTTACCTAATCGTTCCCCTTTTTGCCTTTCGGCAAGAGGACGCAAAATGAGGTAACTAAACCGAGGCTTTTTCTCTTGCATTCAGTGTTTTGCGTAGCGACAAGTATCTCTTTTAAGGTTCCACTTTGTAAGCAACAAAACGATGAAAGAAAAAACGTTGAAGCTGCTCTTTTACCTCAAACGGGGCACAAAGAGCAAGGCGGGCAAAAGCCCGATTATGGCGCGCCTCAGTGTAGGGCGAACGATGGTGCAATTCAGTTGTAAGACGGCCTGCTCGCCGTCGCTTTGGGACAGCCGTAAGCACAGGCTCGTCGGGAAAAGCACCGAGGCGGTGGCCGTAAACGCCGAGCTGGACAGCCTGCAGGTCAGTGTCTGCCGAGCCTATGAGGACTTGCGGAAGAAGGAAGGCGAGGCTGTGACCGCCGAGGAGGTCAAGGCCCTCCTCTTAGGACTTCAGAGCGACAGCCAAGGCTTGCTCTATCATTTGGAGGAATACCTCGCTCGCTTTCGGGAGCGGGTGGGGGTGGATCGCAGCGAACGCCGATACAAGTTCCTCCGGGTTTTTCGGGGGCATCTCGCAGCCTTCCTTCGGCATCGCTACCGAGTGAGCGACTTCCCGGTGCACAAGGCGGACAAGGCCTTTATCGAGGATCTCGAGGCCTACTTCGCGCAGGAGAAAGCCTTCAAGCTCAACACCACCGCCGGCTATCTTACCGTGCTGGCGTCGCTCCTCAAAGACTTATACAAAAGGCGTGTCATTGACACCTATCCTTTCATGGGTTACTCCATCCGATGGGACGTAGGCACACCGCGCTACATCACCAAGGAAGAGCTGCGGCGCATCATCAATTTGAACGATACGCAGCTGGGAAGCTACGAGTGTGTCTCCCGAGACATGTTCCTCTTTTCGTGTTTCACAGGTCTCTCTTACACGGACATCTACCACTTGACGGCGGAACATCTGATCGAGGAGGGCGGAATGACTTGGATCCGCAAGCCGCGCGTAAAGACGGGCCGGATGTGCCACATCCCCCTGCTGCCCGAAGCGTCAGCGATCATCGAGCAGTACAGGGGCATCCACACACGCGCCTTTCGTCACGAACCGCCCGAGGGCTACCTCCTTCCCATCCCCGGCTGCGACACCGTCAATATCCATCTCAAGAAGATCGTCGCGCTTTGCCACATCCCGAAACGGCTGACCTTCCACATGGCCCGCCACACCTTCGCCTCGCAAATGACCCTTGCCGAAGGGGTGTCGATCGAGAGCGTGTCCAAGATGTTAGGGCATAGTGAGATCAAGACGACGCAGGTCTATGCCGAGACTTCTCCGGAGCGCATTTTCAAGGACGTCACGCGCATCCTCCCTGCGATCACCCATTATCATCTAACCAATTAATCCCCCGATCTAATGAAAAGTACCTTCTCGATCCTCTTCTACATCGACCGCAGCAAGCCCAGCGGCGAAGGGCTGTGCCTCGTTCGTTGTCGCATCTCATGCAATGGCCGGACAGCCTCTTTCTCCACCCGGCAACAGACCTCGCCCGATGATTGGCTGGCGAAAAAAGGGAGAGTGGGCCCCACATCCGCGGTGGCTCATGGTGTCAATCATGCACTGAGTGACATCGAACAACGATTGAATGCACTCTATGAGCGCACGCTCCGGGAGGAGCGATACATCACGGCCGAGTACCTCAAGGAGCAATATCTGCGTCAGGACAAGCCGCGGCAGACGTTCGCCGACATCTACTTAGCCCTTTGCCGAGAGAAAGAGGCGCAGAAAGGCAAGACGCTCAGTCCGTCTTCGACTAGAGGCTACAGAGACAGCTACAAGAGCTTCGTCCGCTTCCTTGACACGCGCGGGCTGCGACGCTGTTTACCTCACGAGGTGGACAAGGCGCTGATAGAAGCCTATCGCCTCTACATGCTGCGCGACTTGGGCTATAAGATGAGTTCGGTGGCCGTCTACCTGAGGCGTCTGCGCCAAGCCTTCCGACGGGCGATGTTAGAGGCTGGGCTTCGAGAGGATCCGTTCGACCTAATCGACATCGAGACGCCGGCCTACGAACGCAACGCCCTCAGTGCCGAAGACCTGCAACGGCTCTTGGCTTATCGCCCGCATCGCTCCGTGGACAACCACGTTCGGCTGATCTTCCTCTTGGGCTGCTTCACCGGCCTAGCATTCTCCGACCTCAAGAAGCTCCGTATGGAAGACGTCTACACGCTCGGCGACGGGCGCCGATACCTCTCCATCTGCCGCACCAAGACGCAGAACCGCAGCATCGTACCCCTGCTGCCCATCGCCGAGGAGATACTCGCCTACGTGGGGCAGGGGCGTACTGAGGGGCTATGGTTTCGGGAGTTTCCCGTGAACAGCCACTTCAATCGAAAGCTCCGCGAGCTGCTCGTCAAGGCCGGTTGCTCGCCGCACACCGAGGCCAGTTCGCACACCGCGCGCCACACTTTCGCAACCACCATCTGCTTAGAAAACGGCCTGCCCATCGAGACGGTGAGTCGGATGTTGGGGCATCGTTTTATCTCCACCACGGAGTTATATGCCAAGGTGAGCAAGCAAAAGATTGCCCAAGAGATGCGTCCACTGATGGGCAGCGAGCAGACGCAGAGGCTACGCCGTGCCCTGCGAGTTTGTCCGCCGAGGAAGGGGATGCTCGAGAAAAAGTGACGCCGGCAGGCGGCCTGCCAGGGCTATCGGACACTCAGGTGATGTTGGCAGGCCGCCTGCCAGGGCTATCGGACACTCAGGTGATGTTGGCAGGCCGCCTGCCAGGACTATCGGACACTCTGGTGATGTTGGCAGGCCGCCTGCCAGAGTCATCGAACACTCCAGCGATGTTGGCAGGCCGCCTGCCGGAGAATTTCTCACGATTAAGCCCGCCTGTTTCCAGCGCTCTCCCTCCTTATCCTCAGTGTTCCATTGGCATCCTCGATATTCCATTGATCCATGGTTCCGCGTGTCCTTTCGCCGACTTTTGCTGCCAAAAGAAACAGCAAGCGCGGGCAGTCGCACTGGCTTGCTTCAATCCAATTACGCAACCTTATTCTTATCGAAACACCATGCAAATCATCCTTGTAGACGGTAAGGCTTGGGAGCGACATCGCTCCGCCTTTGCCGACTTTATCCACCGCATCGAGCGGCTCATTGGCAACCCGCCCGAGGCCGACGAATGGCTCGACAACGACGCCGTGTGCCGCCGGCTGAGCATCAGCCCTCGCACCCTGCAGACCTTGAGAGATACGGGCAAAATCCCCTTCTCCATGGTCGGGCACAAGTGTTATTACAAAGCCGGAGACATCGCTGAATTACTGAACTCAAAAGCTGAATGAACGATGGAAGAACATGCAATCATTACGGAAGAAAGCCCTCAAATGCAGCTGTTTGTCCAGCTCATGGAGGGCGTATTGAAGAAGCTGGAGCGCTATTGCGCCTCGGCCCGCCCCACGCTCGCAGGGGAGGTTTATCTCACTGGCGAGGAGGTTTGCGAGCGGCTCAAGCTCAGCACCCGCACGCTGCAGGAGTACCGCAGCCGCGGCCTCTTGGCCTTCTACAAAATCGGCGGCAAGATCCTCTACAAACAGAGCGACCTGCAAGCGATGCTCGACCGACATTATAACCCCATTCCCAAGCCATCGGTATGACGATAGAAGAACTACGGCGCGCCAGATTGGCAGCTAAACAGGAAGCGATGGGCGGCATGGGCGGCTATGCCGAAGCCAAGCGGAAGGCCAATGCGGAAGCGGAGGAGTCGCTATTCTTTGATCCGCCCGCAAAGATCGAGCTGGAAAGAAGCACCCCAGCACATCCGCCGGAGAAAGCAGATGAGCCTAAGGAAGAAGTCATCTCAGCCGCTCCCGCTTCGGTCCCTCGAAAGGCTAAGAGTCACAAGGAGGATTTGGCCGCATTTCGAGAGATGTACCTTCAACCAGCGCGCATCAGCCACCGCAAGGCGGTCTACGTCTCCGACGAGACCCAGCAGAGATTAGACTTCGTTGTCCGCCGAATCGGTCTGCGAGGCGCCAGCATCTCGGGCTATGTCGAGCGCGTGCTTCGGGAGCATCTCGACGGGTACAAGGACAGCATCGAACTATGGCGGAAGCTCTGAACACATGCACGCTTAGCGTGCAATGCCCTCCCGAACACTTGCATGTATTGAGTGCAAGTGTTCAGGGTACGGGCACCTCCTATTCTGGGGCCCGGCAAGGTGTGTTTTTGTGCCACAAAAACCGTTTTGTGCTACAAAACGCCTTGCGCCCGGAGCGACCTCTCCGCGCGGTTCGGCTCCAAAGTCGCCACCTAATCCCATACGAAAAACCGACCCCGTGAATCGTCCCCAAGTCCCCGAAATGGGATGCTCGCATCGGAGCTGCCCCAAAGCTGAGAGGGGGCGATGAAAGGGAAGTGAAGGGGGCGTTGCCGTTCGTCCATACGAAAATCAGGCAGACCCGAGGGACTTTCATCCCTTCGGCCTGCCCAATAACAGTTCACTTGCACGCAGCTTTTACACGGTGAGCCTTCGACGCTAATTCTTGATCAACTTCTCGGTATAGGTCTGTCCGTCTTTGATCACACGCACGAAATACAGCCCTGCCGGAAGTCCCGCGATCGGAATTTGGAAAGTCGGCTGATTCGTCTTGAACGATCTCAACATCGTCAGCCCATTCCAAAGCTGAATCTCATACGTACTTGTAACGCCCTTTGTGGTCAAAGAGCCTTGACCTTGAGGAGGCAGAATTCCATCGCCCCCTTCCGTCAGTTTGAGTGTCACAACATCCGTGGCGGGGTTGGGGGAGAGAGAAGTATTTTGAATTCTTGATTGTTCCACTAAATCTGTGGTATCCCCCCGTACCACAACGATTCCTCTTTCTCGCCCATATAAAAAATCGACCTGCACCGCTTGTTATAACAAATATTCGGTTAGTACCTTGGCCGCTTTCAATTCGACCACCTCCAACTGCCCATGTTACATCATCACTGTTTGGATCGTTTTCTATTGAGAAAACGTATGTGGAATTTGGCTCAAATTGAGAGCCTTCTCTCATCCCTTCAATATAATCAACTCGGGATGGTATCCCTACCCAAACGCGATATGTAATGGTAGATGATGCAATCCTTGCTCGAACCATACATTCCCCTGAACCATTTTTCCTAAACACAGCAGTTCTCGTTCCTTGTTCCGAAATCAATTGCAAGTTACCATTACTCGTACTCCATTGTACCGAAACTCCAGACGGAAGATTTTGGATGGTGTACGTCTCCTGATTGCAAACTACGGTGGAGCCGGAAATGGAGGGAGAAGCATTTATGACACCAATTCCATTCCATGTTTGAGGATTTATATTTGCCGGATCAAGCCAGTCTCTTAGACGACGCTTACGGCTATTTGAAGTAGGATCTCCATTCCATGAAAAGCTGAATTTTCCATATACAGATATGTCTCGGTCCGGAGCGTCACAATCTCCCTCATCAATTCCATATAACTGTCCGATAATATGACGATTGTTATTAATCAAGGGTGAGCCAGAGGAGCCTCCCTCCGTAACACTGTATCCATTAGGAGTTGCATCCCAATAAAAACTCCAATACATAGATTTTCCATTCCATCCGTTATTTGGAGTATGATTTAATGTTGCGATTTTTTTACATCTCCACTTGGATGATGAATACCTACTCCTCCTGTGCCGGAATTTCCAGATCGATCCCATCCTAAGTAGCATGGATTAAATCCTATTAAATTGCATGGATCTTGTTTTAATTTAAGCAATGCAAAGTCGGTATCTCCATTGGCTATGACTTCTGCTCCAATTGTTGCTCGCCTTATTGGTTCACTTCTCTTTTTTTCTTTGTTCTCGTAATCGGGATGTTCATATCCCCAATAAAACACCCAATCGGGAAAGGTTGCTTCTCCTTTCGGCGTCAAACAGAAGGGTTTCGTTTGGAGCTTCTAAACAGTGATTTGCCGTTAACACGTATGGCGTATTGTTATTCAAAGTATTGTTGATCAATGCGCAAGAACACCAATGGGAGCCGTATTCTGATTTAACCAAGATTCTGGCGACTGCATCTTTCTCACGTTTCCAATTCTGCCCTTCCGAACAATTTACATCTACTTGACATTTTCCGGAAGTACCGTATCCTCCAGGAGCTTTAGATCGAGTAATATCAGTATTAATATAAGGATTGTCTATAAATCTATATCCATAATCAATTCGACAAATAGAGATAATGGCATTATCACGTACCGTAGCAGGCTGATAATATTCGAACGCGACCGTTTCTCCGTAAATTAACCCCGTAGCGAAAGCATACGGAATATTACTCGATTCGTATACTGGCAGATATTCGGAAGTTATTGCTCCAATATACTGTTTGGTTTCTTCGCTGTATACATAGAATTTCGCACCTTTAGGCAAACGAAATACATCATATGAGGCATTTGTAGATAAGGCTCCTGGCAATCGAACCTATAAGAAAGGCATCCTCGCATGGTACGACTGTCATCTATCAACGGGAAAAAGTTGAAGGCATTAATAACAAGATTAAAGTAATGAAAAGAAATGCTTATGGATTTAGGGATGAGAGATATTTTACTCTACGACTCTATGCACTACACGACTGCCGTATCACTCGAAATGTCGGATGAATCAAAAATTTAGGCTCTATAACGAATCGTGTGGGCAATCATAGAGAACTCAGATGAAAGTATTATCTTTATATTATGAATATTACCGAGATATTCGCACAGGCTTTAGGCCTACCAGAATCAACTTGTTAAAAGGAGGGTAGGGAGATTCGTAAATACAGAAAACTTTAAGTATATAGTCTATTTCATAACAGGGGAGCTTAAACAGGGTTGCCCACACGATTCGTTATAGAGCCAAAATTTATCAATGGAAATTCTGGGAACAAAAGAAAGAAAAATAAAATAAAAAGAGAAGGCCTGCATACTTTTTTAGGATATCACCCACTGCCCACCTGTTTATCTCTATCCGAGCATCCTTTATATTGAACTTACGGTTCGCACCAATGGTGCGAAGCCTCCGCGCGTCATGTGTTAAGCCTCCGCACGTCATGTGTTAAGCCTCCGCACGTCATGTGTTAAGCCTCCGCACATCATGTGTTAAGCCTCCGCACATTAGTAAAAGATGGTAAGAGTGAATTGATATTGTCATTAGATGACCATATCATAAGCACCCCCAAACAACTAATACTATAAATTACTAAACACCCAAGACTACAAGATTGAGGCAAAACAAACGTAAGACGTAAGACTTCGCCTCACAACATCTCGTCTAAGTAGACTCTTCAAGCTACAAACACATAGCCCTTTACCGTATTACTTACCTGAATAAGCATCGATAAGTGCTTCCAATGCTGGTATAGGAGTAGAATTCGTATCTTCGACGGTATTGTTAAATTTAAATTGCAAAGAACCATGATTCAAACGTCCTGCGCCGTAGAATCCCGTGACCTGAGAAGGAACAAGAGCGGTTGCATCTGGGGTATAGGAATACATTAGTGCAGCATCTGTATCAAAGTTGTTATAGATATTTCCACCATTAAGCGTTTTAACAGAAGCTGGCACCTTTTCGTTACGTGAAATAGCATGATAAAAATCAAAGCTACTGTTATTATCTGCATAACTAATTGGGGTATAAGTACTCTCCGCTCCCTTTTCTGTAAATAAGCTTCCATACTCTTTCACCATACCTCCAGGCTCATCAGAGAATTTGCCAGTACCCTTTGCATCACTTCCCTGCTTTGATATCAAGATAGGATTCTTTGTAGCACGAAAATAGTTGTTTTCAGAGAAAACACTGCAACCCATCGTTGCACCAATTCCGTATTTTGCACATCCATCATAGTAGTTATTCCATAAATGAACGCTCATTGTACGAACTCGTGCTTGACGAGAGTCACTATGATCAAACCAGTTGTGGTGATAAGTGATATAATTTGGACCTGTTTCTTTCTTCATACCACACATACTCGTCTTTCCTGTGTCCCAGAAATGACAATTATCTATTGTGACAAACTTTGAATCAGTCTTCACATCAATAGAACCATCTCCCTTAATATGATCACCACCACTCGCCTTTCCGTAGAATAAATCCATGTGATGAACCCATATGTTAGAATTATTTGTGTCAAGTGACACGCCATCGTCCATAGCTCGCATGATACCTAAATTGCGGAATTCAACACTCTTAGCATTCCTTACCAAGAAGCCAAAGCCATAAATACTGGCGTCCTCACCAATTCCTTCTATAGTAATATTCATCTCACTATCTGCTTGCTTTCCCTTAATCTGTATACCTTCTGTACTGCTTCCGAAGGTATCAGTATCACCATTTCTAAGCAAACCTAAGATTCTAACAGACAATGGTGTGGTGATATTGCCTTTCTGATAAGCATTGAGAATAGCCTGAAGACCTATGAACGTAGTCTTACCTAAATGAGCACTGACTGTTTTAGCATTGTCTTTATTTACATAAATAACAACAGCACCAGACTTCAACGTACCGTCATCATTATAGGCACCTACACCCGAATAATTCTTATGAGCAAAGCCCTCTCGCACATAATTCAAGACTTTCAGTCCTGTTACCTCACTCGATTGGGTTTCTTTTCCACCCTTCTTAGCTACGATTTTCAGAGAATAAGTGCCAGCTTTTAATCCTGGAATATCAACTCGTACATAGCCATTATATACGCGTATCAACTCGGAATCAACCTTGCTATAATCAGCATATTGCCTACCTTTCACATAAACATAATAACCATCTGCTTCATCTACAGGCTTCCATTTAGCGTAAATTGTCTCTAACCATCCTTTTGACTCAGTAATTATCAGTCCATTTTCTATTGGCTGACTCTCCACAGTTCTTGATGTATCAGCAGAAACGCAAGCTAATGTGTTAACCCATAAAAATAAGAATAATAAAATATTATCATACAATCCAATCTTCATAAATCTCTTTTTTTAACTTATGCGTAAATACCTTCCTTCTGTGTAATTAAGTTATATTAACTATAAGCACATTATGAATTATGTGAGAATCAAACTCAATAAATATCTACAGATAATCTATTAACTAACTTCAATAAACCCATTCTATACATATTCAAATATACAAAGTTTATCGCAAAAACAAACTAAACAAGAATTCATTATAAAACTTTGTTGATCACTATTGGATATCTCTATTTGAATTAACTACATTCTATAAGATACTAACCATCTCTAATCCCATCTCTAACGACCACGGACAGAACACCTCGTCATTGCCTACCTTCAGATAGCCTGCCTTTGAGTGAAAGAGTGCGCGGTCGGTATATTTCGACTGCTTAGCGGTGAAGTTATGTTGCCAATTTTGGTCGGTCATCATTCCGTAGGCGATGTGTCCTTTGAGGTGTAACCAGCCATTCGCAAAGGGTAGTGTCCAATAGTCTGACAATGCCAAACGCACCTGTGGGACTGGGCGGGCATTGATTCCCAACGTTTGCGAGCCCGAACTCAGTTCATTATTCTTAAGTTCCATCGGCTCTTCCTTCGCTCCAATGGTCAGTGTTCCGTGCCACCATCGTCCCTCGACGTATGCTTGCTGAAAATAGTCTTACTCGTATAGTTGATAGGCCGTACAACGTCTAAGCCATAGCCTAAGCCGAATTTCCGCCCCTCATCCGTCTGCAAAGGTCGCTCAATACCGCCCCGCACATAGCCGTTCGCCGTCTCCAGCGAACTCAGTCCGTATTTATTGGCATTGAGCCAGAGGGGTGTTCGTCCTTTGGCAAGGCTCCCCCTGCATCTCTACCTTATATTCTAAGCCCTTTAATGGCTGCAACCTTGACGTGTCACGTCGTACTGACTCTTGATACTGAGCCTGCATTGTCGATGCTATCAACACGCCTACCAAGGTTGAAAGTAACTTCTCATTATTATAAAAGTTAATATCAGTTGCAAAGATAATAAAAAAGAATTCTTCCGAAATATAAAGTGATAAATATCATAAAATAAAAAAAGAAACCGCTGTAAATATTGTATATTTGAATAAACACAAACAAATGCACAAAGATGAACAGCTGTTTCCTATATCATGCTTGGGGTCTTTATACCCACGAATGCACTTGTGAAGAATACAAAGGTAATAGAATTATTTTGCATGTGCAAACAAAAGAGCGAGTAAGATGTTGTCTTTCTTGTGGATCCAGCTCTATTGTGAAGAATGGGTATTGCCTGCGGGACTTCGTCGGACTTCCCATAGGTGGCAAGCGAGTAACCATACGCATGAAAGCGCAACGCTATAAATGTAAGGAATGTGATTTCTACCAACAGGAGAAAATTCCTTTTGCCACTGGCAGTTGCAGCTATACTCACCGCTTCGCCAAGTATGTAGTAGATTTACTTCGTGGTATGACGCTTCAGGATGTATCGAATCATCTGGGCGTGTCATGGGATACTGTAAAGGAAATACACTCCTCTTACCTTAAGCGTCATTATAGCCCTCCATCTTTAGATGGTGTAGAGAATATTGGTATAGATGAGTTTGCTGTTAGGAAAGGACATGTATATAAGACAATCGTTGTGGATTTGGACACTGGCAGGGTAATCTATGTTGGTGCTGGCAAGGGTACGGATGCCCTAGCTGGATTCTGGCGAAAAGTCAGGCGTAAGAACCTAAAGATAAAACATGTGGCAACAGATCTGTCTGCAGCTTTCATAGCCTCTGTTATGGAGAATTGTCCCGATGCGATACACGTGTTTGATCATTTTCATGTGGTGAAGTTAATGAACGAGAAACTTGACGACATCAGACGTAAAGTTTATAGCATGGAGAAAGATACGAATAAGCGTAAAGTACTCAAGGGGACAAGGTATCTGCTACTCGGAAATGGTGCTGACATCTTTGATAAACAACACAGAACAAGGCTTGAGAATGCTTTAGCTATGAACGAGCCATTGTCAAAAGCATACTATCTTAAGGAACAACTCCGTCAGATATAGTCGCAACCTATGAAAGCTATGGCAGAAGAAGTGATTGATGACTGGGTAAGGCAGGCTGAACAAAGCAAGATAGCCCAACTACAGAAAATGGCTGTTGCCATGAGAACTTTTAAGCGCCACAGTTTGCTTCCATCTTTCAAGTCGAACCATCTCCCGGAATTGGTTAAGGTATAATGGACTTTTACCGGATAAGCAAACCGTAATGGGCCGCCTCGTTTACCATCGTTAGCTCTATCCTCCATCTCTATAGTCTTCATATCTGGAGAGGGAAGAGATTGTTCTGAGGTATTCAAGTTCACCCCCTTCAGTGACGACATATACAAATCAAAGATAGGGGGAGCTTCTTCTGTCGTAATTTGTGCATCCAAAAATTGGGCGAAAAGCATACAACTCAGCCCAATTAAAAAGGCAATCTTTCTCATGACTTCAAGTATGTATAAAGTAGATAATCGCGACTATTATTGTAATAGAATTTCAGCTCACCGCCTACCCAATTATAGTATTCGATTGAGCGAATAATGCTGTAAAACATTGCGGCGTCGCCTATCTTTTCGCTATTGGCCTTCGTTTCTACGTGAAAATAAGGGGGTACGATAAGATCGACCCTCAGCGCGTTTTCCACTGCCCTTCCGCAGGCGTCCGTTTCAGAGGTGAAGTTGAGCTGATAGCCATCGGCAGGCGCGATCGGACGCAGGACGCCAGTTTTTACATTTACCGTGCCCGCCAAACACCAGCGACTACCCGTCAATTGGTCTGGAACAGAGCGTTTGTAGAGCAGATATTGCCGATTGTTATCGAAGAAGAACTTCAGCTCGTCACCCTTCCATGTGTAAGACTCGAGCCGCTTAATTATGCTATAAAAAAGTGCTGCGTCTCCGTTGTGATTGTCTCCCACTTTCGTCACCCGGCTGATAAACGGTGGATGCTCGAGATCTATGTGCGTACGATTGAATACCGAATGCCCATTTCCCTTTGTTGGGGATGTGAAACGAATCCAATAGCCACCCTCAGGCGCAAGTGAGCGCACGACACCCGTCGCGGAGTTCACAATTCCGACCGGAATCCACCGGCTATCCGTCAATTGGGGTGGCGCCTCGAAACGCATGAAATATCGACCAGCATCGTAATATATGCGCAACTGTCCGCGGACAATTTCCCAACGTACGGTGCCGAGTAACGCCTTGCGATAGTGTCGATCGGCTGCCTGCTCTCCTTTATTCGGTCCGATCAAGTCAGAAATCTGCATTCGATGGTCTTTTTCGCCGCAAATCGCATCAAAAACATTTGCCGAAGTGCGTCCGGAAAGGGTTCCATCCCCACGGAAGGTCAGTGTATAGCACGACCCGCAACTTTTGCTATCGACGGCCGTTACGCTGCCATCCGAGACGCGAACAAAGCCCGTCAAACGCCACATCTTCACCAGCTCGTCGGGCTTTTTGCCTGGGGAGAGATCTCCATTTTCCCCTTCCCGCCACACACGAAAGAGCAGGTATTCACGACCTTCTTCGAAGTAGATTTTCAGTTGATTAGCGTCCACTTCAAAGTGGGTATTTCTTCTGATTCCATCCAAGAATATGCGATCATCGAATAATTCTACGGCATCCGAGTAGATCTGACGAACTCCTTCTGCCTCAATCCGGTTGCCAAGAACCTGAAAAGAACCGGCCATTTCGTATAGAGACGTAAAACCGGTGAGGAAGCTATCGCGACGAAACGTCAGCGTGTAGCATCGGCCATAACCTTTTGGCACAGGTTCGCGCACGACACCGTTAGCCACCCGACCAATACCTTCCAGCTTCCATGTTTTGTCAAACAGCACAGTGGAGATGCTATCACGCGATGTGGGCGGTACAGGCGTTGGTACTGGAGTCGGAGATTCCGACTCTCGCTCTTTACTACATCCCGCGACGATTAGACACAACACACCAATCCATATCATGTATTTCGCTTTCATTTCTCGTCATGTTTTGAGTTAATATAGTTCTGCTTCCGGATCGATTTATCTCACTGCGCCTCCGGGATGCGGATCCTAAGGGCGCCCTGACTGGTCTGGTGGAGTATCCTCTATAGTTTTCATATAAATGGCCTGTTGAATATTCGACACAAATGTAGCACGTATAGTTGTAATACGAAAGCTATTTCCTGCAATTCTTGATATTTTACTCCAAAAAGATCTCTTTTTTTCTACAAATCAAACTTTTTAATCGAAGAAATACTTCGCTTTCCCAAAATTCTCGCTTCTCGTGTCCTATGAAACTTGCAGAGAGGGAAAACTTTCTGATAAGTGATCATTCGTCAGGCGCCCGTCAAGTCTGATATGAACGTGGAGGAAATACCCTCCGCCATCGACAGCATTTCGACGAGGAACTGCTATCTGATCATCGAAGGGTGAGCCTTCGTAGCCATTGCAGGATTTTCGCATGCCTTCAAACTTTTGCTGTGACGTTTGCCGAAGATTTTGGCACCTTTGCGGGCGAGAAATGAGATGTCTTATGACTACAGCAAAGAGACGAAAGCAGGCGTACCTCGCTCGTTTCCTATTCGTTCCCTTTGGGTGAGTAGAGCAATCAGTATTCACTCATTGACAGGCTCTTAAATCCCAATTCTTTTGTTTTATGGGGAGATGTTCGTACGCTTCAAGAGCCTTAATGCTACCAAGGCTCGGAGATTTTCTGTCATAGGATTTTCGAACTGAATCTCTTAGCCGACACATCAGCTCCTCAAAGACTCCTTATTGTTTCCATTTTCTAAAAATAGAAGTAGACTGTTTGCTGCGGAGTGAAATTTCCAGGGAGCATTCGCCATTAGCACCCCAGTTTTTGTTATGTACAGTAGGGTGTTCACGATCCCTCGGAGATATTTTTTTTGCGTTTTTCTCGAGGTTCGAATAGATCTTTCATACTTTGTCACTGTTTATCGGTCAGGCTGGTTGGGTATTCTCTCATCACTTTTATGTTGTCAATCATCGGCTAGCTAATCTAAAAATCAGACTTTTATATATTTTGATACGGTTGCCCTGATCATCCAATAAACTCAAAAACAGCTTCTAAGATCAAAAGCGTATATTTGCGCGTTATACGATACCAAACAGCTTCTGATATGGATATGGGAGGCTTGGACAGGGGTAGTATTACCACGATTCAGGTACAGTTGGATAAATTGATTCATAAGAAGTACCATGGAACGAGACGAGAAGGATAGTAACAGGAGGGTGTTTATGACATAGTGACATCATGATTGATTCTGTATGAAATGGATGAGTCTCATGTAAAGTTTTAGCATAATAAGGAGAAGTAATCATGAAAGAAGGAACCATTAATCAAAATGGTGTAACGCCAATTTATATAGAGAATAATGAAGGTCAAATCTACATAGATAATAACTACGTAGAGGAGGCCTCTACTGCTTTTAATAAGGGGTCATACGAACTACAGAATTACACACCGACCATACAACCTGCCATCCATAGAGAGGAGGTCTGTCAGATAAAAGATTGGATCGAAAGAAAGTCATCTGCAGAATGTTCATCCAGACTGGCATTACTGTATGGAAAAGCAGGTATCGGAAAGTCGATTGTGATGCATGACCTGCTTGAAGAGTTGCAGGCAAATAAGGACTATCTGGTACTTGGTCTAAAGTCTGATCAGGTAGAGTTTGTAGATACTGATAAATTTCGTAAGAATATTCATCTGGCCAAGCCGATAGAGACTGTCGTAGAAGAAATGGCCAATCAATACAAACGGGTCATACTGCTGATAGACCAGATTGATGCACTGTCTTTATCACTCTCTTCCAACCGTACACCATTACGCTCTCTCCTAGAACTAATAAATCGAACACAAAATATCCCAAACGTTCGTGTAGTTATCTCTTGCAGACCGTATGACTTGGAATATGACCCATTATTGAATAGGCTACGTATAAAAAACAAGTGGGAACTGAAGGAGTTTACAGAAGAACAGATTCAGGATATTCTTAGAAAGAACAAGTGCAAGGAACGTATGAATGACAATCTTCTACGATTCTTGGGGAATCCTCTGCAACTGTATTTGTTCTTAATGGTAAAGCCAGACGAACAACTGACAGACCCATTGTCAACGAACTTGCTTTACCACCAATTATGGAGGAAATATATACTTGATGATAGTGTGAGAAAGGTTAATAAAAACAGCCTCTTAGCCTTACTGGATGCGTTAGTTGCAACCATGTATAAAGACCAAGAATTGTCCGTACATATCAGGTTGTTTGAAACCAACTTTAGTGCAGAGTTACAATACCTGTTTTCTCACGAACTATTGTTAAAGATGAAGAGCAATCAGATACAGTTCTTCCATCAAACGTTATTTGATTATGTATACGCACGCAGGTTTACGGAAAAGGGTGACAGTTTACTGGAAGTGCTTAGAGGACAGCACCAGGGATTGTTCTCCAGAGCAGCAGTCAAGAGTATATTAACTTTCCTTCGCGAACAGAACCCAAAAGAGTATATCCATATCATCGACCAACTACTCTATGCTAAAAATAAGGATGGTAAAGATACTTACCGTTATCATCTAAAATCTTTGATTCTGAGCAATATGGCGTATTTCGAAATGCCGTTGCAAGAGGAGAAAAGTCTAATTTCAAGTAAGATATTTCCGGATGAGGTTTTTATGGATATTTTATTTGAGTCAGTATTTGCACCAAACTGGTTCGAGACCATTTGGGAAATTATAGACTGTAAAGGTGGATGGAAGAGTTTAAGCAAGAGTTATAAAGAGAAAACTATGCTAATGTGCGAGAGAACCCTTGGGCTTGGTGCTGAGATTGTTCTTGATAAGTTAGATGCAACACTTGATTTTAGAGACGAAGAAGACTGTAAGTATTTGAGCAATCTGCTTCAGTATCATAATCTGAATTGTGGTAGCGAGAAACTGATAGATTTTTATAATAGACTGGTTAAAAGCAGACTTCCTCTCGAGCATATATATCTTCTGGAGAATATCATGAAGGATAACCCAGATTTTGTCTGTCAGGAGTTGAAAGAGAATATCAGACTGCAATTGTTAGAGAAGGAATTAAAGTATGTTTATAGGATTGGAGCTGATCGCAAAGTTGCATATCTATACGAAGAATTGCTAAAAAGTCATCATGATATAGGAATTCAACTCTTGGTGGACATCCTGGCGATCGTTTATGATAAGTCAAAACTTAATCTTTCTGGTAGTGAAATAAACAAATCTACGGAATTTTATTGTTTTCAGAGGGTGGCAGGAAGTTGTTTTGGTTCAAATTTCACAGAAGATGCCACGAATATCCTTATAGATGACTTTTTGAAAGACATTGATAACGAGAGAGTCAGACGATGTATAGCAGAATTTAGTAAGAGTAAACATGAGGGATTCGTTTTCATTGCCTTATATGTCTATACTGAGCATCCTGAGAAGTTCAAGAACGACATTTATAACCTCATAACCAAGCGTTCTGTCCTCTCTAATGCTCCGAGTTTGGTGGAGTATCAGGCTGTGGAGGCATTAAGAGTAACATTTTCGCTATGGAATAATGAGCAAAAGTTAGCAGTAATAAGCAGAATTCTGTCTATAGATGACCGGGGAGAATACATACTGTTCAAGGATATAGTTGAGATAAGACTACAATATGGTCATCCATTGCTTGATATTGATTTACATAAGGGTAAAGCATTGTATGCTATACATAAAGAGGAACTGCGGAGGTTGTCTTGGCAAGCCTATCAAGAGCGACAAAGAATTGATAGGAAATTCAATGAGACCCGACTGAAGAATGAAAAGCCTTCCAGCATGTCAAGCCATATAGGGTACACCTCATTGAGGGAAGACCAAGGCTTGAAGATGTCCCCTGAGACATGGCACAAATCTATGCTGACCTATACGAATGATCCTATGGATTGGAATAAACCATCTTTGACTGGGCAATGCAATCTGTTCAGAGCTGTTGTAAAAAAAAATCCAGACAAGTTTATTGGTCTGATAAATACGCTACTAAATGACAACCGCATACTTCTGACTTATCCACAAGCCGGAATGCAAGGTTTATTGGATGCCCAACGACTGGACGATGCCATGCATGTTCTAAAGCGCATACTTGATGTGATTTGCAATGATGTCAACTCCACAGAAAGAGGATTTAGCCTGCACTCGTTGCTATTTGCTCTGAATGATATACCCAAAATGGATCAAATTCCAGAGGTTGTGTTTCAGTTGCTCTGCAATGCACTGCTCAACACCAAGGAACCTGAAGAGGATATTCATCAGGAAGAGAAGGAGGTTTATAACGTGGGAATTAACCAAGCTAGAGGCAATGCCGGTTACATGCTGGTAGAGTGCGCCAAGGAGGATAAATATAAGGAAGATATATTCCGAACCATAGAAAGAATTGCAGGGACGGCTTCCGTTTATACAAGGGCGGCAATACTTTTGAACATGGCGACGCTCAACTTTCTCGACAAAAGCAGGAACGTTGAGCTTTTTAAGAAATTGATGTATGACTTTAATCCTAGGCTAATGGCGATGCCTATACACAACTATAATCCACTTGTGTACTTTGTTAATTATGCCGTTGGCGAACTGATGGAATTCTTCAGCCATGCAGCAGACTGCCCTGAATGTTATCGTGAGCAAGTCATCATACTATGGCTGGCCTGGACGCACAACAATAGGGACAAGTCCATCAAGGTACTTCTTGACAAAATGTGTGAGAAAGACCAAGAGGCACGAATTTCTTTGCTGAACTTCTTGTCCACTCTTGGCCAGAGGATGAATGAGGATGCCATTTGCTATATTCTCCATTTTATGGAACTGCAGTTTGATACACCTGAAATGGGGAAAAACTGTGACAACCTTTTCTATCATGCAAAAGATTGGAATGATGATATTCAGCGTAAGATAGCAGATGCATTTGTGGCTTCACCCGTAAGTAAACATAAGATTCAAGTTTTCATTGAGTTCTTGGTGAGCTATGCAATCAGAGACCCTGTCCAGACGCTGATATGGCTAAACAAGATCCTTGCAGGTGAATTGCCTGATGACTACTTTATCTTGAATCATGTGGTAGACGTGCTTATCCAATCGTACAATGGCATTAAGTCGTTCAATCACAATAATGATCAAGAAACATTGGAGCACGCCATGGACTTGATAGATGCCATCATGAAAAATCGGAGTAACAAGTACCTGATAACCAATTTCATCAACAAACTAGATAATGAATAAGGCTTATGGGGAGGAGCAACTCCGCAAGCTGTTGATGAATCCAGAATTGTCATCTGGATTGTATCTGCTTGATACGGATTTGACAGATGAGGACATTGAGGCGTATATCAGGAGAAACAGCTCATATCAATACGTTAGTGGAAAGCTTATTCCAGCTTCTAAGGGGAACGTCTTCGAGTTGCTTATAGTTGGATTGAGCCATCAGTGCCAGGATGATAGTGGCGTCAATTTTCTAAAGTAGCAATTAATGACTGCGGATGACCGTATAAGAGATGTCATCATCTATAGTTTGGCAATTCAAACCTTGAAACATTTCAGTGCAGGTAGAAAAACTGTGGTGCATGTGTTAGAAAAAAAGATTTATCATGCATAGAGTCGGAAGACTTGGATATATTCGATGCAGCACTCACTCACATTGATGATACGATAGTTGTTATTTCCACACGGAAGAATGTACTAACATTAAAGAGTGGTTCTGCAATAAATAAATCGTTAAAAAAGGAGGGATTGAAAATATGTTTACGGCAAGCAGATTGAATAAAGTGTACATTTCTTATAAACACGACAGCTCTTACAGCAAAGCATTGGAAGCCATTAAAAATGGCCTAAAAAAGAACAATATCGAATACTCGATAGATCTACAGGATATTAAATATCGGGATGATATTGTTGAATATGAAAAAGAGATAGGAACTGCGGTTAGGGTTATCATGTTCATTACAGCATCTTATCTGAAATCTATAGACTGTATGTTTGAGATGACAGAGATTTTCAAGAAATCAGACGTAATGGAGAGGGTGTTCCCCATTGTTGATATAACGCCAATATCTAGGAATCGGAAAGGCCTTGAAGAAATAAAAGATTACTGGCAGAAGCAGAAAGTTGAAGCTTCTGCTCAAATGCAGACAGAGGTGGGCAGCTCTGATTATATCATTGATGAGCTTCGTAAAATTAACGCCATCATAAAAGCTCTGGATGAGTTTTGGTATTACATTGTTCACATTAATACAGGCGTTTTTAAAACACTGTTAGAGAACGATGCTGCTCTACTTATGGAGGAGATTCAGAAAACAACACCCTATAGGACTGTTAAACTTGATGAGGGGGTTATTCCTACTGGTGAAACACAGCCAACTATGATCCGTAAAACTATTCAGAACGGAGAAAAGTCCGTGTATGTAGAGAATAATACAGGAAGCATAATCATTAATTAAATCCATAATGAAAGAAGACTTCCGTGGGAAAACGGTTGATCTTTAAGAGTGTATTTATTAGTCAACGTGAGTTCGACGTAAGAAAAGGGTGCAAAAAGACGCGGAAATCAAGGGATAGTTTGTTTCTTTATATGTTGATAACAAAGAGTGAGCTGCATAATGATTCCCGCCAATAAAACTGTAGAGATCAACTATATCGTCGACGACTTCTTTAAAGAAGACGACACTGTAATCAAAAGTCCATCCTTGGAAGAAGGACCCTAAAGAACAGAGCAACCGCATCAAAAACATGCTTCTGCTTCCCCACAATTATTTGGTTTGCTCCGCACAGCGTGCGCGGCCCATTTACGGTCGTGTTTGGGGTAAAATCACGTGTCATTTTGATCTCCATAGGGGTATGGAGAGCAAAAACACGCGCATCCTGAGTCTACAGCCATTTTGGTACGGTTGCCCTGCCCCAAAGAAACAGAGGAACCCCAAATTTACTATGTCCGGTAGCGAGGTGATGACGATTGTTATCCTTTTCCATTCCTCCTCTTTTTGAGATCTAAAGCATTTCCATCTCTCTGTCCGAACATATGAGAAGAAAGACTTTCCTCACACCGTGGTCTTACAACCGCCTCGTAGAACTCCAGCGAAAGATTTGTATGCCCCTTCTTGCCTTCTTGAAAATGAAAGCCCTAGAGCAAGGTACCGGCATTTCTTTTATCGATTCTACCCCCTACGCTCACTGTTATATCAAAATGAAAAAGTTGCGTAAACAATTTAACAAATCCACCTATGTGAAAAATACAATAGGCCGGTTCTATGGATTCAAACTTCACTTGATCATCAATGACAAGGGAGAACTACTCAGGTCTCTCTTACTCCGGGTAATGTGAACAACAGGACTTCCTTGAAACATCTGGGCTTCCATAAATGAATATTTGAGTAAGCTCTTCGGAGACAGGAGGATATCTCAAAGAATCTCTTCAAACAACTTTTTATTGACGGAATCCACCTTGCGGACACGTTTGAAGAAGGGATGAAGAATGTCTTAATGCTTTAATATAAAAAGATTATGCTCCGAAAAGATCTCTGATCGAGACGGTTAATGATCAGCTCAAAGATCGTTTGTCAAACAGAGCACACTTGCCATCGATACTTCCTAAACTTCATTATCAATCTATTATCAGCTTTGGCTGCTTTCTCCTTCTTCGACAAAAAGTCCTCCATCAACACCGTGCATCCCTCTTTTCTGCACTCATTATCGATTCGCTGGAACTACAACGACTACACCTGACTATACCTCAACCCCTCTTCTTTCACTGTATTACCCCCATTGTAGTCATGTAGTAAGATAGAATCAGTGAAAGGGAAAAAGGCATGTTAGGGCGGCCGTCAGGGGATCACACTGAAGCCGCTTGTTGCTTTTGGATCAGCTTGTCCATGTCTTCCGAGATCTTTTTGTCCGTCACCTGCGCATAGATCTGCGTGCTGGATATGGACACGTGGCCCATCATCTTGGCGATGCTCTCTATCGGGATGCCTGCGCTGAGTGACAGCGTTCCGAACGTATGACGAGCCATGTGGAAAGACAGTCGTTGCCTGACGCCACACGCCAGCCCCACAGTACTCAGTTTGCTATTCATCACACTGCGGCCGCAACAGCGTGGGAAGACGAGGTCGTCGCCTTTTCCTTTCACCGTTTGTTCCTCTCGGCATCTGCTAAGGATCTCCTCCGCGATCGGATGTAACGGCACGACAGATTCCACTTTCGTCTTCTGTCGTTCCTTACGGATATACCTCCGGCCGTCGGCCGCGGTCTGGATATGCGAAAATTTCAGGCGCTCCATATCCGCAATGGCCAGTCCGGTGAAGCAGGAAAAGAGAAACATCTGCCGAGCCTGCTCCGCTTCCTTGTCGTTTACTTTCAGCGCCATGATCTTGGCCACATCGCTCTTTTGCAAGAAGCGGATCTTCCTTTCCTCCTTTTCGTAGACAACATCCTCAAAAGGATGGCAGCGGATGACTTTCAAGTCTACCGCGCGATACATCAACCGACTCAATCGGCAGAGGTGTTTGTTCATGGTCGATGTCGCCAAGCCGCGCTTTTTGAGGAAGAAGCGGAAGTTCTCAAACAGATCTTCCGTAATGCCTGCGAGGGGGATGTCTCGCCCTCCGTTTTCCTTCACGAACTCTCGAAGCACCTTGTCCGAATAGGTCAGGTTTTGGTAAGTGCTTTCTGCCTTTGACTTGCCTACGCATGCCTTAACGGATTGCAGTTCTACCTCGCTCATGGCCAAAAGGGTGGTTGGAGTTGTCGCGACACCCTGCAAACGATTCTTGAGCAGTTCTGCACTGACCACGCCGTCCTTCGTGAGCATTTCCGAGTAAGTCTTTTCCACAAGCTCCCTGAATGCAGCGAGGCGTTGGTTGATTTTCTTTTCGCCGGTTATACCCTGTTTGCTGTTCCATTCATCTGGCAGACATTCCTCGCCGATTGTCATCACCGCACTCCTGCCATCGATGGTAACGCGGCAAAAGATGGCCGTCTTGCCGTCTATCTTCGTCTTCTGTCTGTTGATGTAGAACAGGATCTTGAATGTACTTCTCATATCGGTTTCAGTTAAATGGTCAGGTGTAAGTCTTCGGTGAAGGCGATCAAGCGGTCGAACTCTTCAAATAGCTTTTGGGGAGTGACTTTCGCATATCGCTCGGTCATGCGCACCGTGCTATGTCCAAGCATCTTGCTGACGGTCTCAATGGGTACTCCCTGTTCCAAGGTGATGAGCGTAGCGAAGGTGTGTCGGGCGGTGTGCGAGGTGAAGGGTAGTGCGATACCGGCCCGCAGTCGGAGGGCTTTCAGGTGGGATTGATAGGTCATGTAATTGATGTGAGGAAGTAACGTGTTCCTTCCCTCATCAGACAGTCTGTTCATCAATCGGAGTGCTTCGGGCAAGAGCTTTACACGGCAGAGGACGCCCGTCTTCTGCCGGTTGAACTTCAGCCAAAGGGCGCCTTCATCGTCGCGGACAAGATACTCACGATTCAGCGCCATCAGATCGCAATAGGCGGCGCCAGTGTAACAGGCGAAAAGAAACACATCGCGCGCCGTCTCCAAGTCAATCTCCCAGCCGTCAAAACAGAGCGCCTTTAACTTGTCTAACGCGTCCTTGTCGAGCGCTTTGGGCAGTCGACTGTCTCCCTTATCTACATGCACATTGTCGAATAGCAAGGTGTCTGCCGCACCTTCTCGATACGCCAACTTGCAGACCTTTTTGACAAGGATGACCATGTTGTAGCAGGTGCTTTGTTTCAGCCCAACCTCTCCGGTTGCGAACTGCTCAAACCGCTTGATGAAGTCCTCCGTGAGCTGCGAAAAGGTCAAGTCGGAAGCGTTATGCTTCGCCCGAATGAACTGTTGCAGCCTCATTCTTGTCTGACGATACAAGACCAAAGACTCTCTTTTGATGTCTATCCCGACGTGCTCCTCCATGTCCTCGATCAGGCCGTCGAACCGTTCCAATAGCATAGTTCGACTCTGCACGCTGCCTTGGAAATGTTCCTTGATATCCGTTGCGTCAAATGGTGAGCCCTTGGCGAGAAAGGACTGATAGGAGGTCTGAACTGCAAGAAGGAGGTTGTCCAATCGTCCATTAACTTCGACCGCCTCGCGGCTCTTCCCGTCCATCCGACTTTCGCGCGGGTTCCACAAATCGGGATTGCAGGACAGCTTACAACTGAACTGTGCAATGGAACGTCCCAGCGTGATCCGTCCCATGATCGGCGCATTGCCCGACCTGTCGCGACTGCTCTTTTTGAGGTAGAGCAACACCTTCATTTTCATGTCATCCATACGCTTTGAAAACTGTGGGCAAAATTACCCGGTTCAAAGCGCCCGTTACCTGTGCAGATTCCTGTATATCAATGCAAAAGAACCATGTGCAAGAAAGGTTCAGTTACCTGCGTTTGCACCATCGTTACCTACCACCAGACAGGGTAACGGTTTAGTAACCGAACTCTTGCTCGGATCCGCACTTTTCTGCCTTTTCCGCTCGACGCAACCGGAAGCATATCGACCCCTTTCTGCCTAACAATCAGTCCACTTGCTTCGATATCGGGACTTCTGCTTTTGAGGGGAATAGTTGGTTCGGAACGTATTCCGACCACCTCCCTAACGTATTCCAATAGGTTCGGAACGTGGTGTCGTCACTCCTTTACAGTGGCTCCGCCCTCCTCAAAGGCCGGCGGCAGGTTGACGAAGTAGAGCCGCCCCGTGGCACGGGGGTTATTGTGTCATGGTTAGCGACAACGTTTGGCCATTCTTGCGGATAAACATGCCATCGAATCCATAGCTGGTGCGTTGGACTCGCATGGTGCAGTTCGGCTTGCCACTCTTGTAATACTCCACCAGCACGAGCAGATCGGTATTCGGATCGTACGTGCCGCTCAGTGTGATGGCGCGTCCGCCATATCGGGGGTATTTGTACGTGCCATTCACGATCAGCTTGCCCTCTTCATTCACCCGATCCTCGAAAAAGAGATCGAACTCACAGCGCAAGGTGTCGATCCGGTTCTTCCCGTCGATGTCGCCCTCAATCACCCCGTGATAGAGCTGACGTATGCCCGTCGTTCCCGTAGGCGCTTGGGCCGTAGCGGGGGGCGTCAGTGGCTGTTCGGCTTGGGCTGACGGCGGGTTGAGGAAGCGAGAAATATCCTCCCGCTCCGCTTGGGACAGCAGGGCGATGTCCTCCCACTCGATCGAAGGAAAGACGAAGCCAAAGCAGCCGAAGCTGACCATCTTGCCGTAGGGGTGAAGCTGATTATAGATGCGCCCCTGCGACCAAAACACGCGGTTCTCCACCTCGATCCGATTCTCCTGCTCCAAGCGCTCCCGGATCTTCTGCTGAACCAGTTCTACGTTGAAAGCAATCGAAGAAATGGGGCTTAACGCACTCCCTCCGACAGCGCCTAAAGAGCTACTGATCTTCTTTTCGACACATGCGATGGCCGCCTTTTCGATGCGCTCCCTATGCTGCCCTTCGGAGGGAGCTAAGGCAATGGCGGCTATAGCCACCACGGCGATGAGTCCTGCCCAGAGCACAACGGGCTTTATCCTTCGTCTGTGGGGGGCGGGAGTGTTGGTATCAGGCGCCGATGACTTGTTTTCGATAGGAGGCTGATCCTCTGTTGGAGGTGGTACTGGCGCCGACTCTTTCGTCAGCCACTCGCCGCAATGCTTGCATTTCACAGCATCCGGCTGAATCTCTTCGCCACAATACGGGCATTTCTTCTTTGGGGTAATCTCTCTATTTTCCATTGTTGTATGTTTTGTGTGTGTAAGTGTTCGTGTAGTGTAGGATCGTTGTCAGAAATCTTCGGCCGCCTCCCCGTGTCGTCCGCCATCCTCAAAGGCCGGCGGCAGGTTGACGAAGTAGAGCCGCCCCGTGGCGCGGGTGACGGCCGTGTAGAGCCAGCGATAAAAGTCCTCGCCCAGCATCTCCTCCGTCAGGTAGCCAATGTCCAGAAACACATTGCGCCACTGTCCGCCCTGGGCCTTGTGACACGTGATGGCGTACGCATACTTCGCCTGCACGGCGTTGAAATACGGATCTTCCTTCATCTTCTTCATCCGCGCCGCCTTCGTTTTCACCTCCTTGTAATCCTCGAGCACGGCATAAAAGAGGCGGTCGCTGTCTTCACGCGGTAGTGTGGGCGACTCGTTCCGGAGCGTCTCCGTCAGCACACGCAGTTCCACCTCCGCGGCATCGTCTTGAAACCGAACCAACACATCGGTGAAGTGAAACCCGTACAGCTCCGTCACACGTCGCACACGCAGCACCTCCACGATCTCGCCGTTGGCAATGAAGCTCGACTCCGCATCCTTCGCCTGCGACCATCGGTAGTAGTTGTTCTTGACCACCATCAGGCGGTCGCCCCGCTCGATCTCCTCCTCACGGTCCAGGATATAATGTCGGATCCCGTTGTTGTAGCGTGCCGCACGCTTGTTCGACCGGCAGACAACGATCGTATCGTCCACCCCATCACGACTGTAAGCCGAGGCAATCTCTTCGATCAGATCCTCGCCCGTCACCTTCCGAATGTCCGGAAACCCCTCGACCCTCAGCACCGGGAAACGCGTCGTCTCCGACTGCCACAGCCCATTGCGGATCCGCGTGGCGTTAAACAAGATGCCCGAGTCTACATCCTGCCGCACCACCTGCGTCAGCGACACCTCATGCACCTCCATCCCGTACGCCCTGAGTCGCTCTGCACTGAGTGCTGGGCTCTCCCGCAGCATCACCGGTGGCAGCTGCGCCGAGTCGCCCGACAAAATCAGCCGACACCCCTGGCCCTCGTAGACGTATTCAATCAAATCGTCCAGCAAATGGCCACTCCCGAAGGCGTTCTGCCCCGCACTTTCGTTCGAGATCATCGACGCCTCATCGACGATGAAGAGCGTATTCTTCTGTAGGTTCTTTCCTAACGAAAAGCTGCCGAAATCGTTCGAGAACGACTTCTGGCGATAGATCTTCTTATGGATCGTAAAGGCGTCACGCTCCGCATATTCGGCGAACACCTTCGCTGCTCTGCCCGTAGGTGCCAGCAGCACGCTTGGCCGCTCCATGGCATGCAAAGCCTTCACCACAGCTCCCAGCACAGACGTCTTGCCCGTACCGGCGTATCCCCTAAGAATCAACAGCGATCTTGGGGTCGTATCCGCAGCAAAAGCAGCGATCGCAGCGATCGCTTTTTGCTGCTCTTCGGTAGGTTCATACGGGAAATACTCCGAAATCTTCTTGTATATGTACTTGTCGACCATGTCAGATGAATATTTTGGGATAAAGGTAGACCTTTGAAAAGAATCATACATTTGCAGCAATAAAATCATTCTAACAATCAAAGTGAATATACAGATATGAGAGTTACACTGAAGGTATTATTGGCTGCGGCGGTTGTGCTGCTGGCATACATGTGCTACAGAAGTATCATGGAACCGATTGAGTTTGACAAAGAGCGGACAGCGCGTGAATCAGCCATCGAGAAGCGCCTGATCGATATTCGGACGGCTCAGATCGAGTATAAAAACAGGAACGGACGCCATGCTGGATCCTTCGAGGAGCTGGCCAAGTTCTTGAACGAATCCAAGCTGCCCTTCGTCATCAAGGAAGGCGTGCTGACCGACGAACAGCTGGAGAAGGGGCTGACCGAAAAGAAAGCCGCCGAGATCGTACGCCGTGCCCGCCAGACCGGCAACAATGACGAGGTGATCAGAAATGGCCTCCAGAACTTCCGTCGTGACACGATGTGGGTGTCAGCCAAAGACACCCTGCTGGGACGCGACTTCAACGTCGACTCCCTCGCGTATATCCCCGTCAAGGGCGTGAACGCTAAGTTCCAGATGGACACCGCCACCCTCGAATCCTCCTCTGGCTATACGGTGAAAGTCTTCGAGTGCCGCGTTCCTTACGATGTCTATCTGGGCGACCTCAACAAGAAAGAACTGGCCAACCTCAAGGACAAAATGCGCAAGATGAACAAGTACGAGGGGCTCAAGGTGGGTTCCGTGACGGAGATCAATAACAACGCCGGTAACTGGGAATAATCCTACCGAGACTCCTACGCCAGAAGTATCGAATGAGCCTTCGTGTTCCCGACTCGCTCACCGCGAGTAATTCAGAAGGATATAGAACGTCTGTCCGGCTTTGGCCGGGCGGACTTTCTTTTTCCGGTGGGATCCCTTCGGACGAGGGATCCTTTTTCTGTGAAGAAACGGAGGTCGACGTCACTCGCTCCCCCCTCCAGACACTCCGGGATCTCTTCCGTGAACACCCCTTTCTCAGCTATCCCTACGCCGCCGTCCGCATCATTACCTCCGAACCGAACTACACCATAGTGCCCGAGGCGATCTACGAAGACGAAGCCAAAGAGCGCCTCTATCGCTTCACCTTCGCCACACCCGTCGAGACCGTTGTCGCCCAACCCTTGCGCGAACTGGAGTCCGTGCTGCTCTTTGGTCTGAGGCGCGATATGCACGATTTCATCGCCCAAACACTCCCCACTGCACACTGGGAGCACACCCTCGCCTCACTGCTCATCGGGTGGCACGAACGGAGTCTACGTGCACTTCACGCCCACATGTACGCCGTCGTCCAAGACCGCACGATGGACGTTGCCTGCTTCGATCGGGGCGTCCTGCGGTTCGTCAACCGATTCGAGGTCGAGAACCACGACGACATGATGTACTACCTGCTTTACGTCTGGAAACAGCTCGAGCTCGACCAACGCAACGATACGCTCACCCTATCGGCCGTCGCCTCCGTCGCTTTCGACCTCAAAGAGCAACTCCAGACCTACCTCCGAGACATCCGCGTGGAAGCCATTCAGACGCTCTATCGCGCTGATGATCGCGCAGCCACCGTCGGTCGTCTAACCGTCACACCCACCACGAACACATGAGAATCATCCGAGGAATCTACGGCCGACGACGCTTCCAAGTCCCGTCCACATTCGCCGCCCGACCTACCACCGACTTTGCGAAAGAGAACCTCTTCAACGTGCTCGAAAACCTCGTCACTTGGGACGACACACAGGCCCTCGACCTCTTTTCTGGCACCGGCAGCATTGCCTTCGAGCTGCTCTCGCGCGGCTGCAGTCGCGTCACAGCCGTCGAGTCCGACCGCACGCACGCAGCCTTCATCGCCGACGTGGCCCGCCGCCTCGCCCCCCCATCGGGCACCTTCACACTCGTCCGTGGCGACGCCTTCCGCTACCTCCGCACAGCCCCGCCCTTCGACCTCATCTTTGCCGATCCCCCCTACGCCCTCCCCCGATTACCCGAGCTCCCCGAAGCCATTCTGGGCCGCGATCTGCTCCGCCCCGGAGGCCTCTTCATCCTCGAACATCCCGGCTCGTACGACTTCTCCACCCACCCCCTCTTCACCGAAATGCGCACCTATGGCGCTGTCCATTTTTCCCTCTTTCACGCCCCCAAAGAGTGACCGACCGTAGGAGTAAAATCTTCTACGAAAGGCCCCCAAAGCCGCTCCCTATAAGACATTTCACCCACGAAAAGAGGAATTTGTTTCTATATTTGCCCCCGTTAATTCAAATAACATCAAACAGATATGAAAAGGATAGGATTGTTAGGAGTTACTCTTTGCTTAGTCTTTGCGATCGGCACCGTTTCGTGCAAATCAAAACAGAGCGCCTACAAAGCAGCCTACGAGCAGGCCAAGGAACGCGAGATATCAAGCGACGAGCCCACAGACGAAGAGATCGCCCCCGTAACCAAGTCGAAAGACTCCGGCGAGACACGACAAGAGAAAATCACCCCCGTAGAGGGTGAAGACGCCGATGCCATCAAGCTCTACAGCGTCGTAGTCGGCAGCTTTAAGAACCGCACCAACGCATTCTCCCTCAAGGAACGCATGCAGAACGAAGGCTACACCCCCGTCCTTGGCGAAAACGAGCAAGGCATGCTCCGCGTCATCGTCACCAGCTTTGAAACCAAAGCTGAGGCCGAAAAGAGCCGCGACGCCATCCGCGCGAAGTATCGCCCCAACTTCCAGGACGCATGGGTTTTGGAACGCACCTATTGATCTCCCATGGCCGGGGTAGTTGAGCCCAAACGACCATAAACAAGGATGTCCGCCCCACACCACGGGCCGGCATCCTTTTTTTATCCTCATCCGAAACACACACATATTCATTGACATGCGCATCGAAAAAAACTTCTCCCTCAAGGATCACAACACCTTCCACCTGCCCGTCCGCACCCGCTGGTTCATGGAGTACGACAACGAAGACGAGCTCGGTCGCATCCTCCGCGACGAATACTTCCAAGAGCTCCGCTCCCTCCACATCGGCGCCGGCAGCAACCTCCTCTTTGTCGCCGACTTTAACGGCATCATCGTCCACTCCCGCATCCGCGGCATCGGTGTCGCTCGCGAGACCGACACCGAGGTCATCCTCCGTATCGGCGCCGCCGAACCCTGGGACGACGTCGTCCGCTACGCCGTCAGCCGCGGCTGGGGCGGCATCGAAAACCTCTCCCACATCCCCGGCGAAGCCGGCGCCGCCGCAGTCCAGAACATCGGCGCCTATGGCGTCGAACTGAAGGACGTCGTCGACAGCGTCGAGACCTTCAACCAGCTCACTTTCGAGCCCCACACCTACACCGTCGACGCCTGCCAATACGCCTACCGCCATAGCATCTTCAAGGACGAACAGCGCGATCCGCACATCGTCACCCACCTCAACTTGCGACTCCAAAAGCGCCCCGTCCTTCGCCTCGACTACGCCCCCCTACGCGACGCCCTCAGCGCTCTCACCAGCCCCACCGTCAGCGACGTTCGCGAGGCCGTCGGCGCCATTCGCCACAGCAAACTGCCCAACCCCGAACGCCTCGGAAACGCCGGCAGCTTCTTCATGAACCCCCTCGTCGACCGCGCCCAGTTCGACGCCCTCCGCGCTCTCCACCCCGACATCCCGTCCTATCCTGCGCCCGACGGACGCGTCAAAATCCCCGCCGGCTGGCTCATCGAGCGCTGCGGATTCAAAGGCCTCCGCGAGGGTGAAGTCGGCGTTTACGAACACCAAGCGCTCATCATCGTCAACCACGGCCACGCCACCGGCGACGAGATCGCCCTCTTTGCCGAGCGCATCCGCCGCACCGTCAGCGATCGCTTCGGCATCCTCCTCACGCCCGAAGTCCGCTACGTGGAATAACCCACCCGTGGCCCGAAAATCAGAGAGAGGTGGCGCCAAAAAGGCGTCGCCTCTCTTTGTTTTATGCCAAAATGACACGGCAAACACCCCAACACCATCCCCGTAGCCATTTTTCAGCTCACTGAAGACCTAAACGACAACTCCGCCAGCCATTTTCGGATCACCGAAGCCCCCAACGCCATCCCCGCGGCTCTTTTTCGGCTTACCTAACATCTCAACCACATCTCCTCGGCCCTTTTTCGACCCACCAAACACCTCAACCACATCTCCTCGGCCCATTCTCGGCTCGCCGAAGGTCTCAACGACAACTCCTCCAGCCTTTTTCGGCTCACCGAACATCCCAACCACAACTCCGCAGCCCCCGATCCGTTCGCGAAGATCTTAAGCACCTCTCCGACACACCCTCTCTTTTTCTCTCAGGCCTAAACGCCCTCATTTTTATCCGTTCGGAATCTTCCGAAAGCCTATTACATATTGCTCCCATCAATCGGAACTTCCCGAAGCGTATTGAATATGTGTCACATAGATTCGGGGACTTCCGATCGGATTACTCATCCAATTACAAGTCTCCGGAAGTTTCCGATCAATTAAAACCATACATTTATAGGATTCGGAATCTTCCGAAAGAATAAGATACTTGATAGCAACGATTCGGAAGAATCCGAAATGGAGAAAATCGATAATATAAAGATTCGGATCTATCCGAATGGATAAAATGAGCGCTTTAATTGGATCGGAGATTCCCGAAGGCTTGTATCATAGATGTAGAATGCTTCGGGAGATTCCGAATAATTGATACATGCACTGATATAGGATCGGAGGTTCCCGAATGATTGGAATAGATGAGTAAAGACTTTCGGGAAGTTCCGAATGAGTGAAAACGGGGGCGTTTAGACCTGAGAAAGAAAATGAGGACTTGCCGGACTATGGTTTGAGACTTGCGCAGAAAAAAGCGGGCCCGCGACAAACTGCGGATGGCCTGCGCGAGGGCGAGAGGTGTCCTTGGAGCACTCCGCGGCCGCTTTGCAAGCCGTTTTTGGGGCTTCGGCTACTCGTTTTTCCGCCTAACGGATCGTTTTTGAGGGCATGAAATATTCGGATAGGGCTGGTTGCTCTTATGCGCCTTTTTTTACATTTGCCCCCGAGTTGGTGATTCGATGCTCAACAGTCCAGACTGTCGAACTGAAAAGGGAACCCGGTGAAAGTCCGGGACTGCGTCCTCAGCTGTAAGTTCTTTAGAAAGCGACCCCGCTCTGCAAGCGTCACTTTTTCGTACCACACGAAAAGGGAAGGCCCCGCGGGATCGGGAACAAGTCAGAAGACCTGCCGACTCCGATTTCATTTCCTGTTTGAGGAAAGGCGAGCAGGGAAATTTGACATAGGATTTCAGCATATAGATGAGCCGGCAGGCGAGAGCCGCCGGTACACGAACAGGACGTAGCGCTCCCACCCCCCAGAAGAGGGGATCCATTCGGTGACAGCGAAAGAGACGGATTGGAGCGCGGGCGCCTGTGTGAAAAGAAGAAAAGTCGAACGGGAAGATCGAGCCGCGCGCTCAATTCCGCGTCGTCCGGAAAAGTCTTACGTGGCTACCCCTCAGCACATACGGAGCGGAGGGGGAGACGTGGAGGCCTACGGACGGCCGATCGGCCGCGAAGGTCGTGGGGGTGCGTGTCAGCCGTCGGTATACCGGGTACTTGCTGTTTCTGCCCTTTTCTGCACGCGACCTGCAACGATTGAGGATCAGACTTACCGACTCGCTTCGGGATGAATCGAGCGGCGAGCGCGGCCGTGATATAAAGTGACATAAAGGGTGCGGATGCCTTCGGGTAGCTCGATCTTATCCCACGACTTATTTATAACGAAACACAAACACAACAACCATTGAAAGATACGTGTATGGATAGAAAAGAGATTTTTTCCACACGGACGGTGACGGTTGAAGAGGCCGTGCAGGTGATACGTAACGGTGATCGGGTGGTCTTCTCGCAGGGCGCAGGGATTCCTCAGGTCGTGCCGGAAGAGCTCCTGAAACGTCGTGAGGAGTATGCTGATGTTGAGATTTTTCACATGCTGCGCCCGGGTACAGTCGGCTATGTGTCGGCAGGTATGGAGCGGCATTTTAGGCATTGCGCCGCCTTTGTCTGTGCGGGAACGCGTGAGGCGGTGGCCGCGAATAGGGCGGACTACATGCCGTGTTTCTTCTTCGAGGTGCCGCACTTCTTCCGCAGCGGTCTGCTGCCGGTCGACGTGGCGGTGGTGCAGGTTTCTCCGCCCGATGCGGAGGGCTTTTGCAGCTTCGGGCCGGCGTGCGATTATGTGCCGGCCGCATGCGAAGCGGCTCGCGTGGTGATTGCAGAGATGAACGATCAGATGCCGCGCATTGGTCGGACAAACACGATCCACATCTCAGAGTTAGATTATGTGGTGCCCTGTTCGCGGGCGTTACCCGAGGCGCCACCGCCGGCTATTGGCGCTGTGGAAGAGGCCATCGGGCAATTCTGCGCGCAGCTGGTGGAGGATGGCTCCACGCTGCAGCTGGGCATTGGCGCCATACCGGACGCGGTGCTGCACAGCCTGACGGAAAAGAACGACTTGGGACTGCATACGGAGCTGCTTGCCGATGGGGTGATCGATCTCATCGAGCGGGGCGTGATCAACGGCCGTCGCAAGACGTTGCATCGGGGCGAACACGTGGCGACGTTCCTTCTTGGCACCAGTCGGCTGTATGAGTTTGCGGCCGCATGCCCGGAGGTAGCGCTTTATCCGGTAGATCACGTGAATCATCCGTTTGTGATTATGAAGAACGAGCGTATGGTGAGCATCAATTCCTGCCTCGAGGTGGATCTGATGGGCCAAGTGAACTCGGAGACGATCGGTCTCCGTCAGTTTAGCGGTGCGGGTGGTCAGGTGGACTATGTGCGCGGCGCGTCGCTATCGCCCGGTGGCAAATCGATCATGGCCATGCCATCGACGGCGGTGCATGGGACGGTGTCGCGGATCGTGCCCTTCTTGTCTCAGGGTGCAGCGGTGACAACGTCGCGCAATGATGTGGACTATGTGGTGACGGAGTATGGCATTGCGCATCTCAAGGCGAAGACCTTACGCGAGCGTGCCCGCAGTCTGATAGCCATTGCGCACCCTTCGTTTCGCGAAGGGCTGATGGAGGAGTTTGTCAGAAGGTTCCGCTGATCTGGCTCGCGCAACTTGGGGGCCGTGCGAGGTGCCTAAAAAGAGAAAGGAGTTGTCCCGCCTGATGCGGTGGGACAACTCCTTTCTGTCGTTCGTAATGGGTTTTGCTTTTGCTACACGGTTTCCGGTCACGATCCGGATCACTTCGCGGGGGCTAAGATCGACGCCTACAATCACGCCCTTGTCGTCAATCAAAAAGTTCCTCAGGCCTTTCTCCAGTCCGTACATCTTGTACAGTGCTGAGGATTTTCCTCTTCGATCGTTCCATTGATTCGTCTTCTCCAAGCCGTCAGCCTTCAGTGTACCCTCGAATACGGACTTCCGTTCGTCCATCGAAATGGAATGCACTGCCAGGAGCGAAGAATCCAGCTCTTTTACACTGTTCCGGAGCTGTATGTTGCGAACGCGGGATTCGGCATCGTAGGCCGCCCAAAAGTTCACCAACGTGTACTGTCCGGCATGTTCTCGGAAGTCGATCGCGCGACCTCCGAACTCCGGAAGGATGATCGCCGGGGCATAGTCCCCGATCTGAAATCCTTCGGTGATACCTGCCCTTTCGGTTCCGACGGATAGGAACAGCGTCGCAACCACTCCGGACAGGATACTTGCTTTGATCTTCATACTTCTCGTTTATGAATTAGACTCGAACCGGGTTTTGCATCGCTTGTAGCGTGTCGGTCGTTAGCGCCTCCGCCTCTCTCTACGCACAAAGGGGGAATCACTGCGTTTGTGGTGGGGCCTCCCGACACGATCAAGAATTGCTTTTCCCGACCCTCCCGATTTTCGGGAGTAGAAACAAAAACGGCCTTCTCCAAGGCCGTTGTTTGTTCCGATCGGCGGCAAATGTAAAGTAAAATATTCCGGCGATCAGAGCTGCTGTTCCTATTTTAGAGTCTGTTCAAGTTTATTTCGGGGACCTCTCCGAGGTGTTTTCAGATCATGTGGAAAAAGGAATTGGTGGCGATGAAGACTCTTATTAGGTGGCATATCGCGGAGAGGATCTTAGTCGAAAATCTTAATTTGCGCCACGTAACCAGTCTGGCGGAGGTCGGCAAAGAGAGCCGTGTAGGAGGAGCGCGCCTTGACGTTCACCTTACATGTTAGTACGGCGGTGTCTGTCGTATAGTCCGCTTCATAGGAGTTACTCATCAGGTAGACCTGTTGCCGATCGAGGATGCGTCGAAAGACCTTGATGTCGGGCTCAGACGTGGAGCAGACCACGACCAAGATCTTATTTACACCCCCTGCGCAGGTGCGCTTCTCGAGATGTTCTAATAGTGTGAGGACGGACACGGTTAGGAGCGTCAGGATAATAGCCGGCAGAAACATGCCCGCTCCAACCGCGAGGCCAATAACCGCTACGACCCATACACCTGCCGCTGTAGTCAATCCATGTACACTGCCTTTACCTTGGATAATGGCACCTGCACCGAGGAAACCAATACCAGTGAGCACCTGCGCCGCGATACGTCCCGGATCTCCGTTGAGGAAGTTTGGGTAGGTCTGCGGGATCCAAATAGAGACGAGCATAGACATGGTCGATCCGAGGCAGATCAGCGTGAAGGTGCGCAGTCCAGCTTCGCGGCGGCGTGCCTGACGTTCGGCACCGATAACGGCTCCTAAGAGGAATCCTACGAGTAGGCGCACGATTGCCGTACCTGCATCGATCGTGCTACTGTCGATCAGGCGAATCCATTCATTCATGTGTTGCGGTCTTCGGGAAGGTGAAGGATGACATAGAGATAATAGAGGATGCCGGCCTCCTTATGGTTGCCGGGAACTACCCGGAAATCCACTTGGCCGCCGCCTGCTTGATGACGTTCTGCATAAGCACGTGCATTGTCGAGATAGACGGTGCGGTCAGATGCACCGTGGAGCATGACGAAGGCGCAGCGGTTGCGCCAAGGGGTCAGGCTGTTCTCGCTTAGGATAGCATCGATAGGCGCGGAGACATCGGCATCACCGCGGACGAAGGCTTCGGTGAAGAGGTCGGAAGCACGTGTGGGCAATCCATCGGCATACGCCTCATTCATACCATCAAAACGAGACATGAGTTGCTCCGCGTAGGGCGATCGGAGCAGGCTATCCACAGCGATCTTCGGGTATCCGTTGCGCCGGTAGCTATGGATAGCCAGCGGGAGGAGATAAGGCGTCGGAAGGTGGGTAGCCACCTTGGCCTCGTCGGCGATTCGCTTCAAGTCGCAGGGCGTTCCGCCAACCCATAGCCGGTCGATCGTCAGCTCGCTGACGGCCGAGGCATTCGTCTCCATTTCGCGCGCGGTCTGAGTCGCTACATAAGCACCGAGCGAGTAGCCGGTGATCGTCAATTCGCGCTTCCGGCCGTAGTGCATGGCTTGCAATACCTGTTGCGACGCACGGATAAAATCGATGGTCGCGTGCACCATCGGACGTCGCTCCACATAGGGCATGGCACACTGTCCGAAGGATTCGCCAAAGCCGGGATAGTCTGGCATGAGTACTACGTACCCACGCGATGCCTGTAATATGCCAAAAAGCATATAGGCCTCGAGCCGCGCGGGTACATAGTCTGCTATTTGTTGTGTAGGTGTTTGTCGATTGAGAACGTAGGTGTATGGCAATGCCAACAATTGGCTGTGTATCCGCGCTGAATCGATAGTCGGCGGAAGGAGTAGCAGGCCAGAGAGACGAATCCGTGCAGCGCCACCACTCGGATGCGCCGATGAAAACGTCATCTTCACAGCCCTTACTTGCACCTTACCCGGATAACGCGGCATAGCGCCGATGATGCTGAAGTGAGATAGCCCCAATCCGCGCTCCATCTCCCGAAGGTCATCCTGTGTGAACTCCTTCAGTACGGCCCACTCAGGACTCGAACTCGGTTCCACCGGGCGAGGAGCCGGCTCATTCGCCCTTTCGCAGGAGGTAAGAAGATACAGAACGAGGACGGGAAAAATCTTCCACAGATCTCCCTTCCGGCATTCCATACGGCAACGCTTCCTCCTCTTCGGCTTATTCTCCATATCCGCCATCGGCCTCAACACGCTCAAATACGTACAAACTGCTTATTTATAGACTACTTTCGACATGATCGGATAAGCAAGTTTGGAATAAATCACCTCCTGCGGACAGTAAAGTGTTTCCAACGTAGGCATCGGCGCCGACTCCAAAAACTTCAGCTTTAAGTTCTTTCGTACGTCCACCACCGTCAGTCGGTTGCCCATACAACGCAGACGCTTCAGTGCGGCATTACGCGACACATCCAGTTGAGTCAGGCGGTTATTCGCGCAATTCAGCGATACAAGCTCCGTATTAATGGCCACATCCAGATTGTCCAGCAGATTGCCATTGCAGGCAAAGTCAGCCAATACGAGGTTCTTCGACACGTCCACCTTGCTCAAAGCGTTCATACCACAATCTAACGTGCCTAATTTTTTATTCCGTGACACATCGATCGCGGTCAATTGGTTCCCGCTACAATCTAAATAGTTAAGCCCATCGAGGTGCGACACCGTGAGCAACTTCAATTTGTTTTTGCTGCAATTCAATGTATCTAACCTTCGGTTATTGGCAATGTTAAGCTCCGCAAGATGGTTGTTTCCACACTTTAGCGCCTCCAATTCAGGATTTTTGGTTACGTCCAATCGAATCAAGCGAATGCTATTACATCCCAGCGTACGAAGAGCGGGATTCCGACTTACATCCAGGTTAATCAGATTGTTGTCAGAACATTCCAGATCTACCAATTTGGGATTAGCCTTCACGTTCAAATAGTGCAGCTTATTTCGTGCGCAATCCAACGAACGAAGCGCTGGAAAGTAACTCATATCCAACGTGGTGATTCGATTGTCCTGACATTTTAGCTCCTCTAACGAGGTGAAATATTCGAGTCCTTCCACCGAGGATAAATTCAATCCGGAGCAATCCATCGATGTGACCGCACGCGCCTCCGCACCAGATATTTCACCATTCCCATCCGTGTCAAATGATTGAACAAGGAACGTCTTGAACTCTGCATCAGGTACGGATACGATACCATTGTACGACCGTATGGAGGCGCGTCGACTTTCTTCGGCTACTCGCTTAGCTTCCTCAGCTTTACGTGCTTCCTCTCGGCGATATTCCTCATCAAAAAAGATCTCTCGCGCCGTGCGGGTATGCGTTGCCGGTTGTGCTTTCTCCTCTTTCGTTTCTGGCGCGGCGGTTGATATGGAACGAACTGGGGCGGCTTGCGCAAAATCAGGCAGGTTCTTCACATCCACATCGGCCACTTCCGGATGAGACGGTTCTGCCAACGGAGCAACTTCTGCCACTGCCGTCTCCCGATCTACACGATAAGTTGTTACTGAGGCCGTCTGATAGCTGAGTGTACGATAAGCCTGATTCTTGATGAGTCGTACAGCCGTAAGGGTGGGGATGGCATTGCAATAAAGCTGTTTTAACTCCGGATTATGCGTGACGTCCAACTCCGCCAGACGGTTGATGCTACATTCTAACTCGGTCAGTGCAGCATTCTGCGAGACGTCCAATCGCGTCAATCTGTTGTTGCCACAGTCTAAGTCAGTCAATGCAGTGTTACGCGATAAATCTATCGAATCCAATCGATTGTGGCCGCAATAGAGCTGACGCAAGGCCCCATTCTGTAACACATCAAGCGAAGCCAATCGGTTGTCGTTGCAATAGAGTTGCTCCAAACCTACGGCCGGACTGGCGTCAAGTGTCGTCAATTGATTCTCTGCACAATTCAGCCAACGCAGCGAGGGGCAACCCTGAAGGTCTAATGCCTCCAGTTGATTCATGCTGCAATTCATCAACGATAAGGATGGGCAGTCCGCCGTCTGTAAACGCTTCAAACGATTGTTATCGCAGAGCAATTCTTCAAGCTCTTTCCGCCCACTCACATCCAAAGCGCTGAGTTTGTTGTTTCGGCAATGCAGCTCCCGCAGAGCGGCGTTGTGCGATACGTTGATCTGCTCCAAGCTATTATTATCACAGCGGAGCACTTTGAGCGATGGATTTTGACTGACATCAATTTGTGTCAGCCCACCCCGCTCAAACGGGTTCGCATAGGAACAATCCAGCTCCTCCAGTGCTGTAAATGCCTCAATCCCACTTAGCGACTGTAGGGGGCGATCCGTGTATTCGATCTTTCGTACAGCTTGCGCTTCGGCAGCTGAGATCTCGCCGTTACCATCTGCATCGAAAGACGTTACTAAGTAGGCCTTAAAATCCGCATCCGGGATTACAACAGTCTGCGCACTTGCATAGAGCAGCGATGACGCAGCAAATAAAACGATGATATTCTTCTTCATATACAATATATATAGCCTAATCCGAACTAAGAGCTACAATCTACAAGCGAAAAACGAATCATCATCTGAGCCGGATGCCTGATCATAAACAGGCATCCTGCGATATGGGTTTTTAGCTGTTTTGTCGTTAGCCGTTAGTGTATAGTTTTCAGCTTTTACAGGTTAGCTGTCTGTCTCTAATGCCCCCACTAATTCCGATGCGTGATAAAATCCATGCCGTTCACAATAAGCCGCTATGCCGTCGATCACCTTGAGCGAGACGGTGGGATCAACAAAATTTGAGGTGCCAATCTGCACCGAAGTCGCTCCGGCCAACATAAACTCTACGGCATCTCGCCACGAGGCGATACCGCCCAACCCGATCACAGGTATGCGTACCGCTTTTGCCGTTTGCCACACCATACGCAGTGCAATCGGCTTCACGCAAGGGCCTGAGAGTCCGCCTGTCACTGTGGAGAGGATCGGTCTTCTGCGCTCCGCATCGACAGCCATTCCCAGCAGGGTATTGATCAGCGATACCGCATCTGCCCCCTCGGCTTCTACGGCGCGCGCGATCTCCGTGATGTCTGTCACATTCGGTGAGAGCTTCACGATCAGGGTCCGCGGATAGACACGTCGCACGGAACGCACTACTTCCGCTGCGGACGCAGCGCATAACCCGAAACCCATTCCCCCTTGCTTCACATTCGGACAAGAGATATTGAGTTCAATGGCCGGTATATCGTCTAATGCGGCGATCTTCTCCGCACATTCCACGTAAGTCTCGACCGTAGACCCGCCTACATTGACGATCATCGCGGTGTCTATCGATCGGATCGTGGGATAGATTTTATCTGCAAAATAGTCTACACCGCGATTCTGCAATCCGACAGCATTCAACATGCCGGCCGGAGTCTCCGCCATGCGTGGATAAGGATTTCCCTGCCTCGGTTCAGCCGTCGTGCCCTTGACGATAATCGCGCCCAAACGACTGATATCCATCAAATCCGCATATTCCAACCCATAACCAAAGGTGCCAGAAGCGGTCATCACGGGATTCTTAAGCACTAAGTGCTCGCCTATGTGCGTCGTTAAATCGGCCATGTCAATCTATCTATGTTAAAGACTGGACCTTCTGTGCAGGTGCAAACACGTCCTGCATCGGTCGTATCCTCTACGCAGCAAAGGCAAGCCCCTATGCCGCATCCCATCATGTTTTCAAGCGAGACTTCGCAAGGTGTTTCTGTGCGCCGTGCCTGTTTGGCTACGGCCATCATCATCGGTTTTGGCCCGCAGGAATAGATACGTTCGAAAGATGCCTGCTTCCAAATGGAGTGATCCGTCACGAAGCCGCGTTCACCCATCGATCCATCTTCGGTAGACACGTAGACGTCGCCATAGGCTGCATAGGCCTCACGTTGGGCTATGCCATCAGCCGACCGTGCTCCGATTAAAAAAGTGGGGGTAAGACCGCTCTCACGGAGCGCCTTACCGAGATAAAGCATCGGCGCCGCGCCTACTCCGCCGCCAACCAAAAGATAGTTCTTAGCATTCGACGGCACAGCGTGCGGTACTGTAAATCCATTGCCCAGTGGCAACAGGATATTCACAATGTCGCCCGACTTATAGCGTGCCATGCGCCGCGTCCCATCGCCTATCGGAAGCACCAATAGCCATAGCTCATTGCGCTCCCGGTCGATATTATGAATGGATATAGGACGCCTAAGCAGCGTGCCGGGAGAATCATCTACGCGAATCTCTACAAACTGCCCCGGATCCATTTCGGGCAACTGCTCACTGTCGGAGGTCAGTTTCAATAAGCTATATCGTCCCTGCAAACATTCGTTGGATACAACTCGCAAGTCGAGCAGGTATTTCTTCTTCATTCCAGTGCTTTATCTCTTGTCTTTTCCTCTAAATAGTTGATGTGTTAGCCCTTATGTAGCTATAAATAGAAGCGAGATCAATCAATATTTGCATGTTGCACTCCACGGCGTATGGGTATCTCATTCCTATTTATCTATACACGGACTAATCGAACCGTATAATGTATATGAAAGTTATCCCCTCCGCCGATCCGCATTGTGGCAAATAGCTTAATCTTTTTTCTCCTCGACTTCGTCATCTTCGGGAAGCTGGATGTCGGGATCATCCTTTTTCTTTCGGTCTGGACGTTCAGACAAATTAGCTTGCTTCATCTCCACATTAATTTCCTCCATCAGCTTCAAATAGGGAGCCTCTCCTTCAATCAGGGCCAATGAATTAATGCGCTGAACGAGTCGTTTGAATTCCTCGTAGAGGTCATCTCTTGTCTTCTGTGTCAGGCCCTTCTTCAACGCGGACTCAAATTCAACACGTTCCTGGTAGGTCCCTTTATACTTCGAATTAGAATCCTTCAGAATCTCCACCCATTTGTCGGCGCCGATTAGGGTTAAGTCGGCCTTGGCTTGGGCGGTGTCATAGTCCTGAAGTAGATTGCTGATGAGTGCTGTCTTCTCGCGCTGCGGTTTAAGGTGCGGCATCTTTCCATAACCCTTCAACACGGGATAGAGGCGCCAAGCAGCATCGGACATGGTCTTTACCGGATAGGTGATGTAAAGCCGTAAATGTCTCCCGAGACCAATGAGCGCGTCGTCGCGTTCGGATCCATGCTTGTGGAGTTTATCCGTCTTACCACTTTTTCGGAGCGGAACTACAGCATCGTCGAAGGCTTTGTATTTCTCATTAAAGATCGCTACTTGATCTTTTAGTTTCAGCGTCTCCAAATCTTCCTTAGCTAAGAAGGTGCTAACATTGCTCATTGCTAAGTAGAAGTTCATGACGCGAATGCGGGATAGATTGACGTGGTGTATCATCTCATATATGTTTTATGCGCTGCAAATATCCGCTATCCATTTTGATTGTACAAATTGGCCGCGATATTCTTTTATTTTATGCGGCGTATTCAAGGCGGTAGATGCTTTGCTTTGCGCGCTGTGTGTATCAACTATAATCATTATATTGTTGCTCGATAAGATTGCAATCAATGGTTCCATCTTGTTGCACTTTTACATGTTCGATCTTGATCAATTGCGATTTCGATGGGGTAGATGATTTGTCTGAATGGAGTCAAATGGGGTATTATGTAACACAAAATAGCTTTCGACTTCAGTCAAATGTACTTCTGTGTTGCTATTTAGTATGCCTGATCAGGATCGAGCGTATATTTGAGTAACAGGTTGGATAAATTGATATAGATCGTATGAGCTAACACGGAACGATTTGGGCGTAAAGCACATAAAAAAGCAGCAAACGAGATGTAACCTACCTCATTTGCTGCTTTACGAAAAGTCTAAATCGTTACGATGTGGCGCTTCACGTCTTGACGTTACTTCTTGAGCGCTTTATAGATAGCATCCTGAATGCGGGAGCGGATACCCAGAGTGGATAGCCGATTATTGTCGCGCGAAGGATTGACGCGATTGCTGAGAAAAATATAGATCATTTGATTATCCGGATCGACCCAGAAACAAGTGCCGGTGAACCCTGTGTGGCCATAGACAGAGGCAGGCGCTAATCGTCCGCATGGTGACGACTTGCCGGGCGTCTTTTCCGGGCGATCGAATCCCAGTCCGCGGCGAGACGCGTGGCTCTGGCTGTGCGTGAACATATTACAAGTAAGGGCCGAGATATAAGACTCACCGCCATAGTTGCCATTATTGAGATAGAGCTGGAGGAGCTTGGCCAAGTCGTCGGCAGAGGAGAAGAGGCCGGCGTTACCCGACACGCCGCCTTGCAGTGCAGCCGCTTCATCATGTACGTATCCGCGTAAGAGTTGATGGCGCATCACGCGATCGTCTTCTGTGGGAACAATGCGTAGCGTATCCATCTTGCGTAAAGGATTATAGGTCGTCGAGGAAGCACCCAGACGAGAAAAGAAATACGTATTGAGCAAACGATCCATAGGTTGGCTGTACACGTTTTCGACGGCCATCTTGAGTAGGATAAAGTTGATGCAGCTATATGTGTATTTTCCACGTGTCCCCAATCGAGAATTGCGAATGTCTCGCATGATATGGTCGCGGAAGGAATCATGTATATACATCCGCCGAGCGACCTCGGTCGTATAGCCTGGTTTGGGGCTGTCCGACAACCAGCTGGGGCTGATCGATGAGGTGCGTAGGCTGCTTGCGGGGAACGCGTTGCGCGACGTATCTGCACATTGGGACGTGCCGTCGTCACACATATAGCTATGATCCGACCGGGCATTTTGATAGAAGGCGATGTAAGGCGTAATTCCAGATTGATGATAAAGCAATTCCTCCACCGTGAAGTCGCTCTTATTAGATCCGCGCAAGGCTGGAACATAGGCGGAGATGGGACTATTTAGGCGAATTAATCCGTCGTCGTAGGCCTTCATCACCGCCGGGAGTGTGCCTGTAGCTTTAGAGACGGACGCGAGATCGTAGACTGCATCGTCGGTGACTTTTCGCGTCTTGCGGCTGTCGTACCATCCGAACGATTTATTATAGACGATCATGCCGTCTTTAGCCACCAACACGCGGCATCCAGGATAGGCACCCTTCGTGACCCCCTCGTTAGCGATGGCGTCGATCTCAGCGAGTCGCGCGGGATCGAAGCCCACTTCTTCGGGGCGATGGTAGCCGAGGCGCGTCTTGGTAGTCGTTAACCCGGCACCCGCTTGGAAGAGTCCGGGGAGAGAAACCGAGAGACGTCCGCGTGCCGGGATACCTCCAAAAATGAGCTGGGCGGCATATTCCTGGGCCGGTACGGTCGACTCGTAAGCCAAAACAACGGCGTCAGCCGTACGGATCGCATCGCGGTGATTACGGAGCGTGTAAGGCGTAGTGAAGAAAGTATATATCGTTTGCTTCTGTCCGAGAAGTTGGAGGAAGTCCGCGCGTTCGGCGCCGCGCGAGGAATAGACGGCGCAGATGACTGTTTCATACGGCTGTAGGCGAGATAGAATATGGCGGAAGTCCGCGTCTCTTGTCGTGGCATAAATTCGGAAAATGTCGACGGGTGCGTAACGGCGGAGCATGCTGAAAAAGGCGTCGCCATCTGCACTGCCGATGGTGACCAGTGCAATGCGCTTCTTATCGAGCTGCTTGATGGGCAGACAGTTGGCGTCGTTCTTAAGTAGCGTGATAGCCGCTTCGTTGAGCTTAGCCACAAGCCAGTCCGCATGAGGCGTATTGAGGCGTTCGGAGAGGCCACGCGTCTCAATGGGTCGATAATGGTTGAGGCCCGCTACATATTTATAAGCAAGAATGCGGCGGCATTTACTTTCGAGGTCTTTACGAGAAATCACGCCGCTATCGAGGGCCGCACGGAGCGCAGCCACGGCCTTGTCAGGCGATGAGGGTGCGAGGGCTATATCATTGCCCGCCTTAATACCACTGAGGGCCGGATTTTCGCGTTCACCGGGGCGAGCGCCACGCATGTTTAAGGCATCCGTAAAGCAGAGACCGCGAAAACCGTCCTTCTTTCGGAGGATCTCCGTCACGATAGTTGGCGAGAGTGAAGCAGCGCGGCCCTGTTCGCCGCCATCGAGGGCGGGAACGCTCAGGTGGCCAGTCATGATGCCTGAGAAGCCCGCCGCAATAAATCGACGGAAGGGAAGCAAGTCGATGCTGTCCATCTGCCGCTCGGAACGATTGACGAGGGGGAGCGTGTAGTGAGAGTCGCTGGAGGTGTTGCCGTGGCCGGGATAATGCTTGGCAACGGCCATAATGTCACGACTTTCGAGTCCGCGGGCATAAGCGATGCCCCGCTTTGCGACCGCTTCGGGATCATCGCCAAAGGAGCGGGTGCCAATAATAGGGTTGCTGGCATTCGTATTCACGTCGACCGACGGCGCAAAGTTGATGTGTATGCCCATCTCGCGACATTGACGGGCCACCTCAGCACCATAATCCTCGATCAGTCGAGTGTCTTGTACGGCACCGAGCATCATGTTTTTAGGGAAGCGCGTGGTGCCACGTAGTCTCATGGAGAGCCCCCACTCACCATCCAAGGCGATAAAGAGGGGTAGGCGGGCGGCCCGTTGTAGTCGGTTCGTGACTTCGGCCTGAGTGCCGGGATCTCCCGTGTGGAAGAGTACGCCACCGATCTTCAGCTCCGAAACATAGCGCTCCAGACGGCGCATATTGGCTGCATCGAGCTTTGGTTCGGCGATAATCATGATCAGTTGTCCGACACGTTCGTCGTCGGTCATGGCGTTATAGACGGAATCGACCCAGCGATTCATTTTTTCGCGGTCAGCCTTGCGGAGGAGGCTTGGTTCGTGCTGCGCCGAGGCTGTGGGCGTGGCGAGAGAGAGGCAAAATGTAAGTAGGAGGGAGAGTAGGAGGGGAATTTTCTTCATGTTTCTGTTCCGTTTGTTTTTTTACGGCCGGCAAAAGTATATGCCACTACAGAAAGGGCAATCGTCGACTAAAGTGGTCTTCGCGCAGAGCTGCACGATGCGTTGGGATGTTGTTAAAAAGCCGCATAATACTTAGATGGGAGTGTGTAAAGAGGCTTTTCTGTCCTTTCTTTGCGGCCGCTTTACGTAATCGCTGGCGGGCAAACACGAGAGACCCGTTATGTTGCGTTTTGTTCGATTTCAAAACATATAAAGAGCATCATTAGAAATGGATTTAATCAAGATTGCAGAGGAAGCATTTGCTACTCGAAAGGAGCATCCCGCATTTAAGAGCGGCGACACGGTGACGATTTCGTACCGAATCAAAGAGGGAAACAAGGAACGTATTCAGCAGTACCGCGGTGTGGTGATCCGCATCTCGGGCGAGGGCGACAAGAAGCGCTTTACGGTACGTAAGATGTCGGAAAACGTCGGCGTGGAACGTATCTTCCCGATTGAGTCGCCGTTCATCGAGCAGATCGTGGTAAACAAGGTCGGCAGAGTGCGTCGCTCGAAGCTGTACTATCTGCGCAACCTGACGGGTAAGAAGGCACGTATCAAGGAAAAACGCGGTACGGCCACGGCCTGATAAGGCGCAGCGAGAAACAGTGAGAAACCCCGGGAGCCCCTACTATTCGTGGATGGCTTTCGGGGTTTCTTGTTACCGACGCTCTTGAGACGAAGGATGCGATGCTGTTAGCATACTCTCACCTCTACTTTTGTGCACTTATTCATTAGATATAGACATGTTAGATATAGAACGTATCAGGGAAGACTTTCCCATCCTGCGGCGTGAGGTCTACGACCGGCCGCTTGTTTATTTCGACAATGCCGCCACGACGCAGAAGCCGCGTTGCGTGGTGGAGAAGATCGAAGCAGCCTATTACAACGTCAACGCCAACATTCACCGCGGTGTGCATTTTCTCAGCCAGCAGGCTACGGAGGCGCATGAGGCCGCGCGTGAGACCGTGCGGGCGTTTCTGAATGCACCGTCGTCGGCAGAGATCATCTTCACGCGGGGCACAACGGAGGCGATCAACCTTGTGGCTTCGAGTTACGCACGCGCTTGCATGCAGCCGGGTGATGAGGTGATCGTCACGGCCATGGAGCATCACTCGAATATTGTGCCGTGGCAGTTGCAAGGCATGCGGCTACGAGTAATTCCCATCGATGAGCATGGCACGCTGGACCTGGAGGCGCTGCCGGGATTGTTCACCGACCGGACGCGTCTGGTGGCCGTCACACACATGTCGAACGTGTTAGGGACGGTCAATCCGGTGGCGGAGATCGCTCGCGTGGCACATGCGCACGGGGTGCCGATCCTTGTGGACGGTGCGCAGGCGGTGGCCCATCGCGCGGTCGATGTGCAGGCGGCGGACGTGGACTTTTACGCCTTTTCGTCGCATAAGATCTACGGCCCGACGGGTATGGGCGTACTCTATGGCAAGGCCGAATGGCTCGACCGGATTCCGCCTTATCAGGGCGGCGGAGAGATGATTCGCAATGTGTCGTTTGAGAAGACAACCTACAACGAATTGCCTTACAAGTTTGAGGCTGGTACACCGGACTTCATCGGCAGTACGGCGTTAGCTACGGCGTTGGATTATGTGCAGCGCATCGGCCTTGATGCCATCGCTGAGCACGAGCACGAACTGCTCCGTTACGCCACGGAGCGCCTTGGCGCCATCCCCGGCATGCGCTTCATCGGACAGGCGCCGGAGAAGGGCAGCGTGCTGTCGTTCCTCGTGGGTGACATTCACCCCTACGATCTTGGCATGATCCTCGATCGTCTCGGCATCGCCATCCGCACGGGGCATCACTGTGCCGAACCGCTCATGCACCTGCTCGGCGTAGAAGGCACGGCGCGCGCCTCGTTCGCTTTATACAACACAAAGGCCGAGGTCAATGCGTTGGCTGAGGGCATCGAGCGGGCGCAGAAGATGTTTTAATCGATAGTTATTCACCCTTTAACCACTCATTAAACCCCTATGATTCTTACGACAACCCCCTCACTGGAGGGGAAAAAGATTACGCATTACTATGGCGTCGTCAGTGGCGAAGCCATCATCGGCGCCAACGTGTTTCGGGACTTTTTTGCCAGCATCACCGACTTTGTTGGCGGACGTTCGAACGCCTACGAGGCGGTGCTGCGCAAGGCCAAGGACACGGCACTGAACGAGATGTCGCACCACGCGCAGTCGATGGGAGCGAACGCCGTGGTGGGCATCGATCTGGACTACGAGACGATCGGCAGTAGCATGCTCATGGTGACGGCTTCAGGCACAGCCGTGATCGTGGAGTAAAGGAGGGAGCGCCGATGCTCCAACCGTTTTTGGAACCCGGCCGGACGGAAGCGGGCTGCGATGAAGCAGGCCGTGGATGTCTGGCCGGACCTGTGTTTGCGGCCGCCGTTGTGTTGCCGCCGGACTTTCAGAATGAGGAGCTGAATGACAGCAAGCAGCTCACAGAGCGTGCTCGCGAACGTTTGCGAACGGTCATCGAACGTGAGGCCGTGGCGTGGGCTATCGGGGTGGCGACGGCGGAGGAGATCGATCAGATGAACATCCTGCGGGCATCGATCTTGGCCATGCATCGCGCCGTGGCTGGACTCTGTCTGCGGCCGGACTTCTTGCTCATCGACGGGAACCGTTTTGCGCCGTGTCCGGAAGGGATTCCGTACGCGACAATCGTGCATGGCGATGCGCGGATGATGAGTATTGCGGCTGCGTCGGTGCTGGCTAAGACACATCGCGACGAGATGATGGCGGCGCTTGATGCGGATTATCCCGCCTATGGTTGGGCGAAAAACAAGGGCTACCCCACGGCCGCTCACCGTGACGCGATCCGTCGGTTCGGCGTCACACCGCACCACCGACGCTCTTTCGCGCTGTTGCCCGAAGCGACGCAGGGGGAGATTGTGTTTGGGGAGTGATCCATAGCCCCACGAAAAAAATCCTTGCAAAGGTCTCCCGAGGTGGGAGTGTCCTCTGCAAGGATTTACGTATAGCCCGAGGGTGGAAGGGGCGTTGGCTATTCCCCTTTCGCTTGGAAGGCTACGGCGTACATCTTCATCTGCTTGAGCATGGAGACGAGGCCGTTGGAGCGCGTCGGGGAGAGGTGCTCTTTGAGGCCGATGCGGTCGATGAAGTAGAGATCGGAGGCCGTGATCTCCGACGGGGTGTGGCCCGAAAGCACACGGATCAGTAGCGACACGATGCCTTTGACGATCACCGCATCGCTATCGCCGCGAAACGTGATCCGACCGTCGGTGCCCAAGTCGGCCGTCAGCCAGACGCGACTTTGGCAGCCCTCGATGAGGTTGTCCGACGTCTTGAAGCGCTCCTCGAGCGGCTCCAGCGCGTTGCCCATTTCGATCAGCAACGCGTATTTATCCATCCAATCGGTGAAGGTGGAGAACTCCTCGATCACCTCGTCTTGCAGTTCGTTTATCGTATTCATATAGGGGGGTATGGGTAGTTAGGGGGTAGTCAAAGGGTAGTTATGAGTAGTTAGGGGGTAGTCAAAGGGTAGTTAGGGGGTAGTCAAAGGGTTGTTAGAGGGTAGTCAAAGGGTTGTTATGGGATAGGACTTTCTACGATCCTTTGATGACGTAGAGGACGGTTTGGCCGACGGCGCGGAGTGTGGCGCGGTCGATGTTGTCCATCGTGTCGTTGCCCGTGTGCCAATATGCGCCGAAGCCTGTGGAGCGGTCGGGGGCGTAGTTGACGATGTCGAGGCAGGGGATGCGCAGGCCGCGGATGACGTAGACGTGGTCGTCGACCAGGTTGCCACCGGGGGCGTTGACGAAGTAGCGTCCGAAGCCGAGGTCGCGGGCGGCCGACCAGACGCGGTCGACGTAGGCTGCGGCGTAGCGGTCGGAGGTCTGCTCGCGGTAGAAGACGGCGTCGCGCGAGCCGACCATGTCGAGCAGGATGCCGTATTCGGCCGTATAGCCCGCCGTGTGCGGGTAGCGCGCCCAATGTTGCGAGCCGAGGCACCAGGTGGTCTCACTCTGCGGGTCGTTCGAGGCGGGATCGAAGGCCGGTGTACCGCCATCCTCGGCGTCGAAGAAGACGATGTCTATGCCCACGTCCGCAGGTAGTCCCGAGACGTTGAGCTGGCGAGCGATCTCCAGTAAGACGCCCACGCCGCTGGCCCCGTCGTCGGCCCCGTCGATGGGTGTGCGCTGGCGACCCGCGTCCGGGTCACGGTCGGCGAAGGGGCGCGAGTCCCAGTGCGCGCAAAGCAGGATGCGCCGTGTGCGATCGGGGGCCAGTGCGCCGATGATGTTCTTGGCCGTGAGGCGACGGCCGTCGTAGGTGGTGACCTCCGCCTCCTGCACGGTGACGGTAGCGCCGTGGCGCCGCAGCTCGTCGGCCAGATAGGTGGCGCAGGCACGATGCGCCTCCGTGCCAGGCACGCGTGGCCCAAAGTCCACCTGTCGGGCTACGTAAGCCAGAGCACTGTCGGCGTCGAAGTCGGGCGCCGTAGCCGTCGCCCCGGTGGGAGCCGCCGCTTCGCCCTGCGTCGCCGGCTCGACCTTTCGTCCGCAAGCGGTGGCCAGGAGTAGGCCGACGGTCGCGGGGATGATCCATTTAGTCATCAATTTCAAGTTCATGTTACGTTCGTTTGTTAGAAGCGGCGGCAAAAGTAGGGGCCTGAGGAGGGAAAATCGAAAAATGAAAAACGAAAAACGGGGCCGCGGCTATCTTTGCGCCCACACGAAAGGCAACAGGAGCAGATGAAGACGAAAGCCATCCATAACATAAAAGCCGCCGAGGCGCTGATCGACAAAGCGGAAGAAGGCTATTACACGGCCAGCATACACCATGTCTATTACGCCGTGTTCCAATACATGAAGTACGAGCTGGCGCACACCGACATGGAGCCGCTCTCCTACGAGGAGCAGACGGTGAAAGCGAAGGAGTACCGGATGGGGTCGCACGACTTTATTATCAAGGAGATCAGGCGGCGAATCGGCCGTTTGGCCAATCTGGATACGGCGAAAGATTTTGCTCGCGATGTGCGTGAATTGAAGGGCGACCGGATCGATGCCGATTACCGCTCGCGGCAGTTCACACTGGAAGAGAGCCTGGCCTGCAAACGCCTGGCGGAGGAATTGATTACTAAACTCAAAACGTATTTTGGTGACCTATGAAAGATCTTGAAGTAGAACGGATCCTGCGGCAATATGCCGAGGACTTGGTCAGCCGCTACACCTGGCTGACGATCCGGTTTGAATACAGCGAAAAGCGAAGCGTATACCTCGTTTCCTACTCACCCAAATGTCTGATTTCGGGCAACGATACGCTCATCAACGAGATGATGGATTTCGAAGACCGGATGAATGACGTCTATGGCGACGATGCGCCGCTGTTTTGCGAAGATGAGCGGCTCTTCAAGCTCTCGCCCGAGGCAGAGGTGGTCCGCCATCATGCGCCCGAGCGAGCCGTGCGACACGTGTCGCCGCGCAAGAAGCGCTCCGTGGCCGAACCCGCAGTCGTGTAAAAAGTGGCCGCCGGCGACAGTGTCGCCGAGGCTATCATGGTCTATGGTAATGCCGGCGACAGTGTCGCCGGGGCTATCATGGCCTGTGGTAATGCCGGCGACAGTGTCGCCGGGGCTATCATGGTCTGTGGTAATGCCGGCGACAGTGTCGCCGGGGCTATCATGGTCTGTGGTAATGCTGGCGACAGTGTCGCCGAGGCTATCATGGTCTATGGTAATGCCGGCGACAGTGTCGCCGGGGCTATCATGGCCTATGGTCATGCTGGCGACAGTGTCGCCGGCGATATGCAACAAGTAAACTCAATGTTTTATCACACAATACACTCATTAAATTAAGATCAAACCACATGAAAAAGGAATTTAAGGCTTTGCCTAAGATCGTTAGAATCAGCGGAAATGGATCGCACTTCAGTGCCCCCCGCCACGCTAAGTTTCACCGCCGGATATACGACATCATCAAGGCTGTGGACAAAACGAAACTCAAGTTCCCCGCAGGATTGCTGGAGGAGTATGACGCTCGCTCGGACGCCGAGGTGGAGGCCAACAAGCAGTCCACCATGTCGGCCAACACGGCCCTGATGCTGGAGAAAGACGAAAAGCGTGACCAGCTTTTGATCTACATCTTCGGCAAGGTGCGCAACGAGCTGCGCTCGCCCGTCGATGCGACCTCCGCGGCAGCCCACCGCATTTGGGCGGCCCTCGGTACGTATAAAGACATACGCACGGAGTCGTTCGACGAGGAGACGCTGCATATTGATGGCATGCTGAAGGACATCGTGCCCATCGCGGCCGACATCACCACCCTCGGACTCACCTCAGAGTTCGCCAGCCTCAAGACGCTGAACGACGAGTATGAATCCCTCAGCGCGCAACGTGAACACACGACGGCCGTCACCAAAGGCCCGAGCTCCAAGGAGATCCGACCGCTGACGGACGCTGCCTATGAGGTGATCTGCCAGTACATCCAGTCGGCCTACCTCAACGCCACCAGCGACGAGGATCGGACGATGCTCGAGGAGTTGGTCGCAGAGATGAACCGTACCGTGGTCAAGTTCCGCACCTCGCAGCGCGAAGAAGCCGCTCAGAAGCGTGTCGCCAAGCAGCCCAAGGATCCGAAGCCGAAAGACCCGAAGCAACCCAAGGATCCCAAGCAGCCGAAGGACCCCAAGGATCCGAAACCCGACAAGCCGAAGCCCGACGATAAGCCGGACATCAAGCTCCCGGAGGAGGGCCCCAAAAAGCCCGATCCCAAGAAGCCCGAAGAGGGCGGCGGGCCGGACATCCACCTGCCGGAGGAATAGCGCACCCGGTCCACTTCGCCAGCGGCCGTAGCCGCGAGTGAGGCCACCAGCGAATCCTCGCATGAAGCATTCGAAGGGCATCCCCAAACCGATGTGGGATGCCCTTTTTACAGTCGCCCGAAGGTGTCGCCCGTGCCCCCCTACCTCGATGCTTTTGAGGGCTATGGAGGTTGACTATGAGCCCCTCAGCCACCTGTTTCGCACTTACGATCTGTGAGAAAATGCGGGGTGAGGGTGCATTTTTTTCACCTCATGCTTGCATTAGATTCAAGGAACGCTAATTTTGGGGGCAAAATCGAAGGGAATGTTATTCGGTCTACACAATTCACAACCGCATCCAAACCACCATGTCGGACGCCTTTTCGCCGGCTGGTGCACCTTACCTATCCTTAATAGGTGTACACGATGCAACTCGGTGTCCGCTCCCGCCGCAGCTCATCGCGTACCTATTATAATAGGTGTACACCCGGCCCACGGAAACACATCCCACACCCCCCAAACTTGTGCAGCCGAATCGCTCCCACGGTTTACCGAATCAAAAAGAGAAACAGCATCCACCAACCTGAAAACCGAAAGAAAATGAAGAAGTTTATCCTTACCCTGGGTATCCTGCTGGGTCTGTACAGTACGACCACAGCACAAACGGAAGAGCCGGAGCAGAAGCCCTTCCGCATCACTTTCTCCGAACGCGCACGAATGACCTCCGTCGGTGAAGCCGCCACGCTGGATCACAATGCGCCCGTAACCACCTTCACCCGGTGGCGCACCTATCTCGGCGCCTACTACAACCCCAGCAAACACTTCGAGTTTAGAGCCGAGCTGGGCAATGAGGCCCGTATCTACCTCACCCCCCCGACAGCTAAGACGGCCTTCAACGAGATCTTCTTTAATCAACTCTATGTGGATTGGAAAGACATCGCCGACCTGCCGATCGACCTCCGCGTGGGACGACAGAATATCATGTTTGACGAAGGCTTTGTCATGGTAGACGGTAACCCCCTCGTAGGCTCCCGGTCAGACTATTTCAACGCCGCTAAGGCCACCTTCCGCTTCAACGAGAACAACAACCTCTCCGCCGTCTTCGTCTACAACCCCCATCGCGACAAGCTCCTGCCCGTCTTCAACGAGGGCGACCACTATCAGCCCCTCGAGGAGCAAACCAACAACGGTGCCGCCCTTTACTACAAGGGACACCTGAACCCCGTAGACCTCTCGGCCTACTATTTCTACAAGAATTACTTCAAGAACGCTACCGCCCCCGATGCCGAGACGCACGTCGTAGGTGCTCGCGCCAATGTGGCTTTACCGGGCAACGACTTCCACTTCATCAGTGAGTTCGCCTATCAGTTCGGTAAGGTGGGCAACAACGATCGGCGCTCCTGGGGCGGCTACTCCCGGTTGGAGTACAACATCGGGCGCTATCTCTACGTCCTCGATCAGCTCTCCATCGGCGGCATCTATCTCAGTGGCGACGACCCCTCGACTCCCACCGTCGAAGGCTTCGACCCGATGTGGAACCGCTGGACACCCTGGGGCGAAAGCTACGTCTACACCCTGGGCGCAGAGACGGGCAAGATCAGCTACTGGTCTAACATCGGCTCCATCAACGCCGGATTCAAGGCCACCCTCGCCCCCAACGTGCACCTTAATGCCAACTACATGCACCTCATGGCCATGCAGCTGCACCCCGGATCCGCCTTCACCTCTGGCGGAGGCAAGACGCGCGGCGACCTCTACTACGCCCGCATCTCCTACCAGATCAATCCGCACTGGTCGGGCCACCTGCACTTTGAGCACTTTAACCCCGGCAACTACTATTTCAAGGGTGCCGACAACTTCAACTGGGTGCGCTTCGAGCTGATGTATAAACTGTAATATGAACGAATCAGAGAGTCAAAGAGGATAGTCGGGAGGGGCGGGCGATGATAGCCCTTGCCTTACTCCCTCCCCCCTTCCCCCCCGACTATTCGCTGACTCTCTCCCCTCTATCGAACCTATTAAAGCGAGAATATTCAATTGTTATTTGACACTAAACTTATGTGGTTATGAAAATCGGATTATTTATTCCGTGCTATATCAATGCGGTCTATCCGCACGTAGGTATAGCCTGTTACAAGTTGCTCGTCAGCTTAGGAATGGATGTCGACTATCCCGTGGGACAGACCTGCTGCGGCCAGCCAATGGCCAATGGCGGCTTTGAAACCGGGTCTGTCTATCTGGCCGAACGCTTCGAGGATCTATTCAAAAAGTACGACTACATCGTCGGCCCCTCAGCCAGCTGTGTAGCCTTCGTCAAAGAGAATCACCCGCGTCTTCTGGCCGAAGCCAAGAAGGGCGAGTGCACCGCAGCGAAACACATCTACGACATCACCGAGTTCCTGCACGACGTGATCAAGCCCGAGAAGTTTCCCTCCAAATTCCCTCACAAGGTCAGCATTCACAACAGCTGCCACGGTGTGCGCGAGTTAGGCCTCTCTTCTCCCTCTGAGCTGACAGTGCCCTACTTCAACAAGATCCGCTCGCTGCTTGAGCGTGTACCCGGTATCACGGTCGTAGAGCCTAAGCGCGTCGACGAATGCTGCGGTTTCGGCGGCTTATTCGCCGTTGAGGAGTCTGAAGTATCCGCCTGCATGGGCCGTGACAAAGTGAAGGATCACATGTCCACCGGAGCCGAATACATTACCGGAGCCGACAGCTCCTGCTTGATGCATATGAATGGCGTCATCGAACGCGAACATTACCCCATCCAAACCATTCACTACCTCGAAATCCTATCTGCACAGTTATGAGCGCACATGCCAAGGCTGCAAAAGCCTTCTTAGCCAATAAAGAGAATGCCGTTTGGCACGACCAAACGCTTTACATGGTTCGCCACAAACGCGACCTCCTCTCGCACGCCATCCCCGAATGGGAAGACCTGCGCCACACCGCCCGCGACATCAAGCTCTACAGCAATTCGCACCTGCCTGAGCTCATCGAGCAGTTCGAAAAAAACGCCACAGCGAACGGTTGCCACGTGCACTTTGCCAAAGACGACGAGGAGTATCGTCACATCATCGAAGGTATCCTCAGCGATCACGGCGTGAAGAAGCTGGTCAAGAGTAAATCCATGCTCTCCGAAGAGTGTAAACTCAATCCTTACCTCATTGAGAAGGGTTACGACGTGATCGAAAGTGACCTCGGCGAACGCATCCTGCAATTAATGCACCTCCACCCCAGCCACATCGTTATGCCCGCCATCCATATTAAGCGCCAAGCTGTGGGTGAGCTTTTCGAGGAGAAGTTGGGTAGCGAAAAGGGCAATTCCGACCCGACGTATCTCACCCACCAGGCTCGTCGTGCCCTGCGTCAAGACTTCCTTAATTCAGGGGCCGGCATGACGGGTGGCAACTTCGCTATTGCCGCTACCGGTGAGGTCGTAGTTTGCACCAATGAGGGTAACGCCGATATGGGTATGTCGTGCCAGAAGGTGAACATTACGGCCTTCGGTATCGATAAGATCATTCCCGACTTGCGCTCGCTGGGCGTCTTTACGCGTCTATTGGCCCGTTCGGCTACCGGCCAACCGATCACAACCTATACGTCACACTTCGGTCGTCCGCACCAAGGTGGCGAGCAGCATTTTATCATCGTAGACAACGGGCGCAGCAAAATCCTCGGTATGCCTGAGCATCGTAAGGTGATGAACTGCATCCGCTGTGGTGCCTGCATGAATACCTGCCCCGTCTATCGTCGCAGTGGTGGCTACTCCTATTCTTACTTCATCCCCGGTCCGATCGGCATCAACCTCGGTATGCTCAACGATCCGCAGAAGCACAGTGGCAACGTCTCGGCGTGCTCACTCTGTCTTTCCTGCTCGTTCGTCTGCCCCGCTATGGTCGACCTCGGTGAGCAGATCTATATCTGGCGCCAGAAGCTGGACGGCTTCGGCAAGGCAGATCCGAAGAAGAAAGTGATGTGTCAAGGCATCAAGTACCTCATGGATCGCCCAAAGCTGTTCCACTCTGCACTTAAGATGGCACCGATGGTCAACTCCATGCCGCGCTTTATGCTCTACAATGGGCTGAACGATTGGGGTAAAGAGCGCGAGCTGCCCAAGTTTGCCAAGCAATCATTTGAGGCTTGGTGGAAGAAGAATCAAAAGGAGAAGAACGCTAAATAAGAACCAAGTATGAGCAGCAAAGAATTTATATTGAACAGCCTGAGGGATAACATCAAGGAGCACTTTCCCCGCCCTGAAATCAAGATCCCTCACACCGTCTATCCGGATAAGATCAAGCAGTTTATAGAGATCTCCGCCGGAGTAGGCGGCAGTGCCGAAGAGTTGGGCAAGGGTGAAAGTGTGGACGACGCTATCCGTCGCCTCTTCCCCGAAGCCAAACGCATCGCCTGCAATTTTCCCGAGGTGACTTGTGCCACCTATAACCCGGACACGATCGAGACACCATCCGAATTGAACGGCACGGATCTCGTTGTCTGTCACGGCATCTTTGGCGTATGCGAGAACGCCGCCGTCTACTACGAGCAGGAATACCTGCAGCGCGCCATCTACTTTATCTCCGAGGCGCTTGTCTTCCTCCTCCCCAAGGATCAGTTGGTAGACACCATGCACGATGCTTATGCCCGCGTACCAGAGGCTCATCCGGGCGAGTTTCGCGGCTTCATGTCCGGCCCGTCAAAGACAGCGGACATCGAGCAGTCGCTCGTCAAAGGTGCGCATGGCCCGAAGCGAGTAGTCGTCTTGCTTGTGTAACATGTATCGAAATGATATTCTAACTCTATAAATAGCATTCCTGCCATGAACGTATTTCTTTCTATTCTCCCGATTTTGCTCTTGTTCGTGCTCATGCTCGGCATCAAAATGGCCGGACACAAGAGCGCCTTTATCACCCTTGTGGCCACGTTGCTCGTTGCTGTGTTCGCAGCGCCTGCACTCGGATTCGCTCCCGAGGGTTACACGCAGTTCGGTGTCTTTTGGGCCTTCATCGAGGGTCTACTGAAGGCCACCTTCCCCATTCTGATCATCATTTTGATGGCCATCTACAGCTACAACACGTTGCTCGAAAGTGGCGAGATCGAAGTGATCAAGAAGCAATTTACCTCTCTGACGAACGACCGTGGCATCATCGTGTTGCTCCTTGTTTGGGGCTTCGGTGGCTTGCTTGAAGGCATGGCCGGGTTCGGTACAGCCGTAGCGATTCCTGCCGCTATTCTGATCGGCCTCGGCTTCAAGCCCGGCTTCAGTGCTTTGGTGTCGTTGATCGCGAACAGCGTGCCGACGGGCTTTGGTGCCGTGGGTGTGCCTGTCATCACGTTGGCTAACGAGGTGGCTCCTTCTGGTGCAGCCACGCCGGATGCCATCTGCGACATCGCATCCAAGGTGGTCATCCAGCTCTCGCCGCTCATGCTGATCATCCCGTTCATTATCCTCACACTGACGGACAGCTCGCCGAAGAAGATCGTGAAGCACATCCTACTCTCCCTTTGGATCGGTGGTATCTCGCTCGTCGTGCAGTACCTCTGCGCACGCTATCTCGGAGCAGAAACGCCGGCTATCCTCGGTAGTGTGGCCGCCATCTTAGCGATCATCCTCTACGCACGCCTCTTTGGCGAAAAGGATACTGAAGACGTAGCACCGAAAGAGACGTTCACGATGGCACAGACCCTCCGCGCTTGGAGTGTGTACGGCTTCATCCTCTTCTTCATCATCTTCAGTGGCCCGCTGGTAAAGCCCGTCAACGAGTTCCTCCGCACGCACTTGGTCAGCAGTGTACACTTGCCGATTTATGCTGAGGGCAAAGCCTTCAAGTTTGGCTGGATCTCCAACGCCGGTCTGATGCTCTTCCTCGGCACGTTCCTCGGTGGACTGGTACAGGGTGTGTCCGCTCAGAAACTGATCGTCGTGTTGGCGCGTACGGTGAAGAACCTCGGGAAGACGGTGATCACGATCATGAGCCTTGTCTCCATTGCGTCGGTAATGAACTACGCCGGTATGATCCTCGTAATCGCCGAGGCCTTGGCCAATGCAACGGGAGCTTATTATCCGCTCTTCGTTCCGCTGATCGGTGCAATTGGTACGTTCGTTACGGGTAGCGATACCTCGTCGAACATCCTCTTCGGAAAGCTCCAAGCCAATGTGGCTGCCAAGTTGAACTACGCCGACCCGAACTGGTTGGTGGGTGCCAATACGGCCGGTGCCACCGGTGGTAAGATCATCTCGCCGCAAAGTATTGCCATCGCCACGGCCTCTTGCAACATGCCTGGACGTGACGGTGAGATCCTCCGAAGCGCCTTGCCTTACGCCATCGGATACATCGTCCTAGCTGGCTTGATGGTCTATTTTGCTGCATGACTTTCACGAGCTTAATGCCCAGAATCCAATGAAAGAGTGAGCCCTGCCCGAATTGCGGAAATATTTCCGTAATTCAGGTGGGGTCTCTTCGAAAAGCCTTTTCTTTGCGGCCACTCCGCCGGCGCCTATGGCTCATTGACGTCGTATCCGGAGATCCACGTGGAAGAAAAGGAATCGATTTTATCCAATTAAAAATTCATCTCATAAGAAACAGATTTAATCATGACACAGAAACTTTTGATCAGAGATCTCACATTGAGAGACGGACAGCAGTCTTCGTTTGCAACGCGTATGAATCAATCGCAGGTTGATCGTGTTTTACCCTATTACAAGGACGCCAACTTCTACGCAATGGAAGTATGGGGCGGCGCTGTGCCCGACTCCGTGATGCGCTACCTTGGCGAGAACCCTTGGGACAGACTGGAGAAAATCAAGGCCTCTGTAGGCGATGTCTCCAAGCTAACCGCCCTCTCCCGTGGCCGTAACCTCTATGGTTATGCTCCGTATCCCGACGAGATCATCGACGGTTTCTTCCGTAACGCCGTAAAATCCGGCCTGGACATCATGCGCATCTTCGATGCCCTGAACGACGTGAACAACGTGAAGTCGAGCGTGAAGAGCATTAAGAAGTATGGCGGTATGGCCGACTGCGCCGTATGCTACACCGTGGATCCGAAGTATGATGACGATCGCGAGCCGGTCTTCACCGACGCTTATTTCCTGAACAAGGCACAGGAAATGTTGGCACTGGGTGCTGACATGATCACCATCAAGGACATGAGCGGACTCATCCCGCCCTCACGCGTAGCCAAGCTGATACCGCTCTTCAAGAAGCACCTCAATGTGCCCGTGGACTTCCATACGCACTGTACGCCGGGCTTCGGTCTGGCTTCCGTCCTGACGGCTATCATGTGCGGTGCCGACATCGTGGACACGAACATCTGGTACTTCGCCGGTGGTACGGGTGCTCCCGCTATTGAGTTGATCTACATCTTCTGCAAGAAACTCGGTGTGGAGCTCGACGTGAACATGGAGGCCGTGGCCAAGATCAGCAAGGAGCTGAAAGAGATCCGCAAGGAGCTCGAGGCTTACGACGCATCGAAGCTGTTCCCGAATCCGTTCAACCCGCTGACCGACACGCTGCCGGCTGAGATCGATGCCCTGTTCGACAAGGCAATCGAGGCTGTCCGCAAGGAAGACGAAGCCGCGCTGCTGGATGCTTGCCACACCATCGAGGCTTACTTCAACTTCCCGAAGCCGAACGAGCTGGTGAAGAATGCTGAGATCCCCGGCGGTATGTACAGCAACATGGTGGCTCAGTTGAAGCAATTCAACGCGATGGATCTGCTCGAAGATTCGATGAAGCTCATCCCGAGCGTACGCCTCGACGCCGGTCTGCCACCGCTCGTAACACCGACCAGCCAGATCGTAGGTGCACAGGCCGTGTCTTGCGCGCTGAGCTTGAAGAAAGGGCTGGATAAGTACGCCAACACCTCGAGCCAGTTCGTGAACTTGGTGAAGGGTGAATATGGTAAGACGCCGGTTCCGGTTGATCCTAAGTTCCGCGAGCAGATCACAGGTTCGCCTGTTGAGACACCGTACGACACGACCACCCACAAGACACCGGATAACCCCGTGCTTGAGGAATTTGGCGGTGTACGTTTGGCCAAGGACGAGAAGGACATGCTGCTGCTGGAGCTCTTCCCGAACGTAGCCACTGGCTTCCTGCGCAAGAAACGCGAAGCCGAGTACAACGAGACGCAGAAGGCTTCTGGCGCTTGCGCTTGCGGCGGTAAGGAAACGGCGCAGGAAGAGGCTACGGCCGCAGTGGACGACTCCGTGAAGGGCCGCATGGTAGAATGCCCCATGCCGGGTAATGTCATCGAGGTGAACGTGAAAGTGGGCGCCAAGGTGAAGAAGGGCGATACGCTGCTGATCCTCGAATCCATGAAGATGGAGAACGACATCACGGCCGACTTCTCCGGTACGGTTCGTCGCATCCTCGTGAAGGCAGGCGACTCTGTTCAGGTGGGTGCACCGATGGTTGAGATCGTAGACGAGGCAGCCGCCGCAGCATCTCCCGCGCCCAAGGCCGCTGACGCCGGCAAGGGCCGCATGGTAGAATGCCCCATGCCTGGTAGTGTCATCGAGGTGACGGTCAAGGAGGGCTCGAAGGTGAACAAGGGCGACAAGCTGCTGGTGCTCGAATCCATGAAGATGGAGAACGACATCACGGCCGACTTTGCCGGCACCGTTCGCCGCATCCTCGTCAAGGCAGGTGACTCCGTTCAGGTGGGTGCGCCGATGGTTGAGATCGTGGAATAGATGACATGAAGACCGCGCACCGCTCCTCCGGTGCGTTGGTTTTTCGCTGATAGACACAGCAGGGCTTGCGATTCGACATCGTATGCCCTGTTTTTTTATGCATCCCCATACTATGGCCAAAAATCGAACACCAAAAGGAGGCGAATCACTTTTGGAAATGCTTGCGGGAGTCCCGCAAGTGGCCGCGGAGAACTTTTTGGTGTTTGCGGGAGTCCCGCAAGGGACATTTCCTCCATTTTGATGCTTGCGGAAGTCCCGCAAACACCATTTTCTCCATTTTGATGCTTGCGGAAGTCCCGCAAGGGCCATTTTCCCCATTTTGATGCTTGCGGAAGTTCCGCAAGGGCCATTTTCTCCATTTTGACGCTTGCGGAAGTTCCGCAAGGGCCATTTTTCCCGTTTTGACGCTTGCGGGAGTTCCGCAAGGGCCATTTTCTCCATTTTGATGCTTGCGGAAGTTCCGCAAGGACCATTTTTCCCGTTTTGACGCTTGCGGAAGTTCCGCAAGGGCCATTTTCTCCATTTTGATGCTTGCGGAAGTCCCGCAAACGCCATTTTCTCCATTTTGATGCTTGCGGAAGTTCCGCAAGGACCATTTTTCCCGTTTTGACGCTTGCGGAAGTTCCGCAAACGCCACGAAAAGATGAAGCGCCGGGCACACGCCGGGTGAGAGAGCCTCACCACACAGCATGTACCCGGCGCATCTTGCCTCGGGGACCGTCGGCGCTTAGTGCTTCATTTGATACGTCCCAATCAGCGCCTCGAGCTTCGTGATCAGCTCGTCGAGCGGCATGCCCGATCGCTCGCTCATCATGCCTACGGTGGCGATGGGGAGCATCACCTTGGCGATGGGCGTCTTGAGCATGGCGAACTTCTCATTGATGGTGGGTAGGTCGTCAATCAGCTTCGGGAAACGCGTCACGAGCGCCTTGAGCTTCGTGTCTTTGGTGATCGCCTCGGGCGACGCGGGCGTCTCTCCCGGCTTGGCTGCGGGTTGCTCTTGCTCGCTTTTCTGCTCGTCATCCCACGTGAGGAGGGTGCGAGAGCCCTCCAGCTCACGAATGTGCGTGCAGTTTTGCATCATCTCCATCACGCCGCGGAAGCGCCCGTTGGCGTCGCGGACGGCCACGTAGACGATGTAAATGAAGAGGCCCGGCTTGTTGATCCAGAACTCGGAACGACTCTGCTCACCGGTGCGGAACTTCTCGATGATCTCCTCCACGATGTGCACACTTTTGGGCGGGTGACAGTTGCGCACCTCGCGGCCGATGACGCCCTTGCTGCGCGGGAAGACGCGGTGGGGCGTGTCGGTGTAGAACTTGACCAGCTCGTTTTCGTCCACGTACGAGATGTCGACAGGCAGGTGGCGGAACAGCAGGTTGATCTGCTCCAGCGTCAGCTTGCCCTCGGCCACGTCGAGCACACGGTCGTCGTCGTCGGTGGCCTTCGCACCCATCCCGTACTTGCCGAGCAGCGCGGCCAAATCGTTCATAAAGTCTCCACCCGCGGGTGCGTTAGTCGATGCAGTTGCAGCCTTCGGCGCGTCGCCCGGCATGTCGATCAGGAAGAAACCGATCTCGCGATCGCCGTGCTTCATCTCCTCAAACTCCGCGTCGGAAATCAGCTTGAGCGACGTCGGGTAAAGGATCAATTCCTCCTTGCCGATGAGGTCGAGCACATCTTCTGACATCGTTTTGAAGGCCTGGAGGAAATCTTCCGTGCGCCCCAGTTGGAGCAGGTCGCGGGCCTTGTTCATCTCGTCACGCACGTAGTCGTCGTAGGTCCACATCGTGGTCGAAGGCCGCGTGAATCCCTTGCGTTCCAGGGCGGAGTAGAGCTGGTTTTGCTTGCGGTGGAAGTGCACTTTGTATTTCAATACGTCTTTCATCAACGCTGTCCATGCCGCCTCGTCGAAGGGCTTTGCAGCCAGCTCCTCGCCCTGCTTCATCAGCTCCTTCATACGGTCAGCCTCGCGCCGGTAGGCATCAATTGGGTGACCGAAAGGCAACTCCTTCCGCGGCTCCTTAATCAGGCCCTCGTAGATGTGAACGATCTCTTGCGTGTCCTCGTCGCGGCATTCGTCCGGAGTCTCGTCCTTGACCAACTGCTCGGCCGCGGCAAATTCTTCGGGCGATACCTCGCCCACTTCTTTTCTCACGCGCTCACGCGCCTCGTCTATGGTCAGTTGCTTGCTATTATAAGCCTCGCGAATCGCGATCATTCGGCGCAGCTTATCCTGATCCATACTTTCAAAAATCGGATTTGTCATACGTCTTGTTCTTTAATGTTGGGGGGATTATATGGAGAAGAAAGAGGGGCAGAGACACTGAAGCCGATGATATAACGAAAGCCATGGGCGCCTAGTAACGCCCGAGCAACATTGAAAAACTCCGCGCCCTCTTTCCCTATGAAAACGGGGCTAAAAACACACCGCGCGGCGAGTAGTAGGCCCGTCGCGCGGTTTTCATTTCTCCCAAAGAGCCCGCTTCGGGATCGGTGGTCCGCCGTTACTTGCCGGATCTTAGAAGCTGGTGGCGAAGGTGATTATCCCCAAGATGATACCGGGGATATTGGCCAGGATGATCGGCCAATCTTTCGATGGCTTCTTAAACAACCCGTAAGTGGTCCAAAGCATACAGTTGAATGCTGCGCACAGAGGCTGAACGGGAGTTCCCTTCTGCCCGGACAGATTCATTTGGATTTGCGAGATGTACGATACATACATCAGGATCGAAGCACAGGTGGCTGCTATAGCCAGGATGCGAAACCATTTCTCGTTCATACTAATGTCCTATTTGTAGTGATAAATCGCCGCAAAGGTAAAAGTGCACCTGCAATAAGTTGTCACATCCATTTCTTTTTCATTCGTTAGCGCTGAGTCTACTCCCCTCCGCTAACCGGAGTGCTGCCTATCGAGACAATCCGCGTTCGGTCGCCCTCTACACAGATCGCCTGTGTATTCGTGATTGGGCGCAGAGGGAGGTGGCTATATGTCCGCACGGTCTCCTCGGCAGACTCCTCAAATGGCTCACAACCGTAATGGGGCACCGTATAGAAATCGACCAGTCCAAGCGCATCAAAATCTCGAAAGTCAGGCGTGTAGGCCGTTGCAACAGCGTCCATTACTTGTGCATAGGCAATGTTCGGCGCAGCAATCATGCTCCCCGCCGACTCTCCAATGTACAGCGCCCCAGCCTTCACCCGACGGACAATCGCCCGATCAGCACCCTTCCGCCTAAGTTCCTGCATGAGGAAAAACAGGTTACCACCGCTGACGTAAATGCAGTCATTTCTCTCCAAAGTCTGCTCGATCACTTCGGCCGTCGCCTGCGTAATCTCCAACTCCTCCACCGTGTAGCCCAATCGCTCGAGCGCCGCCCGTCCTTCTGCCACATACAGATTATACTCCTCATGGAGCGCCGCAGTCGGGATAAAAGTCACCGTCCCCCGTTCCTTTCCCACCAATTCAGGTAATAAGTCCGCCACATCTGCAAAAGATGAGCACAAAAACAATCTCTTCATAATGTACTTTTCTGTCTTCATAATGTACTTTTCTGTTTGATACGATTCGCATTGTAGCTCTTGTCGACGGCTCCCGCTGCAACTCGTCAGCGATAGGAGCAGCAACCATGCAACTCCAATCAAACGGCCCAGCGCCACAGCCCAAAAGTCTACACTGCAACTATTTTTCATCCGCCTTTTCCAACTTGCCAATATCGATTGGCAGTCGCCTACGGAATCCTTCCTTGAAAGAGATCAGCGTCTCCGTCCGCGCCAATCCTAAATGTAGCTCTTGTTGACGCCTCCGCTGCAACTCGTCAGCGATAGGAGCAGTAACCATGCAACTTCAATCAAACGGCCCAACGACACAGCCCGAAAGTCTACACTGCAACTATTCTTCATCCGCCTTTTCCAACTTACCGATATCGATCGGCAGTCTCCTACGGAATCCTTCTTTGAAAGAGATCAGCGTCTCCGTCCGCGCCAATCCTAATGGCAATAGCTTCTTATGGATGATGCTAAGCAGATGCTCATTATCTCTGGCGTAGATCTTTACAAAGAGGTCGTATTTCCCAGTCGTATGGTGACACTCCACAATCTCCGGGATCTGCTTCAATGCCTCCGTGATCGATGCGTATTGATCCGAACTCTGGAGAAAAAGCCCCATGTAAGCACACGTCTTGAACCCGATCTTGCTATTATCAATGATGAATTCGGAGCCTTTCACGACTCCAGCATGAATCAACTTCTGAATCCGCTGATGGATAGCCGCCCCGGATACATTGCACTCCCGCGCCACCTCAAGAAACGGCTTCCGAGCGTCTTTGACCATCATGCTCAGAATCTTCTCGTCCAATTCATCTAATTCGTATTGTTCCATCGTCTTTTCAGATTAAGATGACATTGTTAGCTGTAACAAAGAGGCGTAGAGACAGCCTCCCACTTATATCCTCCTTGACCGTCATCATTTCGTCTGATGAAATCTCTTTCTATGCAAAAACAAAGAGGGGAGCGAACCTACTTTCTTACCTGTAAGATTCGCCCCCACTCTCTTTTTAATGTTGATATTCAATTCGTGGATGCAAAAAATCGAATACCTCTTACTTGTTATCTACTTGTTTACGTGCCGAGTAACTGATCTTCAAGGCATATGCTTCTCGAAGCGCCTGCTTTAAGTCAGTGATCAACCCCATCTTGGTGTCTTGGTCGGCTTTGATTGAGACGGTCATAAAAGGCTGATCCTCCTCTTTCATACTCGACTTTTCCTGCCCGATGTATGTTCCTACTTCAGAGATTTCCGCAAAAGCATCATTCAATTGCAGACGACTCTCCGACCCCATCTTGGCACGATATTCCTCTATAGGTTGTCCGACATAAATAAACGTGACCAGTGATTTCTTCTCCAGTTTCTGTAGCTCCGTAGCCTGCGGGGCACGGAATTGCACCTTCAAAGTCACTTCGCGCATGGTCGTAACCATCATAATGAAAAACAAGAACGCAAAGACCAAGTCTGGCAATGATGACGTGTTCAATTCGGGCATTTCACGTCCACCCGATCGACTGAATTTTCCCATTACATTTTTCCTTCCTTAAATCTTTAGTTCGCAGCAGGAGCAGACTTAGATCCTCCACCATAGTTCTTCGGCTCAGCCTCGGATATCTTCTGAGGATATATCATCTGTACAGCTTCCTGCTGTTTTTCATCCAACTCTGCAAATGTTTTGCCCCATTTCTGCTTAGCTACTTCATCACGCAGTTCGTTATAAGCAGCGGCCAATTCATTTTGCACCCGGATATATGCTTGATACTGCGTACCTCGGTCGTTTTGCAACGATATAATATGAGGTTTGCACACCATCATCTTTCCAAAAAACGGGACATCAGCTTCTTCCTTCTCTGGTAAATTCGGATCGTTATTCACATTGGCTATGAACTCCTTAGCCTTAGCTTTGACCTGCTTTATATCCATGTATTCACCACCGCACAACACTTGATTAGTGGAGCTGATCAAAACTACAAGCATGTTCCTTTTTTTGACATCGATTTCCTGTTTCTTCTGCTGTTTATCGGGTGGAGGAGGCAATCTTCGCGCTAACCCCATATCCGTATCCATAGAAGTCGTCAAAAGAAAGAACAGCAACAACATGAAAGCGATGTCAGCAGAAGAAGATCCATTAATTCCCGGAACTTTTCTTTTCTTACTCATGTTCTTTCTATGCTCTCTATATCTATTACTTATTCAGAACCTTCTTAAGACTGCCAGCAATCATAGCTAATACAGACAGTCCCAACAGGACATACGTTGAATAGATCCACATATCCGAGACCTTCAACCAGCCCGCTGTATTGAATTGTGCTGAATCAACATTGATTCCTGGTAGAGGAGTAGCATCACCCATCGCATAGGTTACTCCAAGCAAGACTACAAAAGCAATCAACACTACTAAAGATCCTAGTGCTGCTTTCGGTTTAGTCTTCAGTGTAGAGAAGAACTGCATAATTCCAAACAGCACCAAACAAACCATCGTAACTCCAAAGAGTGCATAGCACCAATAAAGTAACAGCGATGTATTTACGGGCTCCTTATTCTCTGCAGCAGGATCAACCACACCACCGAGATAGAACATTGCTAGGACAATCACACTAACTATGATGACGCCTGTCAACATCCAGCTCGACAGTTTCCTTATCTTGGTTACAGCCATGACTCGTCTTACTTTTTGTATTTCACATTGTACTTGATAACCATATCGAGCAATGTAATCGACGCATCTTCCATCTTATTCAGAATAGCTTCCAATTTGCTCAACAGATAGTTATAGAAAACCTGAAGGATCAATGCAACGATCAAACCACCGACCGTAGTGATCAAGGCTACCTTCATACCACCGGCAACAACCGTCGGACTAATATCACCAACACGCTCAATCTTATCGAACGCCATGATCATACCAACGACTGTTCCCAAAAAGCCCAATGACGGTGCCATCGCGATAAACAGGGTAATCCAAGACAGATTCTTTTCCAACAGTCCACTCTGCACACCACCATAAGCGACAATAGACTTCTCTACAACATCGATCCCTTGATCGATCCTCATTAATCCTTGATATGCAATAGAAGCTATCGGGCCTCTAGTATCTCGAGCAATAGCTTTTGCGCCATCTACATCTCCTCGATCGAGTGCAGCCTCAATATCGTTCAACATACCGTTAGGATTCACATCCGCCAAGTTCAAGTAGATGATTCGTTCCAAGACGAATGCTAGACCCAAAATCAAAGCGATAGCAACGAAGCTCATGAAGTCTGCACTACCTTCAATAAACTTCGTCTTTAATGCTTGATGAACTCCTCCCTCAACGGGAGCTGCAGCCTCTGCCGCTTCTTGTGCAAATGCTACTGTAGAGATACCCGCGGCCAATACACCCAAGAAGGCTTTCGTAAACAACTTTTTCATAGTGATGATAATTTGGAATTAATGCCTGAATTTTACTTTGATGAATATACTTATTGATTAGAAACTTCGCTTGTTCGCGCTTCTTATTTTTATCTTTCTACCGTTTGCTTGCGGAGAAAGCGGGATTCGAACCCGCGATACGCTTTTGGCGTATACACGCTTTCCAGGCGTGCCTCTTCAACCACTCGAGCATCTCTCCTTTCTTATTAATCGCCCTCATTCTTTCTGAAAACGAGTGCAAAGTACGGAAAAAAACATGACACGCAAACTTTTTGCTGGTATAACTTAGTTTTCCTTGATGTCATCATCTCTTCCATAATACGTCAACACATTATGTAGACGTCAATTAGATGTAGGAAATGGAATATCAAACAGGGCCAATGTGTTCTCTCTTGTAAGATCTGCCACTGCCTCCTCTGATATCTGCAATTCTTCCGCCACCTTCCTTACGACTTCTACGAGAAAAGCTGGCTCATTCCGTTTTCCTCGATACGGTGAAGGAGATAAATATGGCGCATCTGTCTCTAATAAAAGCATCGTTGATGGTACCATCCGTATAATATCAGACAATGCAGACTTTTTGAAAGTAACGATCCCATTAACTCCTATCTTGAATCGCTGCATGCGCTTTATTTCCTCCAATTCATCGACCGTCCCTGAAAAGCAATGAAAAACACCTTTCAATCTCTCCGCTCCTACCTTATATATGCAGTCAAACACTTCTGAAAAAGCGTCACGAACATGAATGCTTACAGGAAGATTCATATCGACACTCCACTTCAACTGTTCTTCGAACACAATCCTTTGCTCTTTCAGATACGCCTGTTCCCAGTGTAAATCGATTCCAATTTCACCAATTCCACAATAAGGACGCTTTGTCAACATTTTCTCTATCGCCTGTAGTTTTGACGAATAGTGAGAGTCCACACTTGTCGGATGTACCCCCATCATCGGAAAGGCAAATTCAGGATGCTCATCACATAAGCAAAACATCGGAGCAATGCTCGACTCGTCTATATTTGGTAATAGTACGGCCGTCACTCCAGCAGCCTTTGCTCGTTCTATTACTATATCCCGATCACTGTAAAAATCCTCGGCGTAAAGGTGGGTATGACTGTCTATCAACTTCATTGCAGCCATGTTTTTACTTTGCTCGATCTATCAGCAGACTGCAAACACGGAGTAGCTCTTGGCTTCTTTCCTGATTTACACTCAACCGTGCTAATTCACTCCCAGCGAGATCATAATGATACTTTATCCTGCTTTGTGTACGCTCCCTCAGCTTCAATTCATCATATATACTGGTGATCACTGATATTTTCTCATTCGCAGTGTAAACTGAATCGTTCTCTTTTCTGTAATGCGCTATGCAAGTCTTTTGCTCATCTGTTGCAAGCTGATACATGAGCACTGACAAAAAGGTCTTCTTGTCGCACAGAATATCACCTCCTATATTTTTTCCGAATGTACTCGTATCACCGTAGACATCCAACATATCATCTTGCAACTGGAACGCTAACCCGATATGGATTCCAAAACGATAAAGCACCTCTGCGTCATGCACGGATGCACCACCGATTAATGCTCCCATCTTCAAGCTGCAAGCCAATAATACGGCTGTTTTCAGGCGGATCATCTCCATGTATTCTTCTTCCGTCACATCGTCACGCCGCTCAAACTCCATATCGAACTGTTGACCTTCACAGATTTCAAGCGCCGTCTGCGTAAACAGATCCAAGACAAGCTTTAATGATGAGGACGGGGTCTGTCCAATCAGACGATAGGACACGATCAACATGGCGTCACCTGAAAGCACGGCCGTATTTCTATCCCATTTCACATGGACGGTCGGCTGATTGCGACGTTTTTTCGCCTCGTCCATCAAGTCGTCATGCAGTAGCGTGAAGTTGTGGAACATCTCCACCCCCAAAGCCGACGACATCGCACACTCTATATCATCTCGGTAAAGATTGCAGGCCATTAGCACAAAAGCTGGCCGCAAACGCTTCCCACCTTCAGACAATGTGTAGACGATCGGATCGAAAAGACTTTGTGGAGAATCATCGAAACGCAACTGATGGATGGCCTCTTCAATCGCCTTGAGGATGTATTCAAATGACAACATAGCAACGGTTGTAGCAGAGAGATAATTAGAAAAGGTCGCTCTCTTCGGGGAGGGAGAACGACCTTTTTCTTTTTAGTTCATCATCGTCTGCTATTTTGCACGTGAGTGAGGTACGTTCAATGGGGGGTATTATTGCTGCAGGCGGAACGTTACGGGAAGTGTAAACTTCACACGTACAGGCTTGCCACGCTGCTTACCAGGCTTCCATTTCGGCATGGAATTGATCACACGAAGCGCCTCTTTATCGAGAGCTGGATCAATACCACGGACCACCTGAGCATCTACAATCGTACCGTCTCTGTTCACAACAAACGTACAAGTAACACGTCCTTGAATGCCATTTTCCTGCGCTACAACAGGATACTTAATTGACTTAGCGATATAGCTCATCAATTCAGCCTGTCCACCCGGAAACTCCGGCATTTCCTCTACCACTACAAAAATGTGCTGTGGAGACTCTTCTTCTTCCTCATGCGTTACCGCAGGAGGAGTATAAACCTGCACCTGGGCTGCTTTCTGATTGTCCTCGGAAGATATCAGGTCATTATTCGCAACCTGCACATTATCTTCTACCACATTCAGCACTTCAGCCACATTGGGCACATCGGGAGGAGGGGGAGGGGGAGGCGTCTCATCCTGCCTTGTGATATCCATCTCTTCCTCCGCGATAACATCGCTGATCCCTTCGTCTTTCTGAACGACCTGATCTTGGGTACCCCATTCAAACCCAACGAACAGAACAGCCAAGCCCACGACCAACCCCATGAGGATGCCTAGGCCCTTACTACCTTCAAGATCTGCTTTTGGCGATTTCTTGACTTCCATGAGTTATCTATTTAAAGAGTGATTATTCGTCTATCTTCTTATCGGAGGCAAAGATAGAGAAAAATGAATGCGACAACCGAAGCTGCCAAAAAATTCAAAGCTGAGACAAAACAAACGCAACCAAACGAAAACGACGAAAATTGAGGAAGACTAGTGGGTTTAGGGGAAACATGAAAGACCTTACTCAGCGCGAGTTCAGTCTAAGCCATCTGCTTTTTATACCCCATCGTTAGGAGACTCATCGGCCATGATAGTCCTGGCGACAGTGTCGCCGAAGCTCTCATCGACCATGATAGTCCTGGCGACAGTGTCGCCGAAGCACTCATCGACCATGATGGTCCCGGCGACAGTGTCGCCGAAGCTCTCATCGGCCATGATGGTCCTGGCGACAGTGTCGCCGGGGCACTCATCGACCATGATAGTCCTAGCGACAGTGTCGCCGGGGCACTCATCGACCATGATAGTCCTGGCGACAGTGTCGCCGGGGCACTCATAGACCATGAGGGCCTCGGCAAAGCCTTCACAGACTTCTAACTCATGTCATTTTACAGAGGGGAGAAGGGCCTATCCTCAATTACGGAAATATTTCTCTAATTACCCCGTAGCCGTATCGGAATTGTCGTACTTTTGCCTGCGTCTTCAGGAAAAGGACGGAAAAGCACGCCCCTTCGGACATGAAGACGCGATTGTTTTACACATTATATATTAGAGACATGGCAAAACTCGATTTGACGAAGTACGGTATCACGGGTACCACGGAGATTGTGCACAATCCTTCTTACGAGGATCTGTTTAACGAAGAGATGAAGCCCGGTTTGGAGGGCTATGAAAAAGGTCAGCTGACGGAGCTGGGTGCAGTGAACGTTATGACGGGCATCTACACCGGGCGATCGCCGAAGGATAAGTTTATCGTCATGGACGAGACGAGTAAGGACACCGTATGGTGGACGTCGGAGGAATACAAGAACGACAATAAGCCGGCATCGGCCGAGGCGTGGAATGCGGTCAAGGAGATTGCCAAGAAGGAGCTGTCGAACAAGCGGCTCTTCGTAGTGGACGGCTTCTGCGGCGCCAATCGGTCGACATGTCTGAGGGTACGCTTTATCATGGAAGTGGCTTGGCAAGCGCACTTTGTGACGAACATGTTCATCCGTCCGACGAAGGAAGAGCTGGAGTCGTTCGAGCCAGATTTCATCGTCTACAACGCTTCGAAGGCGAAGGTGGAGAACTACAAGGAGCTGGGGCTTAACTCAGAGACCGCCGTGGTCTTCAACCTGACCTCCAAGGAACAGGTGATCATCAACACATGGTACGGCGGCGAGATGAAGAAGGGTATGTTCTCGATGATGAACTACTTCAAGCCGCTCGAGGGCATCGCCTCCATGCACTGCTCCGCCAACACGGACACGAACGGACAGAATACAGCGATCTTCTTCGGCCTCTCGGGCACAGGTAAGACGACGCTATCGACCGACCCGAAGCGTCTGCTGATCGGCGACGACGAGCACGGATGGGACGACGAAGGCGTCTTCAATTACGAGGGCGGATGCTACGCCAAAGTGATCAACCTAGATAAGGACAGCGAGCCAGACATCTATCGCGCCATCAAGCGCAACGCCCTGCTGGAGAACGTGACGGTAGATGCGAACGGCAAGATCGACTTCAAGGACAAGAGCGTGACCGAGAACACGCGCGTATCGTACCCGATCTATCACATCGAAAAGATCGTGAAGCCCATCTCGAAGGGTCCGGCTGCGAAGAATGTGATCTTCCTCTCTGCCGACGCGTTCGGGGTGCTGCCGCCCGTGTCTATCCTGACGCCGGAGCAGACGAAGTATTACTTCCTCTCTGGTTTCACCGCGAAGCTGGCCGGTACAGAGCGCGGTATCACCGAGCCGACACCGACCTTCTCCGCTTGCTTTGGACAGGCATTCCTCGAACTGCATCCGACGAAGTATGCCGAAGAGCTGGTGAAGAAGATGGAGCGCAGCGGTGCCAAGGCCTATCTGGTGAACACGGGATGGAACGGCACGGGCAAGCGTATCTCGATCCGCGATACACGCGGCATCATCGACGCCATCCTCGAGGGACACATCCTCAAGGCACCGACGAAGAAGCTGCCCTTCTTCGACTTCGAGATCCCGACGGAACTGCCGGGTGTTGATCCGAAGATCCTCGATCCGCGCGACACGTACGCTAACGAAGCCGAGTGGGAGACGAAGGCGAAGGATCTGGCCGGACGCTTCGTGAAGAACTTCGTGAAGTACGAAGGCAATGCAGCTGGCAAGGCGCTCGTAGCTGCGGGCCCGAAGCTGTAATCCTCCACAGTCGAGAGTTGTAGCAACTCGATTTACATGAATCGATTCAGCGTGTCTCCCTCACCTCAAAAAGAGCGCAGGGGGGCACGCTTCTTTTTATCCCCCAAAACGAAATGATACGAATAGACAGAGAAGACGACGGACGGCGTGGCCGCTTCGTCATCTATGAAGATGAGCTGTATGCCGGCGAGATGACGTACGAGTGGCAGGACGCGCGGACGATCATCGTGGATCACACAGGCGTGGAGAGCTACTTCGGCGGTAAGGGCTACGGCCGACTGCTGATTGGCGCGGGCGTGGACTTTGCCCGACGCGAGGGACTGAGGATCGTCCCCGTGTGCTCGTTTGTCAGGAAGAGCTTCGAGCGCGACGCGTCGCTGGCGGACGTGAAGGCCTGACGGCCGCGCTATATAAATAGGTATAGGGGCGCTGCCTCGGGGAGTCGTTGATGAGCGACTTCTCCGAGGTGGCGCCTCTTCTTTTTTCTTCTTGGGGACACCCTCCTCCTTTTCTTGTCTTGACACGGGGAAAAGGAGGCGAAAAGGAAGTCAAGGCGTCAGGGACGCCAACCAAGTTTGCCGGGTACACACCATAACAGCTCAAGGCGTCAGGGACGCCTGCCAAGTTTGCCGGATACGCACCATAACAGCTCAAGACGTCAGGGACGCCTGCCAAGTTTGCCGGGTACGCACCATAACAGCTCAAGGCGTCAGGGACGCCTGCCAAGTTTGCCGGGTACGCACCATAACAGCTCAAGGCGTCAGGGACGCCTGCCAAGTTTGCCGGGTACGCACCATAACAGCTCAACAACTCAACAAACCAACAAACCAACAACTCAACACCCACATCAGACGGTGATCTCGATCGTGAGACCGCCGACGGCAGCGACGACGCTTTCGTAGTATCCGTCGCCGGTGGTGCGTGGGCCGCTGAGGACTGCGTAACCGTCGTGCCGCAGCCGATCGGTCAAGGCGTCTACCTCCGCCGGGCTACCCACGCTGAGGGCGATGTGGGCGTAGCCGAGACTGTCGGCCGTGGCGGATGGGAGCAACGCCGGGCGTGTCATGATCTCCAGCCGTGCGCTGCCGCCGGGAAAGGTGAGGAAGTACGACCGGAACTGCTTCGTCGGGTTGTGGTAGAGCGGACCGGCGGTGGCATGGAAGTAACGCTCGAAGAAATCGCGCGTAGCCTCCAGATCAGCGGTGTAGAGCGCCACATGCTCGATGCGTAGCGGGGTGGGCGACATGGGGAGGAGCGATCAGGGGGCGAGGCGGTGAAGATCCCAGTGGCCATCCGGTTGGAGCTCGTAGAGGAAGCGGTCGTGCAGCCGACTGTCGCGGCCCTGCCAGAACTCGATGCGGCTGGGTGTGACGGCGTACCCGCCCCAGTTGTCGGGCCGGGGCACCTCGCGGCCGACGAAGCGCAGGCTCTCTGAGGCGAAGCGCATCATAATGTATTCGCGCGAGGGGATGGGCTGACTCTGCGGTGAAATGCGTGCCCCGACGCGGCTTTTGTAGGGCCTCATGGTGAAATAGGCGTCGCTCTCCTCGGGGCTGAGCCGCGTGACGGTGCCCTCGACATGAATCTGCCGCTCCAACTCGTGCCAGAGGAAGGTGACAGCCACGTGCGAGTTTTCGGCCATCTGTCGCCCTTTGCGACTCTCATAGTTGGAGTAAAAGACGAAGCGGCCGCCCACGACTTCCTTGAGCAGGACCGTGCGGACACTCGGCCGACCGTCTGGCGTAGCCGTGGCCACGATCATGGCGGTGGGTTCGTTGACTTTCGTTTCGAGGGCCTCATTGAGCCATTGATCCACCATTTCCAGCGGATCGTCGGGCAGTTCTTTTCGGCTCAGGCTGCGCGAGGAATACTCGCGGCGGATATTCTCTAAGTGTAAATCTTGTGCCATAGGTGTTGTTCTCTTCTATTGATGAGGGCCGCAAATGTAAACGGGGCCGCTAAATCCGTCTTCCGGTCATAAAGTATAGACCCAAGCCCTCGTCCGGCCATCCCCAAGCGCAAAAACGATCAGCAAAGTTCTCCTCCCCTTGATTAAACAGTCATTGTCTGCAGACAAAACTACCTGATACCTATTTACAAGTCCATTGTCTACGGACAAAAAGCTTATATAGGCCTATACATAGCTATTGTCTACAGACAAAATGAGTGTATATGTATTTCACCTTATAATGTCTATGGACAAATCGATTCATTAGACCTATATCCATAGATTGTCCGCAGACAATGACCTATGAAATAGATATAGACCCATTTTGTCCGCAGACAATAGAGGCTCATATATCTATACCCCCTTTTTGTCTACAGACAAATACTGCCATAACGCCTCCTCCAGCCCATTTTCAACTGTCAGCAAGTTCGCGGACGACGTACTCCTCCCCTCGCCTACCGTTGGCGACATGACCCCCATCGAAATAAGCCTCCAGACCGAGGCTTGCCCCCTCAGCCATCCGTAGAAATCACGATCCGCGGCCGTCGAATGCATCTCTGCCGCCCCGAATGCTTTTTAATCCCAAAACCGCGTTTACCTTTGTTCACGGATACAGAACGGCGAAGGGGACCAACACACCCCCCTGAAGCTGCAAGAATCAAGGAACTTATACACGTGGACAAGAAGTAATACAGAGCGAAATACGCACCCACGGCCGGGGATGATCCTGCCGGGGAGCTACCCCATATCATCAACACTTCATCATTATTTAATGCATTGCATATTATGGCAAACACAGGAAAACGAAGAACTCATTATGAGCGAATCATTGCAGCCTGGGCAGTGATTGCGCTGACGGGGGGCATGCCCCATGTCATGAAAGCGGACGGGGCGGCCCTCAGGGCGGCAACCGCCGAAATGCAGGCCGACGGCGTCGTGCACGGCGTGATCGTGGACGATAAGGGCGAGGCCATTATCGGCGCCAGCGTGCTGGAAAAAGGCACGTCGAACGGTACAATCACCGACGCCGACGGGAAATTCACGCTCCGTGCCAAAGCGGGCACGCGGCTCGTCATCTCCTACATCGGCTACCGCACCCAAGAGGTGACGGCTTCGGCCACGATGCGCATCGTACTGCATGAGGATAGCGAGCTGCTGAACGAAGTCGTCGTCGTGGGTTACGGCACCCAGAAAAAGGTCAACCTGACCGGCGCCGTGGCCACGGTCGACATCGGTAAGACACTCGAGGCGCGGCCATATTCTGACGTCTCGAAGGCGCTTCAGGGCGCCGTGTCGGGCCTCTCGGTCGTGAACAGCAGCGGTCAGCTTGGCGCCGCACCCACGATGACCATCCGCGGCGTGGGTACGCTGAGCAACAGCGCACAGAGCGCCCCCTTCATCCTTGTCGACGGGGTGCCGATGGACGACCTCTCGCTCCTCAACACGCAGGACATCCAAAGCGTCTCCGTGCTCAAGGACGCCGCATCGACCTCCATCTACGGTGCGCGTGCGGCCTTCGGTGTGATCCTCATCACCACGAAATCGGCCAGCAAAACGGATCGCACCACCGTGAACTACACGAACAACATCGCCTGGGAAACGCCCACCATCCTGCCGAACTATCCCGACGTGCCGACGCAGCTCCGCGCCCTGATCGAGGCCAACGACCGCGCGGGCGATGAGAGCGAACTCTTCGGCATGTACCTCAAGCAAATGCTGCCGGATGCGGAGAAATGGCGCGATCGCAACAACGGGCGGAAGACAGGCTATCGCGAGATGGTGCTCGGCGAAGACTTTACGCTCGACAAAAACGGCGTCGGCAGCTACTTCGCCGACTGGGACATGGTGAACATCATGTTCCGCAAATGGCGCCCCTCACAGAGCCACAACATCTCCGTGCAGGGCACAAGCGGCAAGACGTCGTACTACATGTCCGTGGGTTACAACCACGACGAGGGCGTGATGAAGTTCAACCCCGAGAAGCTGAACAAGTGGACCACGATGCTGAACGTGACCACCGACCTCACCGACTGGTTGCAAGTGGGCGCTCGCTTCAGCTACAGCAACAAGGGCATGACGGGGCCGGCCACGAGACGCACCACCTACCAATACATGTGGCGCTGGGGCAGCTTCTTCGGGCCTTACGGCACGTATAAAGGCACTGACTTCCGCAACGACATTGCCTACCGCAAGCAGGCTGGCGACCGCATCGAGAACGATGCCTTTACGCGCCTCGGAGGCTTCCTCAAGGCTACACTGGCCAAGGGATTGACGCTGAATGCAGACTACACTTTCAATGTCCTCAACCGCAACCGACGCATCGCCGAGGTGCCCCTGAAGGGCTGGAACTCATGGGGCGGTAAGCTCGACGACATCGTGTATTACACCACCTCATCGAACCTCGAAGAGCGATCGATCGTCGACCGCTCCTACGTCTTCAATCTCTACGGCAACTACCTGCTCGACGTGCAGGACGCACACCACTTCAACTTCATGCTCGGCGCCAACGCGGAGAGTGGCGAACTCGATATGCACAGCTCTACACGCAACGACCTGCTGGCCGCGGGCATGCCGGAGTTCAACCTCGCTAACGGCGACCAGTTCGTCGACGGTTCGCACTCGCACTGGGCTACGGCGGGCTACTTCGGACGTGTCAACTACGACTATAAAGGCATCTGGCTCTTGGAACTTAACGGCCGTTACGACGGCTCGTCACGCTTCCCGGCGAACAGTCGCTGGGCCTTCTTCCCGTCCATATCGGGCGGCTGGCGCATCAGCGAGCAGAGCTTCTTCGAGCCGATCCGTCGCACGATCAACAACATGAAGTTGCGCGCCTCCTACGGCGAAATCGGCAACCAGGCCGTGGGCGACAACATGTTCATCTCTACCATCGGTAAGCGCAACGATGAAAAGGGCAAGACGAGTGACAAGGAGGACGACGTCATCCATTGGTTAGGACAGGGCGGCGACCTCGTCGTGGCTTACGGCATGCCCAAGCTCGTCTCCTCGAAGCTGCGTTGGGAACGCATCCAAACGCTCGACGTGGGCGCCGACTTCGGCTTCTTGGATAACAGCCTGAACATCTCCTTCGACTGGTACCAACGCACCACACGCGATATGCTCGCCCCCGGACGCACCGTGCCGCAAGTGCTCGGCGCCAATCCGCCCTACGTCAACGCCGGTGTGCTCCGCACCCGCGGTTGGGAGCTGAACATCGACTGGCGTCACCGCTTCAATGAGGTCACGGTTTATGCCAACGCCAACCTAGGCGACTACACGACCACCATCGTAGAGTGGGACAACGACACGAAGCTGCTCAACTCCAACTACAGCGGCAAGCGCTACGGTGACATCTGGGGCTTCGAAACGGATCGCTACTTCACGAAGGAGGACTTCAATGCCGACGGCACGTATAAGTCTGGCGTCGCCTCGCAGAAAGGACTCGAGAGCGGCAAGTTCACCTACGGCCCGGGCGACATCAAGTTCAAGGATCTCAACGGAGACGGCAAGATCGACGGCGGTAAGGGTACGGCCGATGACCACGGCGACCTGAAGGTGATCGGTAACACCACGCCCCGCTATCAGTATGGCTTCCACCTGGGTGGTGAATGGCGCAACTTCGACGTCGACCTCTTCTTCCAAGGCGTAGGCAAACGCGACGTATGGACGCAGAGTGCGTTCGTGATGCCCTTCATGCGTGGCGCCGATGCGCTCTACGCGAACCAGACGAGCTACTGGACGGAGAAGAATCCGGATCAGAATGCAGACTTCCCGCGCCTCTTCCCCGGCAATGCTTCGCGCGGTACGATCAGCGTCTTGGAGCAGGGCCGCAACAACTTCTATCCGCAGACGAAGTACTTAGTCAACATGGCCTACCTACGCTTCAAAAACCTCACCGTGGGCTACACCCTGCCGCAGGCTCTGACCCGCAAGGCACACATTCAGAAGGTGCGCGTCTACTTCAGTGGCAGCAACATCATGGAGATCATCAAGCGGAGCAAAGCCCCCGTCGATCCGGAAGTGAACGATAAGGAGGAAGGCGCCGCCCTTGGCAATGCCACCTGGGGACGCATCGACCCGATGTATCGCACCTTCTCATTCGGTCTTCAGCTCACGCTTTAATCCATCTTCATTCAACCATCGTTTAATCATCACTTAAAAGGATACATGATGAAAAGAATAGCAATACCAAGCCTTTTGCTGGCCGTAGCGCTCACCTCGGCCTGCAACAGCTTCCTCGATAAAGAGCCGCTCGACATGTTCACCGACGAGAACTTCTGGGAGAGCGAGAACACCGTCGCCAGTTACGCCAACAGCTTCTACGAGCAGTTCGCGGGCTACGGCAACGGCAATTCCTACGGCGACTTCTACTTCAAAACCCTCTCTGACGACCAGGCCGGCGGATACAGCTTCGCCGACTGGACCTTCACCAACGTGCCCGCCAATAGTGCCGAATGGAAAGACGGCTGGGTGGAAATCCGACGCGCCAACATCCTCGTCGACCGTGTCGACCGTGTCAACATGCCCGACGCCGCCAAGGCACACTGGCGCGGCGTGGGCCGACTGATGCGCGCTTGGCAGTACTACAAGTTAGTCCGCGACTATGGCGACTTGCCCTGGGTCGATAAGCCCATCGACTTCCACGACGAGGCCAAGCTCTACGGCCCCCGTGAGAGCCGCGACGCGGTGATGGATAAGGTGCTCGAGGACCTCAACTACGCCTGCGAGAACATGTACGACAACACCTCCCGCACGACGCTCAACCGCAACGTGGCCTACGCCATGAAGGCTGAAATCTGCCTCTTCGAGGGCACCTTCCGCAAGTATCGCAAGGCGGAGGACGGCCAGACGGCCCCCGACGCCGCCGGTGCCACGCGCTATCTGACCGCCGCCCGCGACGCCGCCGCGCATCTGATGTCGAAGAGCTTCAAGCTGAACCCGTCCTATCAGGAGAATTACAACGCGGTCGACCTCAGCTCGAACCCGGAGATGATCTTCTACAAAGCCTATAAAAAGGATGTGATGCAACACTCACTGGTCGCCTACGTCAGCTCCTCGACGCAGCTCAACGGCATGTCGAAGGACGCCTTCGAGGCCTACCTCTTTACCGACGGCAAGCCGTTGGCCCTGACCTCGCTCGACAAGGGCGACGCCGCCCGCACCATACCCGTGACGCGCACCGTGGCCGGAAAGACGGTCCATGACACCGTCATGTCCATCAGCCACCTGCTCGCCCTACGCGACAAACGCCTCTCGGCCACCATCGACACGGCCCTCTGCTACGTCGGCCGCGGCTTCACGCGCTACGGCGTCGGCATGGCCATGACCTCCTCCACCGGCTACGGCGTCTGCAAGTACGACAACCCCGCCCTGCCTGAACGCGACCGCAACCAAACGACGCGCAACTACACGCATGCGCCGCTCTTCTGGCTCTCCGTCGTCTATCTGGAGTATGCTGAAGCCTGCGCCGAACTGGGCTCCATCACGCAGGCCGACCTCGATCGCAGCGTCAACCTGCTCCGCGATCGCGCTGGACTGCCTCATCTCAACGTCAACCCCGGCTTCGACGACCCGGCAAACAAGATGGGCGTCAGCTCACTCATTTGGGAGATCCGCCGCGAGCGCCGTTGCGAGCTGATGTTCGACAACGACTTCCGCTACTGGGACCTCATCCGCTGGCACCAGCTCGACCGCCTCGACTCGTCCACGCACCCCGACATCCTGAACGGCGCCAACATCTCGGCCGACGTGACCGACAAGCTCGTCACCCGCTCAGGCAACTACGTCAACGGTTCGAAGGGCAAGACCCGCACCTACGACAAGAAGCATTACTGGTACCCGATCCCCACGGATCAGATGGATCTGAACAAGCAATTGAAGCAGAATCCCGGCTGGTAAGGCTTCACATCGCAGCGCGAAGAGGGACGCGGGCGGACACTGGGTTCGCCCCTCCCGCTTCAGAAGCTGTTTGGAATTTATTTCGGAGGCTATCGGGAGTATGTTTCTGATGATTTTGTTTCATCATTAGACGAGCATAGCAAGCTATGTGAGGATTAATGATGGAACAAAAGGGCAGAAACAGGCCCCGATAGACCCGAAACAAGAAAGGAGAAAGATCTGCCTAAACAGCTCCTTAAATAATCACTCAATAAATTCAAAACAGCTTCTCATCCACACGGCTTTTTGTAACCACTTTTATAACATTTGATTTCGGCGGGACGCACCTGAGATAGGTCCGTTCCGCCTTTTTTGTATCCCGACCTATCCCGAGGCGATGCGCCTGCTTCTACACAAAAAGCCCCCATCGAAAGCACACCGTTTCGCCCTCCTTTTTCCCTCAGAGCAAGCTCTACACCTCAAGCCGGTTCTCCTTTTTCTCAAGCAGTAGGCGCACGGCCTCTGGTCAACTCTCCTTCTTTCCAAGCAATAGGCGAACCGCCTCGAGACAGCTCTCCTTTTCCTCAAGCAGCAGTCACACCACCTCTCGACAACTCTCCTTTTTTTCAAGTAGGACCGGCACCCTATTCATATAGTATCATATTTCTGGATATGATGGAAAACGAAGACTCGGCAAATACTATATCTCAAAAGGAGATCTCAAATCATACGCCTACACATCTATATTCCGGAATACATAGCTAATCCGTATTCCGTCCATATCACATCTCGAAATGCGCTATAAAACGAGATAGAGATTCTATTTCATTTCAAAATGCAGATACAAAATAAGACTTATATGGTAGCATATTTCCAGATACAATGGAATAAGAACATTGGATAAGAGCACATTTCAAAATGAGCTATGATATACATATCGTTCATCTATGCATTCCAAAATACATAGATCAATGAAGCCATATATATGAGCATATTTGGAAATATGCTATCAAAATAACCACATATAGCCGCGAATTTCAAGATACGGTATAGAATGAAGCCATGATCTATACACTATCAGAAAATGAGAAGACAAACGAGACCTCAGATCATAGCATATTTCAAAATATAGTCTGATCTAAATCAAGTATCAGCTCTTCTTGGAAAAAAGGAAGACCGTCCCGAGGCGGTGCACCTAATGCTTGAAAAGAAGGAGAGTCGTCGCGAGGCGGTGTGCCTATTGCTTGAGGAAAAGGAGGGTTGTCGCGAGGCGGTGTGCCTAATGCTGGAGAAGAAGGAGAGTCGTCCCGAGGCGGTGCACTTGCTGCTGGAGGAAAAGGAAGGCTGAACCGAGGCGGTGCGCCTATTGCTTGAGGAAAAGGAAAGCTGCCCCGAGGCAGTGCGCTTGCTGCTGGAGGAAAAGGAAGGCTGAACCGAGGAGGTGAGACGGCTGCTGCTGAACGGCGTGGGCTGGCGGGCCATGGGGACTGGGCCGCTTTCTGCATTCGTCGCCCGGCTTACCTTTGCCGCCCCTCATTATCACCCTATACCTCTTTATATGGACGAACCCAAGATGATCCTCCGCACCGAGGATCTGGTGAAGAAATACAAGGCACGCACGGTGGTGAACCACGTCTCCATCAACGTGCAACAAGGCGAGATCGTCGGGCTGCTCGGGCCCAACGGCGCGGGCAAGACAACGACCTTCTACATGACCGTCGGGCTGGTCACCCCCAACCAAGGTCGCATCTTTCTCGACGAGACCGAGATCACCGACTACCCCGTCTACAAACGCGCCCGCCTCGGCATCGGCTACCTGGCGCAGGAGGCCTCCATCTTTCGCAAGATGACCGTCGAGGACAACATCCGCGCTGTGCTCGAGATGACCGACCGCCCCAAGGATTATCAGCAAGCCAAGACCGAAAGCCTTATCGAGGAGTTCGGCCTTCAGAAGGTGCGCAAGAACCTCGGCGACCGACTCTCCGGCGGTGAACGGCGGCGCGCCGAGATCGCCCGCTGTCTGGCCATCGACCCGAAGTTCATCATGCTCGACGAGCCCTTCGCCGGCGTCGACCCCATCGCCGTGCAAGACATTCAGACCATCGTAGCCCGCCTCAAGCATAAGAACATCGGCATCCTCATCACCGATCACAACGTTCACGAGACGCTCAGCATCACCGATCGCGCCTATCTGCTCTTCGAGGGCAAGGTGCTCTTTCAAGGCACCGCCGAGGAGTTGGCCGCCAACGAGATCGTCCGCGAGAAGTACCTCGGCCGCGACTTTGAGCTGCGTAAGAAGAACCTGTAGGGCAGCACGGCAACTTTCCTACTTTTGCCCGCGTTTCTACAACGCTACACATCTCCACTACACTATTCACACACACATGCAACGCATCTTCCTCATCGGCTACATGGGCGTCGGTAAAACGACCTTGGGCAAAGCCTTGGCCGACCGCACTGGATTATCCTTCATCGACTTGGATCTCTTTATTGAAGGGCGTTATCGCAAGACCATCCGACAGATTTTTGAGGCAGAGGGCGAGGAGGCCTTCCGCGAAATAGAACGTAAGGCGCTCCACGAGGTGGCCGAGTTTGAGGACATCATCCTCTCCACCGGTGGCGGCACGCCCTGCTTCTTCGACAACATGACGTACATGAACCGTGTCGGCACGACGGTCTATCTCAAGGCCTCACCCGAGGCGCTGACCGAACGCATCGCACTCGGCAAACAGAGTCGCCCCACCGTGCGCCACCTCGATGACAAGGCCCTCCACGCCTTCGTCCGCAAGGCCCTCACGCACCGCACCCCCTACTACGAACGCGCCCATCATGCGTTCGATGTGGAGCGACTCGTCAACGACAACGACACCGACGATGCGGCTCATCGACTACAACAACTCCTATACGGCCACGGGGAGCGCCGCTAAACCATCCCCACACACGCTTATTTGATTTAGGTATTACAGTATAGTTTTTTTATCTCATGACAGAGCAAACCAAAGTAACGACTCTGGATCACGTCGTGATCCGTTTTTCGGGAGATAGCGGCGACGGTATGCAGCTTACCGGCACCATCTTCTCCAATCTGTCAGCCGTTTTCGGGAACGACATCTCCACCTTTCCCGACTACCCGGCCGAAATTCGCGCGCCGCAAGGAACACTCTTCGGCGTCTCTGGCTTCCAACTCCATTTGGGCACGAAGAAGGTCTATACCCCCGGTGACAAGGCCGATGTGCTCGTGGCCATGAACCCCGCCGCGCTCAAGGTCAACGTCAAGAATCTGCGCAAGGGCTCCATCGTCATCATCGACACGGACTCCTTCGCCAAGCGTGACCTGGAGAAGGCTGAGTTCAAGACCGACGACCCGATCGAGGAGCTTGGCCTCACGGAAAAGGTGCAACTCGTGGCCGCCCCCATCTCTACGATGGTGCGTGACGGACTGGCCGAGTATGGCCTCGACAACAAGTCTGCCGTGCGGTGTAAGAACATGTTCACCCTCGGCCTCGTCTGCTGGCTCTTCGACCGTCCGCTCGACCACGCCATGACGATGCTCCAGACCAAGTTTTCCAAGAAGCCCGACATCGCCAAGGCCAACATTAAAGCCCTGACCGACGGCTACAACTATGGGCACAACATCCACGCCTCCGTCTCCACCTACCGCATCGAAGGCTCGAAGAAGGAACCGGGCATCTACAAGGACGTGAGCGGAAACAACGCCACCTCCTACGGTCTCATCGCCGCCGCCGAGAAGTCTGGCTTGCAACTCTTCCTCGGTAGCTACCCCATCACACCCGCCACCGACATCCTGCACGAGCTCTCGAAGTACAAGAACCTCGGCGTGATCACCGTGCAGGCCGAAGATGAGATCGCCGGTATCTGTACCTCCATCGGTGCCTCTTTCGCCGGTTGCCTGAGTGCCACGTCGACCTCCGGCCCCGGTCTGGCACTGAAGAGTGAAGCCATCGGCTTGGCCGTTATCGCAGAGCTTCCGCTCGTCATCATCGATGTACAGCGCGGCGGTCCCTCGACGGGTATGCCGACAAAGAGCGAGCAGACGGACCTCATGCAGGCCCTCTACGGACGTAACGGCGAGAGCCCGCTCGTGGTCGTAGCCGCCACCACCCCGACGGACTGCTTCGACATGGCTTTCTGGGCGGCTAAGCTGGCCGTGGAGCACATGACGCCCGTCATCCTCCTCACCGACTCCTTCATCGCCAACGGTTCGGCCGCATGGCGCATCCCAGATTACATAAACGACTTCCCCGACATTAAGCCGAACTACGTCTCGAACTATCACGGTGAGGCCGTCTGGAAACCTTATCGCCGGAACAAAGAGACCTTCGTCCGCTACTGGGCTACGCCCGGCATGGAGGGCTTCGCGCACCGCATCGGCGGACTCGAGAAGGACTATGACACCAGCTCCATCTCCACCGACCCGAAGAACCACCAGAAGATGGTGGAGACGCGTCAGGCCAAGATTGACAAGATCGCCGACTTCATCCCTGAGGTGGAAGTGAAGGGCGACAAGGACGACGCCGACCTGCTGATCGTAGGCTGGGGCGGCACCTCCGGCCATCTGCACGAAGTGATGGACACCATGCGCCGCAATGGCCAGAAGGTCGCCTTGGCACACTTCCGCTTCATCAACCCCCTACCCAAGAACACGGCCGAGGTACTGAAGCGTTACCCGAAGGTGGTCGTGGCTGAGCAAAACAAGGGCCAGTTTGCCAACTACCTGCGCAGCAAGATCGACGACTTCACGCCCTATCGCTTCAACCGCGTCAAAGGGCAGCCCTTCATCGTTTCGCGACTCGTCGAAGAATTTACCCACATCATTGAGGAGAAGAACTAATTATGAACGCAACAACAGATATAACCTACAGCCCCAAAGACTACAAGAGCGATCAATACGTTCGCTGGTGTCCCGGATGCGGCGACCACGCCGTGCTCAGCTGCCTGCATAAAGCGATGGCCGAAGTCGGCACCTCGCCCGATAATATGGCCGTCATCTCTGGTATCGGCTGCTCCTCGCGTCTGCCGTACTACATGAACACTTACGGCTTCCACACCATTCACGGCCGTGGCGCAGCCATCGCTACCGGCGTCAAGACGGCACGCCCCGACATCAGCGTATGGCTCGTCACCGGCGACGGCGACTGCCTCGCCATCGGTGGTAACCACTTCATCCACGCCGTACGCCGCAACGTAGATCTGAACGTCGTGTTGATGAACAACAAGATCTACGGCCTCACCAAAGGGCAGTACTCCCCGACGTCCGACCGCGGCTTCGTCTCCAAGAGCTCGCCCTACGGCACGGTGGAAGATCCCTTCGTCCCGGCCGAGCTGACCCTCGGCGCACGCGGCAATTTCTTCGCCCGTGGCATCGATACGGACGCAGCCAACTTGACGGCCATCTTCGCTGCATCGGCCCGCCACCGTGGCGCTGCCGTGACGGAGGTGCTCGTGAACTGCGTCATCTTCAACAACGGCACCCACACGGGCATCACGGATCGCGAGGTGCGTGCCGAACGTTCCATCTTCCTCCGCCACGGCGAGAAGATGATCTTCGGTAAGAACCGCGACAAGGGTCTCGTGCTCGACGGACTGAAGCTGAAGGCTGTCACCATCGGCGAAGACGGCTACACGATGGACGACATCTTGGTGCACGACGCCCATGAGCGCGACAACACGCTTCACCTCATGCTGGCCATGATGAGTGGCGACCTGCCCGTGGCCCTCGGTATCATTCGCGACGTCGACGCCCCGACCTACGACGAGTCTGTGCACCAGCAGATCGCCGAAGTGAAGGCGAAGAAGAAAGCCCACTCCCTGCGCGACATGTTGCTCTCTGGCGACACTTGGGAGGTGAAATAACCCCCACGCACGCGGTCGCATGATAGCTCGTGCGTACACAAAAAAGAAAGCCCCGCCGATCGGATCTGTTCGGTGGGGCTTTCGGTGTTTTGGGGGCGGGTTAGGTCACTCCATTACGCTATTCAGTCAATAGGCGCAGAGCTCAACGGCTGCGTAATGGAAGACCGGTTTATAGGTCTCGTGCGCGGAGAGGTTTCCCAACTCTTTTTGCAGTTCGATACACTGCAAAACCTCGCGCCGAGCTTCCTCTTCCGTCTCGCCACCACCGTTGATGCCCTCCACGTTGGTGCTATAGGCCCACCAAAAATCTTTGCTTCGCTCTAAGATGATTTCTATCTGTGTCATGTCTCACACGCAGGAGCTTCCATCCATTCTTGACGATCAACCTCTGTAGCTCACTTGATTTCATCTCGTCTGTCGTTTTGTGCAACAAAAGTAGAACGAGTTCATCCCTCCAGCAGCGTCCTGGATCGGGTGAGGGCTTCTTGGATGTTGCTGCAGATGTTGTCGGCTCCGAGCTGGGTGTCCATGCCGCTGCGGAGGAGCATGGCACGGACGTTGTCGTTGACGCCGGAGAGGACGACGGTGATGCCTTCGCGGCGGGAGAGTCGGCAGAGGCTCTCCAGGTTGTGCAGGCCGGTGGAGTCCATGAAGGGCACCTTACGCATACGGATGATGCGAATGGCGGGCTTGCCGCCGGCGACTTGCTTCATGCACTCGTCGAACTTGTTGGCGATACCGAAGAAGAAGGGGCCGTCGATCTCGTAGACCTCTACGCCACGAGGCACGTCGAGGTGCTCGTCGTCGTGGTGGATCTCGCCCTCGTCAGAGAGGTCGATGTGGTCCGTGGTGACGGAGACGCGCGTGGTCTCGGAGATGCGGCGCATGAAGAGCACCATGGCCAGCAGTAGGCCGATCTCGATGGCGATGGTGAGGTCGAAAATGACGGTCAGGAAGAAGGTGGAGAGCAGCACGGCAACGTCGCTCCGAGGGTTCTTCAACAACGAGCGGAAGGTGCGCCACTCGCTCATGTTGTAGGCCACGACGACGAGCACACCGGCCAGGCAGGCCATCGGTATGTGGCGCGTCAGGGGGCCGAGGAAGAGCAGGATGAGCAGTAGCACGATGGCATGGACGAGCCCGGCCACAGGCGTGCGACCGCCGTTGTTGATGTTCGTCATCGTGCGGGCGATGGCGCCGGTGACGGGGATGCCGCCGAAGAGGGGCACGATGATGTTGGCCGCGCCCTGGGCCATCAGCTCCGTGTTCGAGTCGTGCCTGTCGCCCGTCACACCGTCGGCCACGGTGGCCGAGAGGAGCGACTCAATGGCGCCGAGCATGGCGATGGTGAAGGCCGAGGGCAGGAGCAGATTGATCGTCTCCGGATTGATGGCGATGCGCGTCGGCGTGGGTAGGGAGGCGTTGATTTGGAAGCGGTCGCCGATGGTCTCGAGGCCCGTCAGGCCGAAGTGTTCGCGCAGGATGTAAGCCACGATGGTCATCACCACGATGGCCGCCAGCGAGCCCGGCACACGCTTCGAGACGCGCGGCGTAAGCACGATCAGGGCGATGCTCACGAGGCCCACCACGACAGCCGGCCACGAGATGGTCGTGATGCTTTCGGCGTACACCACCCATTTGGAGAGGAAGTCGCCCGGCATGTGATCGATCGTCAGCCCGAGCAGGTCCTTGATCTGCGTGGTGAAAATGGTCAGGGCGATGCCGCTTGTGAAGCCGACGATGATGGGGTAAGGGATGAACTTGATGACCGTCCCGAGGCGCATCAGGCCCATGAGCAGCAGTAGGACGCCGGCCAGCAGCGTGGCGATGGTGAGGCCTTCGATGCCGAAGTTTTGGATGATGCCGTAGACGATGACGATGAAGGCGCCCGTGGGCCCGCCGATCTGCACCGAGCTGCCGCCAAGCATGGAGACGATGAAGCCGCCGATGATGGCCGTGATGAGCCCCTTCTCCGGGCTGACTCCGGAGGCGATACCGAAGGCGATGGCCAGCGGTAGGGCCACGATGCCGACGATGATGCCGGCCATGAGGTCGCCGGCGAAGCGCTCCTTCGAGTAGGTCCGGAGCGCGGCGAGGAGTTTGGGCCGGAACTCCGGCCGGAGTTTGCTTTTCTCTTTCATATAAATAGTGGTTAATGAGATGAAGTCTTTGCCGAGAGGGCCTGCGGGCCCCGGAGAAGTTTGGCCGGAGGCGTCTACGGACGCCCCGAGGCCTCGGAAAAGCTCAAACAAGTTGTTTCAAGGTTTCCGACGCCTCGGAAAGGCTCAAACAAGTTGTTTCAAGGTTTCCGAGGCCTCGGAAAGGCTCAAACAAGTTGTTTCAAGGTTTCCGAGACCTCGGAAAGGCCCAAACAAGTTGTTTCAAGGTTTCCGACGCGTCGGAAAGGCTCAAACAGGTTGTTTCAAGATTTCCGAGGCCTCGGGGCGTCAGGGACGCCGGCCAAGTTTGCCGGGTACGGGCTTTTGAGGTACCCGGCCAACTTCCCAGCCTCGGAAGAGGCCGTCAGGGACGCCGGCCAAGTTTGCCGGGTACGGGCTTTTGAGGTACCCGGGCTAACTTCCCAGCCTCGGAAGAGGCCGTCAGGGACGCCGGCCAAGTTTGCCGGGTACGGGCTTTTGAGGTACCCGGGCTAACTTCCCAGCCTCGGAAGAGGCCGTCAGGGACACCGGCCAAGCTGGCCGGGTACGGGCTTTTTAGGTATCCGGCAAACTTCCCAGCCTCGGAAGAGGCCGTCAGGGACACCGGCCAAGCTGGTCGGGTACGGGCTTTTGAGGTATCCGGCAAAGCCTCTGCCGAGGCTGGGAAGAATGAAAAGAGCCTCATCGGTGCGGGGTTGTTCCGATGAGGCTTCTGAAGGGGGATCGACCACCCCCGAGGCGGCGCAGATCAGCGCAACCCCGTGCCGTGTTGGCTGGAGAGGAGGACGAGCTTCATACTGGCCGGATCGACACGCAGGCGGACGCCACCGGGGTAGAGATAGGGGATGATGGCCGTGGTGTGTCGCGTCGGTTGGTTGTTGCGGTCGGTTGTCACGGAGTATCGGCGATCGATGGGGATGGCCAGCAGGCGGAGATCCGTACCGGGGTTACGGCGGATGTGCGCCTCGATAATCGGGGCGATGTTGGCGAATCGATAGTTGCGCGTGATGGCGTCAAAGCCGATGTCGGGACTATTGCTCTCGTTGGTGGAACGCAGGTAGAGGAGGCCGTTGTCGATCGTACGGTTATCGAAGAAGGCGCGTGCCGAATCCTCAGGCAAGAGCAGCAGGAAGGGCGGCGGCACGAGGGCGTCATTCCATGCGTCCTGCGGCATGAAGCGCAGCGAGAGGCTGGCGGCGTTGAGCACACGACCTTGGGTCTTACGTGCGATCTCAGCGGCGGGAATAACGATGCGCGGACAGATGCCCGACGGGGTCTTGACGTAGGCAAAGCTATCGGCCGAGGGACGGAGGAGGCTGTTGTCGTCCGAGGTGCGGATATGGTTGTACTGGATCACTTCGCGGGTGAAGCGGAAGGTGACGGAGTCGCGCACCAAGGTGTCATTCTTGGCGCTCTTGGGTCGACTATAATAGATGAGCAAGCGCGTTTCTCCCACCTCGATCATAGACCCGGTACCATAGTCGGTGGTGATGTAAAGACCGGGGAAGAAACGGTTGAAGGCGTCTTGCGTGGCGAAGCTGGCGGGCCGGGCCACGGTCTCGTCGTAGAAGGACTGCCCGAGCGACTTAGGCAAGGTGATCCGCAGATCGCGTCCGTGAATTGAGACCGGTTGATAGCTGCGCGTAGAGGCGTTGTAGAGATCGCGGATCGTGGAGTCGTTACGGAGACTCGGGAAGTCGGTGAGGCGATAGACGCGTGTACCGAGGACGGTCTGCATGTCGGCGTAATCCTCCGGGTTGAGGCGTCCGTAGGGCGACCGCACAGGCTGACGGTTGAGGGCATAGACACGGGCACGCATGGAGACGCGGGCGTCGCCCGTCCAGTTGTAGAAGCGGAGGCGGAGGACGACGGAGTCGATGCGGCCGTTGTGCGGTGTGTGAGGGAATCGGAAGCCCTGCACGCAATAGAATTGGCAGAGGTAGTCGTACTTGATCTGCCCGAAGGCGGGGTCGTCCAGGTTGCCGAGCATGCCGTCGCTGGACCGCAGATAGAGCGAATCGACGCGGACGGTGGCAGCCGTCATTTGGAAGGTGTCGCTGTAGACCGTGTTACGGTCGCCGTCGGGCAGCGTGGAGGAGCCCACCTGGGTCAGGTCGTCGCTACAGGCAGGGCAAAAGGAAAGCCACCCCACAAAGAGCAGGGCGGCCAAGATCCGGAGGTTGCTTCTCATTTCTTTTTCAGGATTGTCTGGTAAAACTCGTCGTAGGCTTCGATGTATTGCTCGGGGCCTTGGAAGGGGAGGAGTTTCTTTTTGCTCTGGGTGATGAACTCCTCAAGTTCACCGTTGATGGTGGGGCTACCTTGGATGATACCGTCGGCATGCTTGATGGCGAGCTTAGAAAGCCCCATATAGTCGTGGTCTTCGAAGAGCTTGAGGTCGCGCTCGGTGGCGCCGTCCTGCTTGAGTCTCCGCGCGATGCGGCTGTCGAGTGCAGGCTGGAAGGACTGGTCGTAGAGGGAGTAAACGACTTTCGACCGTGCGAAACAGGGGTCGTCGAAGTATTTGCGCTTGAGATAGAGGGGAGCCAGGGCGGAGAACCAACCGTGGCAGTGGATGATGTCGGGCATCCAGCGGAGCTTGCGGACGGTTTCATAGACGCCACGAACGAAGAAGATGGTGCGTTCGTCATTGTCGGGGAATCCGTTGCCCGATTCGTCGGTGAGTGTGGCTTTTCGGTGGAAGAAGTCTTCGTTATCTATGAAGTAGACCTGCATACGGGCCATTTGTATGGAGGCTACTTTGATGATAAGTGGGTGATCGGTGTCGTCGATGATGAGATTCATGCCCGAGAGTCGGATCACTTCGTGGAGCTGGTTCCGACGTTCGTTGATGCATCCGTATTTGGGCATAAAAGTTCGGATCTCATAGCCTCGCTCCTGCACTCCCTGCGGTAGGTTTCGGCTGATGTCGCCGATCAGTGTGTCGGGAATGTATGGCGTTACTTCCTGCGTGATAAACAAAATTCTTTTTGCGTCCATATTTTTCTTCGATAACGTGAAACTGAGCACAAAGGTAGTAAAAAACAGGCAGTCAGCCGACTGCCTCTGTGGCCCGGGGCCGCTACGCCAGCCGGGAGTGTATGTGTGGTAGATTTTGTTGCTTTGCGGCCGTTTCAGACGAACCGTTTTATCCATATAATCCGCATAAGAATGAATACAATAACCACTGTCCGGGAGCTACGCCAACTCTTGGACGAGGAGCGAAAGGCCGGCCGACGCATCGGGCTGGTGCCCACGATGGGCGCACTGCATGCGGGGCATCTGAGCCTTGTCCGTCGCTGTGTGAGCGAGAACGACGTGTGCGTGGCCAGTGTCTTTGTCAACCCGACGCAGTTTAACGATCCGCACGACTTGGAGACTTACCCGCGCACGCCGGAGCGTGACACCGCTATGCTGGCCGAGGCGGGCTGTCGGTATGTCTTCATGCCGTCGGTCGATGAGATGTACCCCGAGACGGATACGCGTGTGTTCAACCTCGGGACCGTGGCCACCGTCATGGAGGGCGCCTTCCGTCCGGGCCACTTCAATGGCGTGGCGCAGATCGTCAGCAAGCTCTTCGAGGCTGTGGAGCCAGACAGGGCGTACTTCGGAGAGAAGGACTTTCAGCAGATTGCCATCATCCGTGCGATGGTGCGCGAGCTGGGGCTACGGGTCGAGATTGTGCCCTGCCCCATCGTGCGCGAGGCCGACGGGCTGGCGCTGAGCAGTCGGAATGCACGCCTTACGCCCGAAGGCCGACAGGTGGCGCCCGCGATCTATCGCACACTCACGGAGAGTCGCGCTCTCGTGGACACCAAGACGCCGGACGAGGTCAAGGCGTGGGTCACGGAGCGACTGAACGCTGTCGGAGGACTCCGCGTGGAGTATTACGAGATCGTCGACAGCACCACCCTACAGCCTATCCACGCTTGGGCCGACTCGCCCGAGCCTCGCGGCTGCATCGCTGTCTACTGCGGCGAGGTGCGACTGATCGACAACATCAGCTACAAGTAATTTCCAGCTTCTAACTACTGGGCATACGCCCCTACACCAACCCCTATGTTTATTGAAGTATTAAAATCGAAGATTCACCGCGTGACGGTGACGGACGCCGACCTGAATTATATCGGCAGCATTACGATCGACCGCACCCTGATGGAGGCCGCGGGATTGATCGAGTATGAGAAGGTCCAGATCTTGGACAACAACAACGGCGAACGCTTCGAGACGTACGTCATCGCTGGCGAAGCGAACTCGGGCACGATCTGCCTCAACGGCGCGGCGGCCCGACGGGTACAGCGTGGCGACATCATCCTCATCCTCTCTTACGCCTCGATGGACTTTGAAGAGGCGAAGCGATTCAAGCCCACTGTCATCTTCCCCGACACGGCTACCAACCGCCTCGTGAAGTAAGACACACATCCCCCCACATCAGAGTACAAGACACAGGTCTGTCGGCGCAATAGACGGCAGGCCTGTTTCATGTTCCCCCCACCCCACTCCGCACGAAACGCATGTACACCAACCGACAGATCTGGGACATCTCCCTGCCCATCTTCCTCAGCCTTCTGGCGCAAAACGTCATCAACATCACCGACACGGCCTTCCTGGGGCGCGTCGGCGAGGTGGCGCTCGGTGCCTCGGCCATGGGCGGACTGTACTACATCTGCATCTTCACCGTGGCCTTCGGCTTCAGCGCCGGATCGCAGATCATCATCGGCCGACGCAACGGGGAGCGGCGCTACGAGGCCGTCGGGCCCGTCGTCCTTCAGGGCACCCTCTTCCTGCTCGTGCTGGCGGCGGTGTGTTTCGTCGCCTCGAGGCTCTGGGGCGAGCGAATGATGGGCGTCATGGTCTCGTCCGACGAACTGCGCAGGGCCACGATGGAGTATCTCGATTGGCGCATCTACGGCTTCTTCTTCGCCTTTACCAGCGTCATGTTTCGCGCCCTCTTTGTGGGCATCACCCGGACGAGGGTCCTGACGCTGGCCTCGGTCGTCATGTCCGTCGTCAACGTGGTGCTGGACTACCTGCTCATCTTCGGCCATGCCGGCCTGCCCCGACTTGGGATCGCCGGTGCCGCCATCGCCTCCGTGGTGGCCGAAGCCGCCTCGGTGCTCTTCCTGGCGGTCTACACCCGCCTCACGGTCGACCGTCGGCGCTACGGCCTGGACCGCCTCCGACGGTTTGACTTCCGGCTCATCCGCCAGGTGCTCAGCATCTCCGGCTTCACCATGCTGCAATACTTCATCTCGATGAGCACCTACTTCATCTTCTTTCTGGCCGTCGAGCGCCTCGGGCAACGTGATCTGGCCGTGGCCAACATCGCCCGCAGCCTCTACATCGCCCTCTTCATCCCCGTCAGCGCCCTCTCCACGGCCGCCAACACGATGGTCAGCAACCTGCTGGGTGCCGGTCGCACGCAGGAGGTCATCCCCCTCATTCGCCACCTGACGCTCATCTCCGTGGGCATCACGGCCCTCTTTGCCGCCCTGCTTGTGCTCCTGCCTCGCCTCTTTCTATCCGTTTACACGAATGAGGCCGAGCTGATCACCGCCTCCATCCCCTCGGTCGTCGTCATCGCCCTGGCCTCGCTCAGCTCCGCGGCCTCGAGCATCGCCTTCAGCGCCATCTCCGGCACGGGCAACACGCGGCACGCCTTCCTCTTGGAAATGCTTGCCCTGGCGGTCTATACCTTATATATCTACGTCGCCGTCGTCCGCTTCCGCCTGCCGGTACACCTGAGTTTCGTTTCAGACATCGTCTACTACGTCGCCATCACAATCGGCAGCATCGTCTATTTCCGCCGCGCCGCGTGGTACCAGAAGGACGTTTGATAGTGCCTCGATTTCAAAAGCACTCCTATCTTTGCGCCCACGTTAAACATACATTTTCAAGGGAATATGATTAAGCTGATCGGAACAAACGCAGGCCTTGTATGGAGAGCTTTGAGCAAGGCTGGACGCATGAGTGTAAAAGAGCTCAAGAAGGAAACAAAGCTGAGAACAGACAAAGAACTGTTTGCCGCCATCGGATGGTTGGCCAAAGAAGGGAAAATAGAATCCGGCGAAAAAGACTCCGAGATCTACTTCTGGCTGCTGCAATAAGCCCCCCCCACCATCCCAATGGAAGAGACGAAAAGAAAGAGCCGCTCGATCAAATCAAGTGATCGGGTGGCTCTTCTGTTTTTGGGTGAAAGGGTCCGGTTGCCTCGACACGTTCCGAACGTATTGGAATACGTTCCGAGGTGGTCGGAATACGTTGGGGAGGTGGTTCTAATACGTTCCGAGGTGGTCGGAATACGTTAGGGAGGTGGTTCTAATACGTTCCGAGGTGGTTGGAATACGTTAGGGAGGTGGTTCTAATACGTTCCGAGGTGGTCGAAATACGTTAGGGAGGTAGTTCTAATACGTTCCGAGGTGGTTGGAATACGTTAGGGAGGTGGTTCTAATACGTTCCGAACGTGGTTGTGATACGTCCGGAACGTGGTTGTGATACGTCCGGAACGTGGTTACGATACGTTCCGAACGTGGTTGCGATACGTTCCGAACGTGGTCTCGATACGTTCCGAACGTGGTCTTGATACGTTCAGAACGTGGTTGTGATACGTCCGGAACGTGGTCTTGGGTACCTCGGAACGTGGTTGAGATAGGTTCCGAACGTGGTTAGCGGGCTGGGGGATGCGCTTCATGGGGGAATCGGACGACGGGCTGCGGGTAGGCGGAGTGGGTGATCCTCCCTCCTTTGGCGACTGCGAGCCAATGGTCTCCCGAACTTTTTTATACTTCTTTCTACTTTTGCCCAGCGATTTGGCAGAAGATGAACGAAAAAGATCAGAAAATATGGGCCGTGCTGGAGGTCAGACTGCAAGACTTGATGTCCCTCTGCGACGAACGAAAACAAACAATCGAAAGCCTGACCCAAACCATCCAACGGATGGAGGCCGATTATCGCACCCTCGAAGCCAAATACACCGACCTGCTGGCGGCGGGCTACATCACCTCAGCCGACGAGAACGAACGAAAGGTGGCCCGGAAACGCCTCTCGGATATGGTGCGGGAGGTCGATAAGTGTTTGGCCCTGCTGAACGGATAGCGCAAAAGGACAAGAGTGTGAAAGCAAACGAGTTCATTATCCATTTGGAAATAGCCGGAAAGAAGTATCCGGTCACCCTCCGACGGGGCGACGTGCAGACGGAGCGACGCGCACGTCTGGCCGCCCGACGTGTGCAGCAGATGTATCTGGAGCGCAAAAACATATTCTCCAAAGCCGTAGACGACAAGGACCTTCTGGCCATGGTGGCCATACAGTTGGCCACGGACATGATCCCCCTGGAGGAGCGTAACGACACGAAACCCCTCATCGAACGCATCCAACGGCTCACAGCCGACCTGGAGCGCTACCTGAAGGAGAATCACTGACGCCCGCCCCGAACGGATCAGGAAACAGAAGGGAAAACAAGGGAATGTAGACGCACGCAAGCTCTTTTTGTAAGCCGGGGGAGGTACGGGCCCCCTCGCCCCCCCTCCGGAACAGAAAGAGGATGAGTGCTTTTTTATAACACATCAAACAGAACAGAAGAAATGAGTTGGATATGGATGATTGTAGCCTTCGTGGCCGGCGGAGTGATCGCCGCGCTGGTGGTGGCCGCAATGAACAAAGCCACCCAAGCCAAGCGCAGGGAGGAAATGCAACGCGAAATGGAACGCGAAACGGACGTGATGAAGAAGAACAAGATGCTGGAGGTGAAGGAGAAGTTCATCCAGCTCAAGGCCGAACTGGAGAAGCAGGTGGCCGCACGAAACTCCAAAATCCAGTCCGTCGAGACCAAGCTCAAGCAACACGAGCTGAGCCTCAGCCAACGCCAAGAGGAGCTGCAACGTAAGCTCACCGAGGCCGACATCCTGAAGGAGAACCTGAACAATCAGGCTCAGCTGATCGAGAAGCGTAAGCTGGATCTGGAAAAGATGCACCAGCAAGAGGTCGTACACCTGGAGACCATCTCCGGACTCTCCGCTGGCGAAGCCAAAGAGCGCCTCATCGAGTCGCTCAAGGACGAAGCCAAAACCGACGCCGCATCGTACATCAACGAGATCATGGAGGAGGCCAAAATGACGGCCAACATGGAGGCCAAAAAGGTGGTCATCAAGACCATCCAGCGCGTGGCCACCGAGACCGCCATCGAGAACTCCGTCACCGTCTTTCACATCGATTCGGACGAGATCAAGGGCCGCATCATCGGCCGCGAAGGGCGCAACATCCGTGCACTGGAGGCCGCTACGGGCATCGAAATCATTGTCGACGACACGCCCGAGGCCATCGTCCTTTCGGGCTTCGACCCCGTGCGGCGTGAGGTGGCCCGGTTGGCACTCCATCAGCTCGTCCTCGACGGACGCATCCACCCGGCACGCATCGAAGAGGTGGTCAACAAGGTGCGCAAACAGGTCGAGGAGGAGATCATCGAAACCGGCAAACGCACCACGATCGACCTCGGTATCCACGGCCTACATCCGGAGCTGGTGCGACTAATCGGGAAGATGAAATACCGTTCGTCGTACGGCCAGAACCTCCTCCAGCATGCCCGCGAGACAGCCAACCTCTGCGCCGTCATGGCCGCAGAGCTGGGCCTGAACCCGAAGAAGGCACGCCGAGCCGGACTGTTGCACGACATCGGCAAGGTGCCCGACGACGAGCCCGAATTGCCGCACGCCATCCTCGGAATGAAGATCTGCGAGAAGTACAAAGAGAAGCCCGACATCTGCAACGCCATCGGCGCGCACCACGATGAGGTCGAAATGCAGACCCTGCTGGCACCCATCGTGCAAGTGTGCGACGCCATCTCCGGCGCCCGCCCCGGTGCCCGCCGCGAGGTGGTGGAGGCCTACATCAAGCGTCTCAACGACCTCGAGCAGCTGGCCATGTCATATCCCGGTGTTGTCAAGACGTACGCCATACAAGCCGGCCGTGAGCTGCGCGTCATTGTCGGCGCCGACAAGATCGACGACAAGGACACGGAGAACCTCTCTAACGAAATCGCCAAGAAGATTCAGGACGAGATGACCTACCCGGGACAAGTCAAGATCACCGTCATCCGCGAAACCCGCGCCGTGAGCTACGCCAAGTGACACGGCCAGACTACTATATACTTACCCCTAACTACTTATTACTACCCATACAATGAAGTTCTTTTTAGATACGGCCAACCTGGATCAGATCCGGGAGGCCAACGACCTGGGCGTCCTCGACGGCGTCACCACCAACCCCTCACTGATGGCCAAGGAAGGCATCCGCGGTGAGGAAAACATCCGCAACCATTACGTGGAGATCTGCCGTATTGTCGGTGGCGACGTGAGCGCCGAAGTGATCTCGACCGACTTCGAGGGCATGGTGCGCGAAGGTGAGGTGCTGGCCGACCTCGACCCGCACATCGTTGTCAAAGTGCCCTGCATCGCCGACGGCATCAAGGCCATCCGCCATTTCTCCACAAAGGGCATCCGCACCAACTGCACCCTCGTCTTCTCGCCCGGGCAGGCACTGCTGGCCGCCAAGGCTGGCGCCACGTACGTCTCGCCCTTCGTCGGCCGACTCGACGACATCTCCAGCGATGGCATCGCCCTGGTGGCGCAGATCGTGAAGATGTACAGCTACTACGGCTACTCGACCGAGGTGCTCGCAGCCTCGATCCGCACCACGCAGCACATCATCCAGTGCCTCGAGGTCGGCGCCGACGTGGCCACCTGTCCGCTCTCAGCCATCAAGGGCCTGCTCCGCCACCCGCTCACCGACAGTGGTCTGGCCACCTTTCTGGCCGATTACCACAAGCTGAACGGATAAGAGAGCTAAGAAGTGAACAACGAAGAAGTCCTGCCGGCCCTGATTGGAAGCAATCACTCGGTAGGACTTCTCATTCTCAGCCTTTCGCCCCCCATTCTTCCCCCCTACGATGATCGAACAAGACTATCTCCTGAAGATCATGCAGGAGTTTATTGACGCCATCGGCAAGATCATGCGCCGGCCTAACGAGGACGACCAGGCAGCCGAACAACGCATGCAGGCACACTTCGACGCCGTCAGCCGTCAGTTCTTCCAGCAGCCCACGAGCCACTTCCTCCGCCTCGAGAAGGAGGATATCTTGGACGACCTCGTCGCCCAGTCCGACCCCCGACGCACCGAGGGCCGTGCCCAGATGCTGGCCGAACTCTTCTATCGCAACGCGCTCATCAAGTCCTCGCTGGTGGAGCGCCTCGACCTACTCGAGAAGTCGCTCTACCTCTTTGCCTACATCGGTCGCACAAGCCGCACCTACTCCTGGGATCGCGAGCGCAAGATGGCCGACATCCGCCGCCGCCTCGACGAGTTCGAGACGGAAGGGTGAAAACGTGCTACTAAAGCATTCCTCAAAAGAGATCGGTATGCGTGCCAGTGTCGACAAAAATTAAAATCAACCGACGATCATCTTGCTGCCAAACAAGCAGCCAATCGGGCTGAAGGTGGCACTCCCAGCACCCATTTGTATTTGCCCGACAATTTGTGAGGGCGATACTGGCTTGGCAGCCTTCCTGTCTCAGCGAGGATCTCCACAGCCTTTCTGAAAATGTTAGGATTCAATCCCCGCTTAAGGCATTTCTTGAACGACCTCTTGAACCGCGTCGAGTATGCTATTTCGTACATGAGGAGCTTCTCATCTCATCAGTTGTTCCATCAGGTCATCAACATCCTTGGCCTTATGCACACGGCCGGCCTTGATGTCATCAATAGCCTCGTCTAAGCCGGTACGCTTCTCACGTTCAATAACCCATCCCATGCGAGCTGCAAGCTCCCTCAATAAATGGAGGTCAGACGCCTCCGGAAGCATCATCTTAATAGTGATACCATCATGTGTCGTTGTTTCCATATCTATAACGTGTTGTATAGTCATTGTGAGCCTGACAAAATTACACCCTCCTACGAATGGCGCTGATCCCCCCGAACGCTCCGCGCAGGCCTCTGCCGAGGCCGGGGAAGTGTGCGCGGTACAAGCCGCCCCTGCGCAGAACCGGCCTCCAAACAGGCGCCTCGCAGAATCTCCCTACCTTTACCCCCGTCAAAAAGGAAGCGTTCCCACACACGGCGGATCCCCCACGGGGCCGATTCCCCCAGAAGAAACATTGAAGCGGAGCGCCTCCCCCAAAGAGAAAACCGATGCCTACCGAAGAGAAGACGGGGTTTCGGTTTTCATTTTATAGGTACGACAGAAACAAAACCACAATAGATAATGACACACAGATGGAACATCCGACCCCAAACGAAAGAGGAGATACACCTCCGAGACGCATTGGCCGCCACGCTGGGGCTTAACCCAATCATCAGCCTGCTGCTCGTGCAGCGAGGTATCACCACCGCTGACCAGGCCCTCCACTACTTCAACCCCGACCTCCGCGACCTGCACGACCCCTTCCTGATGCCCGACATGCTCAAGGCCGTCAAGCGCCTCAACAAGGCTTTGGGTAACAAGGAGCGGATCATGATTTATGGCGATTACGACGTGGATGGCACAACGGCCGTGGCGCTGGTCTACAAATTCCTCCGCGCCTACTCCTCGTCGATCGAATACTACATCCCCGACCGCTACGATGAGGGCTACGGCATCTCGTTCAAGAGCATCGACTACGCCGTCAGCCGTGGCATCACACTCGTCATCTCGCTCGACTGCGGCATCAAAGCCATCGACAAGGTGGCCTACGCCAATGAGCGCGGCGTGGACTTCATCATCTGCGACCACCACATGCCCGACGACGAGCTGCCGGAGGCCGTGGCCGTGCTCGATGCCAAACGCGCCGACTCCCAGTATCCCTACGCCCATCTCAGCGGCTGCGGCGTGGGCTTCAAGTTCATGCAAGCCTTTGCGCAGAGCAACGACATCCCCTTCAGTACACTCGAGGGGCTGCTCGAGCTCGTGGCCGTCAGCATCGCCTCGGACATCGTCCCCATCACGGGCGAGAACCGCATCCTGGCCTTCCACGGCTTACGCCAGCTGAACAACAACCCCAGCTTCGGCCTCAAGGGCATCATCAACGTCTGCGGACTCTCCGGCAAGGACATCCTCGTCAGCGACATCGTCTTCAAGATCGGCCCGCGCATCAACGCCTCCGGACGCATGATGAACGGCAAGGAAGCCGTCGACCTGCTCCTCTCGCGCGACATGGAGGCAGCCGAGGAGCTCAGCGAAAACATCGACCGCTACAACGAGGATCGGCGCGAGCTGGACAAGAAGATCACCGACGAGGCGAACGCCATCATCGAGCAGATTCACGACATGGAGGCGCAGAAGGGCATCGTCGTCTACGACCCCACGTGGCATAAGGGCGTGATCGGCATCGTGGCCTCACGGCTGACAGAGAAATACTGTCGGCCGACGGTCGTCCTCACCCGCTCATCCGAGCTCATCACCGGATCGGCGCGCTCCATCCCTGGCTTCGACATCTACCGCGCCATCGAGTCCTGCCGTGACATCCTCGAAAACTTCGGTGGACACATGTACGCTGCTGGTCTCTCCCTGCGTGAGGAGAACCTCCAAGCCTTCATCGACCGCTTCATGGAGCAAGCCGCACGCGACATCGGCCCGGAGCAGATGACGCCACAGATAGACATCGACACCGTCATCTCCCTCCGCGACATCAACACCAAGCTCATGGCCGACCTCAAGCGCATGGAGCCACTCGGCCCAGAGAACGAGCGGCCCGTCTTCGCCACCATGCATGTGCGTGACCACGGCACCAGTCGGCGTGTCGGTCGTGAGCTGGAGCACCTCAAGCTCGAGCTTACCGACCGTCACGGTGGCGGCCCCGTGCACGGCATTGCCTTCGGCATGAGCGAGCACAGCTACTACGTCAAGCAGCAAAACGCCTTCGACCTCTGCTACACCCTCGAAGAGAACACCTACAACGATAACACCACGCTGCAACTCATGGTCAAGGACATCCGTCCCTCATCGATCGCTGAGGGGTAAGGCTCAGACCAAGTACCCGGCCCCAAGTTGGGCCGGGTACTCGACGATCATTCACTGACGACTAACGATTAAACCGGGTGGATCGCTATCACGAAATCCTCAAGAAGTACTGGGGCTACGATGCCTTCCGACCGTTGCAAGAAGACATCATCCGCTCCGTCGGGGCCGGACGTGACACGCTCGCGCTCATGCCTACCGGAGGCGGCAAGTCGCTCACTTTCCAAGTCCCTACGCTGGCTATGGACGGGCTCTGCCTCGTCGTCACACCGCTCATCGCCCTGATGAAAGACCAGGTGGACAACCTGCGCCGACGTGGCATCAAGGCCACGACCGTCTACATGGGCATGACCACGACCGAGATCGACACGCAGCTCGACAACTGCATCTTCGGCGACTACAAGTTCCTCTACCTCTCTCCCGAACGCCTCACCACGGAGCGCTTCCTGACGAAGCTCCGCGCCATGCGCGTCTGCCTGCTGGCCGTCGACGAGTGTCACTGCATCTCGCAGTGGGGTTACGATTTCCGACCCTCCTACCTCCGCATTGCCGACATCCGCGAGGCGCTCCCGACCGACGTTCCCGTGCTGGCCCTCACCGCCACGGCCACCCCTCGCACCGTCGACGACATTCAGGAGAAGCTCCATTTCCGCGCCCCCAACGTCCTCCGCAAGAGCTTCGCCCGACCCAACCTCACCTACCTCGTCCGCCGTTGCGACGACAAGCTGAGCCAGCTCATTCGCATCCTCCAGCGCACCCAAGGATCAGCCGTCGTCTACGTCCGCAGCCGCAAACGCACCGCCGAGATCGCCTCTGCGCTGCATGCTGAAGGCATCACGGCCACCTTCTTTCACGCCGGACTCAGTCGCGACAAAAAGTTCGAACGGCAACGCGCTTGGATGGACGACCAACTGCGCGTCATGGTGGCCACGAACGCCTTTGGCATGGGCATCGATAAGCCCGACGTGCGGCTGGTGGTGCACATCGACATCCCCAGCTCGCTCGAGGAATACTTCCAAGAGGCCGGACGTGCCGGACGCGACGGGGAGCCGGCCTACGCCATCGCCCTCTGCGACCCACGCGATACCCAGCGTCTGCGCCGACGAATCAGCAACGAATATCCCGACCGCGACCTCATCCTCCGCGTTTACGACGCCCTCGGCAGCCACCTCGGCATCGCCTCCGGCTACGGCCTCTTCACCCGCCACAGCTTCTCGCTCGAGGCCTTCTGCACCATCTATCGCTTCTCCTTCATTCACGCCTACTACGCCCTCAAAATCCTCGAGCTATCGGGCTACCTGCTCTACGAGGAGGAGCCCGAAAACGCCTCCCGCGTGCGCATCCTCGTCACCCGCGAGGACCTCTACGACTTGGCTCACAACACGCCCCACACGGACATCGTCCTGCGGGAGCTGCTCCGCTCCTACAGCGGACTCTTTGCCGATTACGTTTTCATCGACGAGGAGCTACTGGCCACCCGCGGCCAGCTCACGCGCGCTGAGGTCTGCGAGGCGCTCATCCAGCTCTCCCGCGCGCACATCATCAGCTACATCCCCCGCCGCGACACGCCTCGCATCACCTTCACCCGCTCCCGTGAAGAGCCGCGACACGTGCGCATCCCACGCTCGGCCTACGAGGAGCGTCTCGAACGCAGCCAAGACCGCATCAAACATGTCATCGAGTACATCACCGACGATCGACACTGCCGATCGCGCCTCCTGCTGCGTTACTTCGGCGAGCTCCACACCGCCGACTGTCGCCGCTGCGACGTCTGCAACCATCATACCCGCTCAGGCCTCGTGCAATGGGAACTGAATGCCGTCCGCGACACACTCGCCACACTGCTCCGCGACCGCGCCCCGCAATCCATCCACGCCATCGTCAGCCGCCTCCCCCTCAGCTCCGAAAAGAACCACCACGCCCTGCGCTATCTCTTCGACAACGACGCCCGCTTCCACCTCACCGACGGCCTCGTCAGCTTCCATGAGGAGGGCTGAACCGTGAGCCACCATTAGTCGAACAAGCGGTGCTCCCCATTCAAAACAGGCTTCAAAACACACAGCGACGGGCCGTCGCAGATTTGCAACAGCTCAAAACATACAGCGACGGGCCGTCGCAGATTTTACAACGCCCAAAACACACAGCGACGGGCTGTCGCAGATTTGCAACAGCTCAAAACACACAGCGACGGGCTGTCGCAGATTTTGCAACGCTCAAAACACACAGCGACGAGCCGTCGCAGATTTGCAACAGCTCAAAACACACAGCGACGGGCTGTCGCGGATTTGCAACAGCTCAACACACACAGCGACGAGCCGCCGCAGATTTGCAACAACTCAAAACACACAGCGACGGCTATTTGATGCGCTTCACGGGCGCAACCTCGCTGAGGTCGACCGTGACGGTGATTCCGATCTGCTCGATGTACAGTCTGAGGCGGTTGCGACCCATCTTTTGGATGACGCCGGAGACCTTCTTCAGCGCGCCACTGAGGATTTCCACCTCCTCGCCCATAGAGAGCGGATGGTTAGCGGCCTGCTCAAGGAAGGCGCGAATGGCTTCGATTTCGGACGGCTGCACGATGGCGGGGCGACCATTATAGAAGACGACGCGCGCCACACCGTAGATCTGTCGGACAAAATTCAAGGCCTCCGTCTCGGTCGAGCGGACAAAGACGTAAGAGATGAAGAGCGGCTTGTCGACTATCTTGACGCGGTCGGACCAGATCTGTGGCGAGCGGTGCAGAGGTAGGTAGCACTCCACGCCGCGCTCGCGCAGACGCTCCTCGACCTTTTTCTCGGCCCGAGGAGCGGTGTAGAGCACGTACCAATTGAGGGTACGGGCGGCGCGGATGCGACTCAGTTCTTCTTCAGTCATTTGTCGTAGCGAGAAAAATAGTAGTAGGTGGAGCGTGAGGGACGGCTCTCGATGCGGTAGCGATTGGAGGCAGTCACGCAGAATGTGTACTCCCGTTCGGCGTCGGCATTGATGGGCAGGAACCACTCGTTGGCGCGAATACCGGTGGCCAAGATGGAGCGCGCCGAGCCTAAGTCGATGGAGTCGGCTTGGGCGTAATAAAGCGTGTAGATACAGTCAGGCGCCCCCTCCCAACGCAGGCGCAAGCCGCCGCGCTCACGGGTAACATGCACCTCTTGCGGTTCGCAGGGAGCTGCGGGCGTGGTGCTCATCCACGTCAGTGGGGGCAGCTGGGCAGGGTACTTGAAAAAGCGGTTCTTGAGCTCGTTGTACAACCCCTTCTCGTTGCCAATAACAAAGCCGGCGCGAAAGAAGGCGCACCCCTTGCCGCCCTGCTTGCGGACGTAAACAATCTGGTCGGAGATGTCGGAAAGGTTCCAGTCGCCCTCGCCACGACTCAGGCGGTAGGCGCCCAGCCCGGCCACCATATTGCGCTGCCCGGACTGCTCAAGCCAAGTGCTGACAAAGGGGTAGAAGTCGCTGCGGCGGTAGTACATCATGGGCACGATCATGTCCTGCTTGCCGGCCTGTAGCCAGGCTTTGGGATCTTGGAAGACGTCTTCGTAAGCCGTCCATTTGGCGTTCGGCGTTCGGCCCGACTTGCTGTATTTCCCAAGCGGAGAACTGCTGACTTGCACCCACGGTTTGAGCTGCTTCACGCGGTCGTGAATGCGACTCATGAGGCGATTGATGTTCTCCCGCCGCCAGTCGCTGAGGCGTTGACCGCGACCGTAACGCTGGTAAGAGTCCTTGTCAGGAAAGGTGGCTGCATTCTCGGGGTAACGGATGTAGTCGAACTGGATACCGTCAATGTCGTAGTTACGGACCACCTCGTCGACAAGCGAGAGGAGGTAGTCGGTCGTTCCGGGCTGTCCGGGGTCGAGATACCAGCTGCCGTGGTGCTGGAGGCAGAGCTCGGGGTGGCGACGCACAACGGACGATCCGCCTTGCTCGCGCACCATCTTCTCCGTTCCGACGGGGAAGGTGACGAAGAAGGCGTGGCACTCCATGCCGCGCTTATGGCACTCCTCGATCACAAAAGCTAGCGGATCATAGCCCGGCCACTGTCCGTAAGAGCCGGCAAAGACGGCCGAGAGTGGCTCGATCTTGGAACGATAAATCACGTCACCACGCAGGCGTGTCTGCACGAAGACGGTGTTGAAGTTGGCCTCATGCAGGCGGTCGAGGATGTTGCGCAGCTCCTGCTTCTGCCGTTCGCGCCCATCCCAATCGGTAGCCGTTCGCGTAGGCCAGTCGAGTCCGTAGATCGTGGTGAGCCAGACGGCGCGAATCTCCTGCTTCGGATACTCATCCTCCGCTCCGGTCGCCGCCCCTATGCACAGGCACCACAGCATCATCCACCATGCGATTCTTTTCATTCTTGTCTATTATAGTATGGCTTACAGCTCGCGAGAAAAATGCAAAAAGGGGCGCATGCTTTTTGCGCCCCTTTGGATGGGTGGGCACAAGACCCGACCCTACATGTATACATCAACGATTCGACAAATAACGTTCAACCTCAATGGCTGCGCGACAGCCTGCTCCGGCTGCCGTTACAGCCTGACGATAATGCGGATCAGCCACATCGCCGGCAGCAAAGACGCCCGGCACATTCGTGCGCGGCGTGCCCGCTTCGGTGATGATATAGCCCGTTTCGTCCGTCTTGATCCACTGCTTGAAGATGTCCGAATTCGGTTTGTGGCCAATGGCTAGGAAGAAGCCATCGATGGCAATATCCACCTGCTCCTCATCCGGTTCGCCCTTACGCTTCACAAGATGCGCACCTTCCACGCCGCCTTCGCCAAACAGTCCGAGGGTGTTGTGCTCAAACAGCACAGTGATATTTGGTGCATTCAGTACACGATCCTGCATCACCTTCGAGGCACGCAGATAGGGCTTGCGAACAATCAGGTAAACGTGCGACGCGAGGCCAGCCAAGTAGAGCGCTTCCTCACACGCCGTGTCGCCACCGCCGACCACGGCCACCTTCTTCTTGCGATAGAAGAAGCCGTCGCAGGTGGCGCAAGCCGAGACGCCCATGCCGGCATATTTCTGTTCGTCGGGCAGGCCCAGATACTTGGCCGAGGCGCCCGTAGCGATGATCAATGCTTCAGCCTCGATGACCTTCTCACCGTCGATGGTGATCTTGTACGGCGCCGCCGAAAGATCGGCCGCCGTAGCGATGCCCGCGCGGATATCAGCGCCGAAACGTTCAGCCTGACGGCGCATATCGGCCATCATCTCCGTGCCCGTAATACCGTCGGGATAGCCGGGGAAGTTCTCCACTTCCGTCGTCGTTGTCAGCTGTCCACCAGGCTGAATGCCTTCGTACAGCACCGGTTGCAGGTTAGCTCGCGACGCATAGATGGCAGCCGTGTATCCGGCCGGTCCGGAGCCTATGATCAGGCAACGCACTTTCTCATTTTCCATATTCTCTTTCAAATCTTTTTCGTTTGGGGTTATTGTTAATCTGTTTATCTCGAAAACTCCTCGAGGAACTTCATGTATAACGGAACACTCTGTTCGATCCATTCCTCAGATGAGTTCAATTCAATGCCATAAAAGACAAACGGCCGGCGGTAGTCAGCCTTCACGTATTCAAAAGTCAGCTCGAACGGGCGTGTCAGCCCCTCTATCGTGTACCGGTATTTGCCCGAGGCCGCATACTCATGCTCGTCGATACCGGCGGTGATGGCCAGGGCGATCTTCTTGCCACCCATCTTGTATCCACTCTGGCTACCGTACGCCCAGCCATAGGTCAAGACCTCGTCGAGCCACGTCTTGAACAACGGCGGGCAATTGAACCAATACAAGGGGTACTGAAAAACGATACGCTCATATCGCTCCATCAATTGTTGCTCCGCAGCCACGTCAATCCTCCCATCCGGATAAGCCTCGTACAGCTGATGTACCTCATACTTGTCCGGATGCTTTTGCAGCTCCTCTACCCATCGCTTGTTGATGAGCGATTCATTGAGGTGAGGGTGCACAACAAGAATCAGCGTCTTCATCTCACCGTAGATCTATCTCTGTCACGCCCGGATAATCGGCCCGGTTGAAGGTGAAGGTCTTGTCAGGCGGATTGACGCCTGTCTGCATGCGACTGATGCGAATCACGCTGCGCATGCCATTCTTCATCGTCACCGTCAGGCGCGCCGGTAGCGACGTGCTACGTTCGAGCTGTACCTCCACGCGAGCGATGTCGCTACGGCCACGCGGTGTGAGCGCCACATCGTCCGCCATGCGACCGTTGCCGGCTGTGCTTGCGCCGATGTACGAGGCCGTGAACTTCTTCTTATAGGTGCGCAAGAGTGTGAGCGGGTTGGTCGATTCCAGCTCGTCGCCCGTCGGCGTAGAGAGGTTCACTTCCTTCGATCGCACCATGTAGGTCCACTGCGTCGATCCGTTGTACCACGTGCGCATGTCGGGTGTCACCAGTGCGAACTTGTTGCCCTTCATGCGAATCGTGCCCTCGAAACTCTCTGCCACGCCCGTCTTCTCGTGACGTACGTTAGCGGCGAAAGTGGCTTGTATGCCGTTCGATTTCTCATACGCTGCTGCGGCTTTGTCGAGCAACGCTTCGGCCTTCTGTGCCGAAAGGCTTCCGGCGACGCAGAGCGTTGCCAAAAGCATGCCAATCATTCGTCTCATCATTTGATCGTGTTTAGTTTCTGTTCCAATGAATAAATGTCTTGTATCAACACCTGACGCGCCTTGCTACCCTCGTAGGGCCCGACGATGCCCGCGCCTTGCAGCTGATCCATAAGCCGACCAGCACGATTGTAACCGATGGAGAACTTGCGCTGGATAAGCGACGTGGAGCCTTGCTGCTGGCTGACTACGAGCCGGGCGGCCTCGTCAAAGAGCGGATCGCGGTCGGAGAGATCGCTGGCGACCGACTTGCCGTCGTCCTCGCCTTCAGGATCGTACTCCGGCAACTCATGCGCCTTGGGATAGCCTGGCTGTGCGCCGATGAACTCGGAGATGGCCTCCACCTCGGGCGTGTCGACGAAGGCGCACTGTACGCGCGTCATGTCGCTGCCCTGCGAGAAGAGCAGGTCGCCACGGCCGATCAGCTGATTGGCGCCGGGCGAGTCGAGGATGGTGCGCGAGTCAATCATCGACGATACGCGGAAGGCCACCCGCACGGGGAAGTTGGCCTTGATCGTACCCGTGATAATGTTTGTCGACGGTCGCTGGGTGGCGATAACCATGTGAATACCCACGGCGCGCGCCTTCTGTGCGATGCGGGCGATGGGCATTTCGATCTCACGCCCGGCGGTCATGATCAGGTCGCCGAACTCGTCGATAATAACAACGATGTAAGGCATGTATTCGTGTCCCTTGTCTGGACTGAGGCGACGGTTGATGAACTTTTCGTTGTAGTCTTTGATGTTGCGCACATGGGCCCGCGTGAGCAGTTCGTAGCGGTTGTCCATCTCTTTGCAGAGCGAGTTGAGCGTGTGCACCACCTTGTTGAAGTCCGTGATGATCGGCTTTTCCTCGTCCGGGAGTTTGGCTAAGTAGTGGCGCTCGATCTCGGCGTAGATGCTGAACTCGACCATCTTCGGATCGACCAAGACGAGCTTCAGTTCGGCCGGATGCTTCTTGTAAAGTAGCGACGTGATGATGGCGTTCAGCCCGACCGACTTTCCTTGTCCCGTCGCACCGGCCATAAGCAGGTGGGGCGCCTTGCAGAGGTCGAACATGAAGACTTCGTTCGTGATCGTCCGGCCCAGTGCCACGGGCAGGTCGTATTTGCTTTCGATAAACTTCCGCGAGCTGATGACCGACTGCATAGAGACGATCTGCGGATCCTTGTTGGGCACCTCGATGCCGATCGTCCCCTTGCCCGGCATGGGCGCGATGATGCGGATACCGAGCGCCGAAAGGTTCAGCGCAATGTCGTCCTCGAGGTTGCGGATCTTGGAGATGCGCACGCCCTGCGCCGGCACGACCTCGTAGAGCGTGATGGTCGGCCCCACTGTCGCCTTGATCGACGAGATACTGATGCCGAAGTTTTCGAGTGTCTGCTTGATGCGCTTTTGGTTCTCGCTCTGCTCCTCCATGTCGATCGGCTTGTCGTTGCGGTCGTACTTCTTGAGCAAGTCGAGCGACGGGAAGTGGTAGTTCGACAAGTCGAGCCGCGGATCGTATTCGCCCAGCTCGGCCACCACCTCGGCTGGCGTGGCGGGCTCTTCCTCACGCGGCACTTCGACGGTGAAGATCGTCGGTGCTTCCACCGTCTCCGCCTCCCGACGGCCATTCGGCACGATCGGCGTCGCCGCTATCTCGTCCTCATCGTCCTCGCCCAGCGCATAGCCCTCATCTTCCACCGAGGGGCCCTCGCGCCGCGGCGCCGCGGCCGGCTTCGTGTCTGCTTCCTTATTATATGTCGTGGGTGCAGGTTCCGAGGGAGTCGTTTCACGCTTGGCTTTTTCCTCAGCCTCTGCTTCATGGCGTGCACGCCGAGCCTCGCGACTACGCTGCCACCGCTCGCCCATCAGGCTCCATCCGCCCACCAATTGTCGTTGCATGAAGGGTATCACCAAGCTACTCGTAAAGACAGCGATGAGGATGGCCGTGATGAGCAGCAGCAACACCGTGCCAGGCATCCCCAGATTGCGCGTAAGCATCTCTGCCAGATACCACCCGTGCCGCCCGCCGGGGTAGAGAAACGACGTCCCCACGGTCGATGCGAAGGCCAGCGAGAGAAAGACAGACGACCAGATCATCATCGAGCTGCACAGCAGGAACCGCTTCAGTAGCGACATCCGGCAGACGCGCATCAGCCACAGCCCCACCGACCCCAGGAAGAAGAGCATGAAGAACGACGGCACGCCGAACCAGCGATTCATCACCGTCTCGGCCACGTACGCCCCGCGCACGCCCGCCCAGTTTTCCACCCGGGCATGATCCGCCGGCAGTTCGCTCAGCGGCATGCTCTCCACCACGCTCTGATCCGCCCCGCCCGTGAAGAGGAACGACGTCATGGCGATACCCAGATACATCACCACGAAGCACACGATAAGCCCCGTGAGAAACCACACCCGCTCGCTCGAAAAAAACGAACGCAGCGCGTCCTCCCACGAGCCGTTCGACCCGCTTCGTTGTCTCTTTTTACCTGTCTTTTTAGTCATATAATCCGTGTAATGCCGGCTCCGGGGCCTGTTTGATTGTGGTTGTTCAACGTGAAAAATAGAGGTGCCCCGCGCACTTGAGCGGCCAAAGATACGTCTGCCTTCCAATTCGCCGAAAGTTTCGCCGCGCCCCCTCCCTCCGCTTCGGCGGCCCGAAAAAGCCCCTCCGCGGCGCATCGACGCCCGTCCACGCCCCGTCGTTTCGCTCGGGGGACCATCGGCGAACGTCGGAGTCTCCCAAAGTCACATGGCCGGCCATCGACGCACGCCGAAGCCCCCTCATGTCACCTGAAATGGCATTCATTCCATGTATAGCTTCCCTTTCTATACGCATAATCTCTTATACATGTTATATGATTCTACCCACTTATAGCACATCCATATAGGCCTACTGTATGACCATTCTATCTGATAGATTATTTGCTTATACATACTGTTTAGGTATTCAATCCGATGGAAAAATGGCTTATACAGTATGTATAAGTTATATATCCGGATTCATTTTTACCTATACACTATGTATAAGCCATCTATCTAATAGATTTTATCATCAGACATAGTGTATGAGTATAAAATCCAGCGTATTTTATAATGATACACTATGCCTAAGTCATATTTCTGTTGGAAATAAAAGCCATACACCAGTTGATGCCCCCTAATGTGACATGATGAGGCTTCGGCGTACGTCGATGGCCGGCCGTGTGACTTTGGAAGACTCCGACGGCCGCCGATGGCCCCCCGAGCGAAACGACGAGGCATAAACGCGCGTCGATGGGCCGTCCAAAAATGTTTTGGGGGCTCGACAGGCGTCCGAGGGCGAAAATGGCGGGTTTGTGTGTTTGGATTTAAGATCTACATTTGCCGCGGTTTCGATCGGGGCATGACACCTCGGCAGCGAAACGGTCCCATAGCTCAGTTGGTTAGAGCACCTGACTCATAATCAGGGAGTCCTTGGTTCAAGCCCAAGTGGGACCACATGAGACAAAATGGCATTTGAACAAAATGCCTTTTTTATTGCTTGACAATGGACAGAGAAACAACCGTTACGTATCACGAAGAAAAGGGTCTGTCGATCGGCGATGTAGAAGCGCTCGTGTTTGGCCGCGGACGGCTCAACATCACGGCGGAATCGCTTCAAAAGGTGGATCGCTCATACGATTTCCTCCGAGAATTTTCCAAAGACAAAGTCATTTACGGCATCAATACGGGCTTCGGCCCGATGGCGCAGTATCGCGTGGACGACGCGGCGCTCGAACAACTCCAATACAACATCATTCGCAGTCACTCCACGGGCGCCGGGCGTCCGCTGGAATTGCGCTGCGTGCGCGCGGCCCTGCTGGCCCGACTCGTGACCTTTTTGCAGAGCCATTCGGGCGTGCACCGCGATCTGCCCCTGTTGCTCCACGAGTTTTTCGAGCGCGACATCTGCCCGATGATCCCCGAGCACGGCAGCGTGGGTGCGAGCGGCGACCTCGTGCAGTTGGCACACATGGCGCTGGCGCTAATCGGCGAGGGCGAAGTGTTTCACCGTGGACTGCTCCGCCCGACGCGCGACGTGATGGAGGAAGAAGGCCTCCGTCCGCTGCAACTCAGACTTCGCGAGGGACTGGCGGCTACGAACGGGACGTCGGTCATGACCGGCATCGGGCTCGTGAATCTCATCGAGGCGCGACGCCTCATGGGCTGGGCCGTGGCGGCGTCGGTGATGATGAACGAGGTGGCCGCATCGTACGACGACCTGATGTCGCCCGTGCTCAACGAGGCGAAGCGACACGCCGGACAGCGCCGCGTGGCCGCCGAAATGCGCCGCTGGGCCGAGGGCAGCCAGTCGCTGAGGCAACGCGAAGCGGAGATGTTTCACCGGCACACGGAGGAGGTGTTCGAGCGGAAGGTGCAGGCCTACTATTCGCTGCGGTGCGTGCCGCAGGTGCTCGGGCCGGTGTGGGACACGATCGAGCGGGCCACCGAGGTGCTGATCGACGAGCTGAACTCGGCGTGCGACAACCCGATCGTGGACGCGGAGACGCGTAACGTCTACCACGGCGGCAACTTCCACGGCGACTACGTCTCGCTCGAGATGGATAAGCTGAAGATCGCCGTCACGAAGCTGGCCATGCTGGCCGAACGGCAACTGAACTACCTCTGTCACGACCGTATCAACGACGGCATCCTGCCGCCCTTCGTCAACCTCGGCATACCGGGGCTGAATTACGGCATGCAGGCGGCACAATTCACGGCCACGTCGACGACGGCAGAGTGCCAGACGCTGTCGAACCCGATGTATGTACACAGCATTCCGAACAACAACGACAACCAGGACATCGTCAGCATGGGCACCAACGCGGCGCTCTTGGCGCGGCGGGTGGTGGAGAATGCGTATCAGGTAACAGCCATTCTCTTCATGGCCTTGGCCCAGGCGGTGGACTACCTCAAGCTCCAGCCGCAGATGGCGCCTCGCACGCGGACGGTCTACGACGCCATCCGTGGCGTCTTCCCCGCCTTCATGGACGACCAGCCGAAGTATCGCGAGATCGAGGCGATGGTGGAATTCCTGAAAACAACCGATAACACGAACTTCTTAGCACAATGAGAGTACCCGAAAAATATTACGACGAAGTGTTCGACTTCTCCGGCCAGTGGGACGTGCCCTCGAAGTGCGGCCTCAAGCTGATCGGCCGTCCTGGCCAACCCGTGACAGTGATCGTCACCGAGCTATATCAAGACAATCCCGGCACGTCGGTCACGGCGGCTGGCTACGCGCTGGCGCGGCAAATCTTCGAACGCAAACAGTTGGCGCCGGCCGAGGTGCGCTATCTGGAGTGCAACCCCGACACGCAATCGAAACTCTCGTTCTACGACGAGGAATATTTTGAAGTGACCTTCCCCGAGACGACGGGCGGGAGCGGACGCCCCACGTACCGCCAACTCTCGCGCGAGGAAGTGGCCGCACTCTTCGACCAGCCTAAAGAATGACAATCGTCCCAGACATAGAGCGGCAGCCAGCCGATGTGATCAAGCGCTTTCAGGAGGCAAAGCTTCGGGAAGCGCTTCGTTATGTAGCTGCCCATTCGGCTTTCTACCGTCGGCTCTTCCGCGAACACGGCGTCGACCCAGAGCGGGTGCACCGAATCGAGGATCTGACCGTAATTCCCTTTACCGAAAAGAGCGACTTGCAGCTCCACAACGAGGAGTTCGTCTGCGTGCCTCGCGCCCGTATCATTGATTATATCACCACCTCTGGCACCTTAGGCGACCCGGTGACATTCGCCATGACCGATGCCGATCTGGATCGGCTGGCCTACAACGAGCAGATCTCCTTCGCGTGCACCGGTGCGGGCCCAGGCAGTGTCTTCCAGCTGATGACGACGATCGACAAGCGCTTCATGGCCGGGCTGGCTTACTTCCTCGGCATCCGTCGCTTGGGCGCAGGCATCGTGCGTGTGGGGAACGGCATCCCAGAGCTCCAGTGGGATACTATCCGGCGTGTACGGCCAGACACGATCATCGTCGTGCCCTCCTTCATACCCCGCATCATCGACTATGCCGAGGCGCACGGCATCGATTACCACGCCAGCAGTGTGCGCCGTGCGGTCTGCATCGGCGAGAACCTCCGCGAGCAAGACTTCTCGCTCAACCTCCTTGGCGAGAGCATCCGCCGACGGTGGGACATCGAACTCTTTTCCACCTACGCCTCCACGGAGATGGCCACCACCTTCACCGAATGTCCCTGCGGCTGCGGCGGACACCATCACCCAGAGCTAATCATCTGCGAGCTGATCGGCGACGATGGATTGCCCGTAGCCGACGATGAGGCGGGCGAGCTTGTCGTCACTACGCTCGGTGTGGAGGGCATGCCGCTCGTGCGCTTCAAGACGGGCGACTTGGCGCGATTCCACCGTGAGCCATGCCGTTGCGGACGCACCACAATGCGCATCAGCCCGATCATCGGCCGACGGAACCACATGGTCAAATACAAGGGCACAACGCTCTATCCGCCCGCCGTCTTCGACGTCTTGGACAATACGCCCTACGTGGAGAATTACGTGATGGAAGTCAGCGCCAACGAATACGGCAACGACCGAATCGTAATCCGCGTCGGGCTGCGCGAACGGCCGGCGTTTGACGTGGTCAAGGAGCTGAAAGACCGCTTCCGTGCACGTATCCGCGTAGCCCCCGAGATCGCCGTCTCGTCGCCCGAGGAGGTGCGCCGCATCAATCACCCGGACATCAGCCGCAAGCCGGTGAAGTTTATCGACAAACGCAATCGCCCCCAATGAATGTTACGGATCAGTTTGAGGACTTGCGTCCCTTCGTTGCGGACGAGATCCCCGCTGCCATGCAGCGCATTGCCGACAGTGAAGCCTTTGACGCACTGGCGCGTTACGTCTTTCCTCACCGCGACGTAGAGGAGGTGCGCCGCATGGTGCGCGCCATCCGCACCACGGATGAGTTCCAGATGAGCGTCATGTATCATGTCAATCTGCGGATCATCCGCCGCTCCATCACACGCCTGACGGTCGACGGGCTGGACGACCTCGATCCGGCGGAGCGATACCTCTTCATCTCCAACCACCGCGACATTATGCTCGACTCCTCGCTGCTGCAAAACCTGCTGCACGAGGCGGGCCACCGCACGACGGAGATCACCTTCGGCAGCAACCTCATGCAGGGCGAACTGGCCACGGCCATCGGTCGGGCCAACAAGATGTTCAAGGTGGTACGTGATAGCAACATGCACGACTTCTTGGCCGATTCCCTCCAACTCTCCGCGTATATCCGCCACACGCTGCTCGAGAAGCGGGAGTCGATCTGGATCGCCCAGCGCAACGGTCGCACGAAGGATGGCGACGACCGCACGGACCGCGGCATCGTCAAGATGTTTGCCCTCAGCGACCGCACCAACGCGGCGCGCGCCATCCGTAGCCTGCACATCGTCCCCGTGGCCGTCTCCTACCAGTGGGAGCCGTGCGACATCCTCAAGACGCGTGAGCTCTACCTCAGTCGCGGCGGACGCAAGTACGTCAAGCAGCCGGGCGAGGATCTGCACAGCATCCTCACGGGCATCCTACAGCCGAAGGGATGCGTACACTTCGCCATCGGTCAACCGCTCGACCGCTCGCTGCCCGACACCGTCGAGGCCCGACATGCCAACGCGTTCTATCGCACGGTGGCCGACGAGATCGACCAACAGATCCACCGCAACTACCGCCTCTTCGACAACAATTTCATCGCCCACGACCTCCGCAGCGGCACGTCGACCTACACCGACCGTTACACGCCCGAGGCACGCACGGCCTTCGAAGCACGTATGCAACAGATGCTGCAAGAGATCGACGGCGATCCTTCCATCCTGAAGGCGATCTTCCTCGGCATCTACGCCAATCCGGTAGAGAATTGGGCTCAAGGCCGCATAAATCATCGATAGAACTATGACCCTCCGCTTCATGAGTCTGGCCAGCGGCAGCAGTGGCAACTGCTACTACGTTGGCACCGCTGACTACGGCATCCTCGTCGACGCCGGCATCGGACTGCGCACCATCCGTAAGGCGCTCCGCCAGGCCGACATCGACTTCGACCGCATCCTGGCTGTGCTCGTCACCCACGACCACGGCGACCACATCAAGACCGTCGGCTGCCTCGGCGAACGCTGCCATATCCCTGTCTACGCCACCGAACGCGTGCACACCGGCATCAATCGCAGTCGATACGTCGACGAGCCCCTCCGCACCGCCGGGCGCGTGATCGAAAAGGGCGTGCCCTTCACCATCCGCGATCTCACCATCGAGGCCTTCGAGATCCCGCACGACAGCAGCGACTGTGTCGGATACTTCATCACCTGCGGCCCGCACCGCCTGGTGATCGCCTCGGACATCGGCCAGCCGACGGACACGATCGCGCGCTACGTGGCCCGCGCCCGACACCTCGTCCTCGAGGCCAACTACGACGAGGATATGCTCCGTCATGGCCGCTACCCCTACTTCCTCAAGGAGCGCGTCGCCGGCCCCGGCGGCCACCTCAGCAACCGCGAGGCGGCTGACCTCCTGGCCGCTCACCGCGCGCCCGACTTGCGCCACGTCTGGCTCTGCCACCTCAGCCGCGAGAACAACCGCCCCGAGCTGGCCTACGAGACCGTCAGCCGGCGACTCACGGAGGCCGGCATCCGCATCGCGCCCGACACGATCCGCCTCGATGTCCTCCAACGCAACGCCCCCTCCGACCTCTTCATTTTGGACTGAAGTCTGGTCGGAGGGGGCGCTTCTTCGTGCGGTCCGGGGGCCGCACATTACACCTGCGGCTGCTCTTTTTCCTGTTCCTGCTCCTCTTTGGTTTCCATCAGGTCGCGGATCTTAGCGTCGACTCGCATCTCGATCTCGGGCGTAATGTTGTCCTTGAGATACTTAATCAGGAGCGTGATCACGGCCAAGTCGTCCGTGTAGCCCAGCCCGGCCAGAAAGTCGGGCACGATGTCGATCGGCAGCACAAAGTAGCCCAGCGCGCCGACGATGTAGGCCTTGTCCTTGAGCGAAACCGAATCGCTCTTCATCATGTAAAACAGCAGTAGCACAGGTTTCAGCACGCTTCCGCCCACCTTCTGTGCTATGCGCCGCACCTTGCGCCAGAAACGTTTGTCGTCGTAATACTTGCTGTACGATGTAGCCTCCTCAAGCTGCCGAAGAGGCAGATTCCTTTCTTCGTTTGATTCGTTCCTATCCATGTCGTTTCGGTTCTGTTTCGTCGTTTAATATCACTGGCAAAGGTACGCAGCGCATTGCAATCCCTTGGGGCGAACTGCTCCGAGGCGGACATGCAAGCCTCAAGAATCGTGTATTTCCGAAGCCATGCGGCTCTGCGACGCCCCCGTCGCTGCGTGCGGCATTAAAAAACGTACGCGTAACTGATCGTCACTGTATGCGGCATTAAGAAACCGTCCGGAAATTGATCATCGCTGCGCGTGGCATTCAATTACCGCACGGTAATCGAATATTGTTGTGTGTAGCATTAAGATACCGTTCGGTAATCGAATATAATCGCCTGTATCATTAAGATACCGTACGAGAATTGATCATCGCTGCATGCAGCATTCAATTACCGTACGGGAATTGATCATCACTGTATGCGACATTAAGAAACTTGTATGTTGCTTATTATCGCTGCGTATTTCGAGGCCATTTCCGGCTGGAATGGGGGGCAAATCGATCTGTTGGGATAAGAAACGCTACGCCTTCTGATGGCCGAGGCTAATCAGAGCCTCCGTTTCCATCGCCCGGTGCGGTAATAGATGAGCGTGGCGATAAAGGCGAGCGTGATGCTGGCCGCAATGGCCCACCAGATGCCCACGCGACCCCACGCACGGCTGAAGAGGGTGGCCAGTGGGATGCGTATGAGCCAAAAGGAGACGATGCCCGTGACCATCGCAAAGAAGGTGTCGCCCGCGCCACGCATGGCGCCGTTGAGGATGCTGAGCGCGCCGTGGAAGACGAGCACGGCGCCGAGTATCGTCAAATATTCCTGCCCGATGGCCACCACGGCCGCATCCTCGGTGAAGGCGCCCATCATCTGCCGGCCAAAGACCAAGATGGCGGCCAGCACAACGAGACACAGGCAGACGTTGAAGAGCATGGCGAAGCGTACGCCGGCATGCACGCGATCGAAGCGGCCGGCGCCGATGTTTTGTCCGCAGAAGGCCGACAGGGCACCGGCGAGCGTGAGGATGATCTGCACGATGATGGAGTCGATCTTGCCCGCCGCACCATAGGCCGTGAGCGTGTCGGCGCCGAAGCCGTTGACGATGCCTAAGAGGGCGACAAGCCCGATGGCGATGGCGCATTGCTGCACGCCGGTGGGGATGCCGATGCGGACGCCTTGGAGGAAGAGTGGGCGGTCGAAAACGAGGTCGCGGCGGCGGAGCGAGAGCAGATCGTGGCGGCGGATACGCCGGATGACTAACGCCACGCCACAGGCTTGCGCCAGGACGGTGGCCGCGGCGGCGCCCTCGATGTCCCAACGAAAAACGAGGATGAAAAGCAGATCGAACGCGATGTTGAGCACGGCCGTAGCCAGCACGAAACGCATGGGCCGCACCGAGTCGCCGATGCCGCGCAGGATGGAGAGGGCGCTGTAGAAGAGGATGAAGAAGAGGGTGCCGGCGGCGTAGACGCGGAAGTACCGCAAGGCGTAGGGCATCACCTCGGGCGGCGTGCGGGTGAGCCGAAAGAACGCGTCGGCACCGACGACGCCAACGACGGAGAGCACCGCCCCGGCCACGATCGCAAAGAGCAGAAAGGACGAGAAGGCACGCCGCACTGCCGCGTGATCGCGGGCGCCGAAGCGCTGCGAGACGACGACGGTGATGCCGCTCCCCACGCCGATGGCCAGAGAGATGATGAAGTAATAGATGAAGAAAGAGGCCGAGACGGCGGCCAGCGCCTCCTTGCCCAGGAAGCGCCCCACGATGACGCTGTCGGTCAGGTTGTACACCTGCTGCGTCAGGTTGCCCACCAGCAGCGGCAGCGCGAAGGCGGGGATCACCCGCCATACCGCTCCGCGCGTCAAGTCAAGAGCCATGCTGATCTTATCGAATTACTAAACGAGGGTTGAGGAGGCGCTTCGGGGTTTCTTCTTTTCTTCCCTTGACATACCTCCTTTTCTTGTCTTGACACAAGAAAAGGAGCAAAAGAAAGTCAAGGCCGGTGCGCCGGCCGGCGAAGTTTGGCCGGGTACAAGATGACGGCCGCCCTTAGTTCGTCGTTTTCAGTTCCTCTGCAAATTCCACCTCGACCACAAAGTCCGGGTCGGCCTTGGCGGTGGTGGGGAGCTTGAGGACGATGCCGTCAGCGTCTTGCACGAAGCGTACCGGCACACGCGTGCGATAGTCCACCGCCTGACGTACACGATTGCCGGCGTAGGGCAGGCAGATGAGGCGATCGACGTCGCTCAAGACGTGCACGAAGAGCGTGCGGCCGCGCTGCGTCGTCACGCCCCACTCATGCGGCCGCACCACGCCGCCGCGCGTGCCCTGCACCGTCTTCCCATACGTCTTCATCCAGGCGCCCACCTCACGCAGCCGCGCCAGTGCCGTGTCGGGCAACTGCCCGTCGGGCTGCGGGCCAACGTTGAGCAACAGGTTGGCGTCGTTGCCGGCGGCGCGGACAAGCAGGCGGATAAGGTCGGCGGTCGATTTGTACGCTTGATCCGTCATACGATAGCCCCACGAGCGGTTCATCGTCTCGCACGTCTCGAGCGGCAGCCGGCTGATGGCCTGGCCGGAGAGCCCCGCCTTGTTCTCGCCCGGCAGATCGCGCTCGAAGATCTGGATGTCCTCGCCGGCGAAGGGCGTCGTGTGGTGGTTGTTGGCGATGAGGCACGCGGGCTGCAGGCGGTGAATGAGCGCGTACTGCGGCGTGAGGCGCCAGGTGGAGTCGGTCACGCCGTCGGGGTAGATGTCCTTGTCCCACATGCCGTCGAACCAGATGGCGCCGATGGGGCCGTAGCCGGTGAGCAGCTCGGTGAGCTGGCGGTTCATGAAGGCGCAGTAGTCGTCCCAGCGACCTTCGCGGGTGCGACCGGTGCCGAGGCCGGTGCGGCCACGGGGGAAGTAGTCGTCGCGACGCCAGTCGAGGTGCGAATAGTAGAGGTGCAGGCGGACGCCGTGTCGGGCGCAGGCGTCGGCCAGCTCACGGATCACGTCGCGGCGGAAGGGCGTGGCCTCGATGATGTTGAAGTCCGACTCGCGGGTGGCGAACATGGAGAAGCCGTCGTGATGGCGCGTGGTGACGCAGATGTACTTCGCGCCGGCGTCGGCCACGGACTTGACCCAGCGATCGGCATCGAAGGCGGCGGGATAGAAGCCGCCGGCCAGCCGCGCGTACTCGTCGCGGTCGACGTTGCGGTTGTGCATCATCCATTCGCCATCGCCGGCCATGGTGTAGAGCCCCCAGTGAATGAAGATGCCGAAGCGATCGCTGCGGAACGTCTCGCGCGCCTGGAGGTTCTCTTTCGTGGGCGTGTAGTCCGCCGTCTGTGCGCCCGCCCGGAGCAGGCACAGGGCTGCCATCGTCGCAGCCCAAAACCAAGTTTTTGTTGTCATGTGGTGTAAAAGTAGTTAGGGGTTATAGGGGCGGCCTTGATGGGTCTGCCCAGAGGAGATCGGCGCGCCCTCGAGCCGTTGGCGAGCCTCGTCGAGGGGGATGCCGCGGGCGTGGTAAGCGACGAAGTCGAGGCCGAAGGAACGCCAGCGATAGACGGCAATCAGGTAGCGCTCGGGCGTGGTGTCACGCTCGATGGTGAGCACGCGCGGCTGGCCGTCGATGTGCGCGAAACGGAAGTCGACGAGCGGATGGCTGAGCCGCGAACCCATCCACAGGGGGCGGATGTAGCGGTCTTTGTAGACCTTGAAAATGAAGAGCCGGCGCGCCACCTGCGGGTCGTAGCGGGTGGACTTGATGACGCCCACAAGCACGTCGGTGCGGCCATCGCCGTTGATGTCGCCCGTCTGGAAACGGTAGACGGGATAGGGCAAGGGCCAACGTTCGACACGACCGGCGTAGTCGGCCACCTGCACGTAGTGAAGCGTGTCCGCGACGGTGACGAGGCGGAGCGTGTCTTCCGTGTGGCCGCCGTCGGGCAGACGAATCAAGGCGAGAAGCAGGACGAGGAGGGGCATCGTTAATGGTTGATTTTTCATTTGCGGAAATCCCGCAAGCATGATTGGAAACACCGGGAGCCCCCGCGCAAGACGCATCGCGACGGCTACGGAGAGGCTCCCGCTGAATCATCGGACGATGACGCAGGGCGCTCGTCAGACGGTCGCTTCCACATTCCAGACGAAGGCGCGGAGGCCGAGCTGGTCGGACCGCTCATCGAGGGCGCGAAGGGCCTCCAGCAGGCGGGGGACGAGGTCGGCGTCAACGACGGTCAGGATGGCCTCGTTCATCGCCGGCCAGGCGTGCGACCCGAGATGTGGATCGCCCGTTTGGGAACCGCGTCCGGTGACTTGTCCAAAAGCCGTGTAGCCGCGGCAGTTGAAGTGGGTCAGCAGCGTGAGGACGTCTTCGTGATGGGCCTGATCGCAGGCTATAAATACAGCTTTCATAAGGGGTCAATCTTTGGGCTTCGTGATGAGGTGCTTGTGGGCTTGATAGAAGTCGTCCATCTCGCGCATGCGGCGCATCTTGCGGCGTTGGCGCTTGATGCCCACGCCGGCAAACGAGCAGTAGAGCACGGGCACAAGCAGCAGCGTGAGGATGGTGGAGACGGTGAGGCCACCGATGACGGAGACACCCATCGGGCGCCACAGCTCGGAGCCTTGTCCACCACCGATGGCCATGGGCACCATACCGAGGATCGTCGTCATGGTGGTCATCAGCACGGGGCGCAGACGGCTCTTGCCAGCCGTCACGACGGAGTTCTTCACCGCCCGACCGCGCTCACGGCAGAGGGTGATGTAGTCGATGAGCACGATGCCGTTCTTCACCACGATGCCGATCAACATGATGCCGCCCAGGAGGCTCATCACGTTCAGCGTGGTGCGCGAGAGGAAGAGCGCCATCAGCACGCCACTCACAGCGAAGGGCACGGAGAACATGATGATGAAGGGGTACGTCAGCGACTCAAACTGCGCGGCCATGACGATGAAGACGAGCACGATGATGAGCAGCGCCAAGACGCCGAGGTCGGAGAAGGAGTCTTGCTGATCTTCAAAGGAACCGGAGACTTGGATCTTGACGTTGCTCGGCGTCTGCATGCGGTCGATCACCTTCTGGCCCTCGGCCACGACGGTGCCTAACGGCGCGCCCGGCTTCGGCACAGCGGAGACGGTCACGATGCGTTCGCGGTCCTTGCGCTCGATGGCCGGCGGCGCGAAACGCTCCACTACGGTACCCACGTCGCGCACCCGCACGGTGCGTCCCTGATTATTGTAGATGAGTATGTTCTCGATATCCTCTATGCCCGTGCGGTACTCGGGCGCATAACGCACGACGATGTCCGACTCCGCTCCGTCCTCGCGATACTGCGACGCAGTGTAGCCGTTGATGCGGTTGCGCAGGTAGGAGCCGGCGGTGGAGAGGTTGAGGCCTTGCACGGACAGTTTCTCGCGATCGAAGTCCACCTGATACTCCGGCAGGTAGTCGCCGCGGCTGATGTTCACCTCCGATACGCCGTCTTGCTTCAGCAACTCCGTGCGCAGCTCCTGCGCCAAGCGGTCGGTCGTGGCCATGTCGTAGCCGTAGATCTCGAAGTCGGCCGTAGCCTGTCCGCCCATGCCGCCGTTGTCGCCGCCGGGCACGACTTTCGTCTTCGTGAACTCGGGGTACGCCTTGAGATCCTCGCGCATCATGTCGCCGATCATCGCCTGCGAGCGTTTGCGTTCGCTGGATTTCGTAAGGCTAAGGTTGAAGGTGATGATGTGCGACCCGTTGTCGCGTATCGCGGCGAAGGTGTTCGTGGCGTCGGCCTGACCCACGGTATAGCTACAGACGGTGATCTCGGGATACTTCTGTCGCCATTCGTTCGTCAGCCGCGCGGCCAACTCCTGGGCCACCTCCTTACGCGTACCCACAGGCAGCTCCAGCTTGGCGGTGATGTAGCCGTTGTCCTGCTGGGGAAAGAACTCCGTGCCGATGTAACCCGCGCAAAGGAGACTGAGCACGAAAAAGACGATGCACGAAAGCACCATCGTCCGTCGGTGACTCACGGCCCAGTCGAGCAGTCGCGCGTAGCCCGTGTCGAGGGCGTCGAGGGCGCGTTGGATGGGGTGATAAAACGTGCGGAAGGCCTTCGACGGCTTGCGTTGCAAGCGCAGCAGACGCGAGCAAAGCATCGGCGTCAGCGTAAGGGCAGCCACGGTGGAAACGACCATGATGACGCACATCATCCAGCCCAATTGTTTGAAGAGCACGCCGGTCATACCCGTGACCATCGTCAGGGGGAAGAACACGGCGATCATCGTCAGCGTGGAGGCGACGACAGAGATGGCCACCTCGTTTGTGCCATGTATAGCCGCCTGCGACGGCGCCGAGCCGCGCTCGATGTGGGTCGTAACGTTCTCCAAGACCACGATGGCGTCGTCCACTACCATACCGATGGCGATAGAGAGCGACGAGAGCGAGACGATGTTGATCGTGTTGCCTGTGATGGCCAAGTAGACGAACGAGGCGATGAGCGAGAGCGGGATGGTGATCGAAATGATCAGCGTGGCCCGCCAGCGACCGAGGAAGAGGAAGACGACAAGCACAACGAAGAGCAGGGCGTAGAGCACCGTCTCCGTGAGGCTGTCGATGGTCTCGAGGATGTTCTCCGACGAGTCCCAGATGATGCCCAGCTTCACGTCGGGCGGCAAGTTCTTTTGCAGCTCGGGCAGCTTGGCGAGTACTTGCTTGGCGATGTTGACGGAGTTGGCGCCGGATTGCTTCTGTATGATGATCGTACCGCCGCGGATGGCGTTCGTGTAAGCCTCCTGCGTGCGTTCCTCCACGGTGTCGACCACCCGCGCCACGTCGCGCAGGTAGACGTTCGCACCGCCGACCGTTCCGACTACGATGCTCTCCATCTCGCGGGCGTCCTTGAACTCACCCTCCACACGCAGCGCATACGTCTCGTTACCGATGTCGAGACTACCGCCGGGGATGTTGCGATTCTCTGCGCCGATGATGGCACCGATGGTTTCGACGGTCAGGTTGTAGGCCTCCAGTTTGGCGGGGTCGCAATAGACTTGGATCTCGCGCTTGGGTGCGCCGTTGATCGACACGGTACCCACGCCGGGGATGCGCGCCAAGGGGTTGGCCACGTTGTCGTCGAGGATCTTGTAGAGCGCCTGCTGACTCTCTCCCGCCTCGACCGAAAGGATCAAAATCGGGATCATGTCTGACGAGAACTTGAAGATGATCGGCGTCTCGGCGTTATCAGGCAGCTGCGACTTGACCATATCGAGCTTATCGCGCACGTCGTTCGTCAGCTCATTGATGTCGTTACCATACTCGAACTCGAGCTGGATGAGCGACAAGTTCTCGGACGAGCGCGAGGTGATATGCTTCAGGTTGCTGACCGTGTTGAGGCTGTTCTCGAGCGGTCGGGAAATGTTCGTCTCGATGTCCGACGCGCTGGCCCCAGGATAGGCGGTGAGCACCATGATGGTGTTCGTTTCAATGTCCGGATAGAGGTCTACCGGCAGACGGGATAGGGAGAAGAGTCCGAAGATGACGATCGCCAGAAAGCTCAGGCTCGTCATAATGGGCTTCTTTACGGCTCCTTCGTATAAGCTCATGGGGTGCTTGATTAATTCTTTACCACTTCCACTTGTGCGCTGTCCTTGACAGCCGACTGATACTGCCCGTCGACAACGACGTCGGCTTCGCCATCGAGGCCGGAGAGCAGCTCGTAGCGGTCGCCCAAGCGACGACCTAACTCCACCGTGCGACGCAACACGCGCCCGTCGCGGCAGACATACACGTAACGTTCGCCCGAGCCGGCTTGCTTGATGATGGCCTTATCGGGCACGACGATGCGCTCCGTCTTGCCAAGATTCAGCTTCACACGGCCAAACATGCCCGGACGCACGCGCTGATCCGCGTTAGGCAACCGCACCTCGGCTGCAAACGTGCGCGTGGTGGCGTTCACCGTCGGGTGGATCAGGTTGATGGTGCCCTCGAACGTCTCGCCGGGGTAAACATCCAGCTCCACCTCGGCCTTGGTGCCTTTGGTGATGCGCGTGAACTGACTTTCGGACACATTGATCACCAGCTTCACGGGCTGGATCTGCGCCACGGTGAGGACGGGTTGCGCGCCGTTGTACATGTCGCCATTGTCATAGTTACGGGCCGTGACGACGCCACTGATGGGACTCGTCAGCGTGGTGTTACGTTGCAGGTTGCGGTAGGCCGTTTCGCTCACATCGAGGCTCGTCTTCGAGGCCTCCCATTGCGAGCGCGACACGCCGCCCACCTTATACAGCTCGTCGATGCGGCGGAAGTCGGCGCGCAGGTTCTCCATCTGCAATTGCTGCTGGCGGAGGCTGGCGGCGTCCATCTGCACAAGCGCCTGCCCGCGGCTGACGCGGTCGCCCACCTCGACGTTGATACGCTCGATCCGTACGGGCATGGAGGGCGCGATATTGTTCGTGACCTGCGCTTCGACGGTGGCGGTATATGTCTCCACCTGCTCCACCTCTTCTCGCACGGCAGCGCCCAGCTTCACCTTCGGCAGGGCTTCCTGCTCCGTCTCTTCTGCCTGTTTACCTCCGCCCGAGCAGGCTACGATAGCCGCCGCAAGCAGCAGGGCGACTGCCGATCGTATGATTATTTCTCTCTTCATTGTTGTTCTATTATTTCTGATTTATCGTGTGTTCGAGGTCGTTATTCCCCAGCGTCTTCTCCAGATCGGCGCGGGCGGTGAGGTAGTCGTAGATGGCTTGGCGATAGGCCAGCTCGGCCTGTGTGAGTGCCACCTCGGCGTCGTTGAGTTCGAGGATAGTGCCCATGCCCACCTCGTAGCGTTTGCGGGCGATCAGCCGACCTTTCTCCGCCTGGGCCACGCCCTCGCGGTTGCTGGCCTGCTGTTCATAAGCCGCTGCCATCTTGTCTCGAGCGTTTTGTACGAGCATACCGAGCTGACGTTCGGCGTTGAGGCGTGTCTCGCGGAGCTGCTGCATTTGCAGGCGCACCTTGCGCAGCTTCGGGTAGTTCGAGGCCTTGAAGAGCGGAATGTTGACGCTCAACGCGACGAGCGAATAGGGATACCAGGAGTAGTTGCGAATGCGAAAGTTGTTGTTCATCGAGCTATACGAGTAGCTGTAGGAGGCGCCGATGGTGGGCAGGAAGTTGGCCTTCGTCAGGCGTTCGTTGTGGCTGAGTAGCTCCAAGTTGAGGTCTAACTGGCGTAGATCGCTGTTGTTTTCCAGCGTCTCGGCGATGGGCTGATCGGGCTTCATGGCCGATTCATAATCCGCCAGACTGCCGCGGGCAGCGATGATGGGTTCGCCAGCCACCCCGAGCAACACACGCAGTTGCAGACCCGCCAGCGCCACACCGTTACCTGCCGAGACGAGCCCCGGCTTGAGACTGCGCACCTGCACATCGGCGCGGATACGGTCGTACTCGCTGACGCTCCCCAGCGTGAAGCGTTCGTTGACGATGCGGAGGTTGGCCTCGGCCTGCGCATAGGCTTCTTGCAGCACACGGTAGCTATCCTGCGCCAGAAGCAGCTGGTAGAAGGCCTTCGTGACCTCGTTGACCATGCCGATGCGTGATGCACGCGCCTTCTCCACGGCCAACTCGATGTCCGCCTCCGTAAGCCGGATGCTGCGGTAGAGCGCGGGTGCAAAGAGGGGCAGGTTGATGGATAAGCCGGCCGAGTAGGAGTTGTCCGTACCCATTTGAATCTTGGTGGACTGTCCGCCGAACTCCATGACCATCGTTTGCTTCTTGAGCGTGCGCGAGTAGGAGGCGCTGAGCGAGGCCTCAGGCAGCAGTCCGGCACGCGCTTCGCGTCGGGCTTCTTTTTTGATTTCGACGTCGTAATCCGCCACGCGGACGGTGGGATTTTCGGTGAGGGCGATTTGAATCGCTTCGTCTAATCGGAGGCGCAGCGTGTCAGGCGCCTGCGTCGTCTCCACGTCTTGCGCTGAAAGGCCGGACAGCCACGGCGTAAGGCAAACGAGGAAGAGGATCTTGTGGAATGACATATAGTATAATGTGTATGTAGCGGGAAAATGGAGGAGGCGAGGTTCTTCCCCAGTGAATCGGGGCTGCAAAGAAAGACAGAACTTAGATCAGTTCACAGCTTCCACCAAAATGCAATGCCTTTTGCTCCCTGCGCAACGCAGAGCCCGAAAGAGACCCTTTTTTGCTCCATGCGTAACGCAGGGCTCCGAAAGAGACCCTTTTTTGCTTCCTGCGTTGCGCAGGGCTCCGAAAGAGACCCTTTTTTGCTCCCTGCGTTACGCAGGGCTCCAAAAGACACCCTTTTTTGCTCCCTGCGCAACGCAGAGCCCGAAAGACGATGCTTTTCAGTTTGGCGCAAACAAAAAAAGCGTGCAGACCGTCGCGGCCCGCACGCTTTCAAGCATGTTATCGTTGAAATCAAAAATCCTTATGCCGGTTGCTTCTTGGTCAGGACATACTTGTCAGCGTTCTCAGCAGCCTTGGCGCCATCGTCGCCTACGACTACCACGTTGTCGCCCTCAATCAGCAGCTTGCGGAAGCTCAGTGCATCGGCATTCTCCAGCGTGATAATGCCGCTTGCAGGATCCCAAGTGAAGCTACCTGCAGCCTCGCTGTGGCCACCGTCCTTCTTACCCTTGGCGTCTTGCGTCACCTTGTAGGTCATGTCGCCCATCAGTTCTACGGTCGTCTCCAGACCGCTGCAATCTGCGCAGGGCAGTGTGCCGGCGTATGCGCCTACCTTATCAAATGCAGGTGCCGGAGCCTCAGCGGGCTGCTCAGCTACCATTGCGCTGTCCGCATTTTCTGCGTTCTCAGCGTTCTTCGCGTTTTGGTTACACGATACGAATCCCAGCGTCAAAGCTGCGATTCCACAATAAAGCAATTTCTTTTTCATACCTGTAGCAATTAAAAAAACATAGAATCAAAATTCGCTATATGAAACAGCCCCACCGTTGGATTGTTTTGGGCACTCCTCAAGAAAGGCTGCTTTTTACATTTAATTCACGATTTGTGCTCCTGCAAGGCTTCGTCCATTGCGGCAGCAGCGCGCCGCCCGTCACCCATAGCAAGGATCACCGTAGCGCCGCCGCGCACGATGTCGCCGCCGGCGTAGACATCCGCAAGCGACGAACGCATGTCTGCCTCACCTACAATGATCGTGCCCCGTTTCGAGATCTCCAATCCTGCGAAGGCCTGCGGGATGAGTGGGTTGGGCGAAACACCCACACTGACGATCACTTCGTCCACGTCGATTGTTTCCACTGCACCCTCCACTGGTACCGGTCGGCGCCGCCCCGAAGCGTCGGGTTCACCCAGCTCCATGCGTTGGAGGCGCATGTGCTTCACACGTCCGTTCTCGTCGCCAAGGTATTCGATCGGGTTATGGAGCGTCAAGAACTCCACGCCCTCTTCCTTGGCGTGCTTCACCTCCTCGATGCGTGCAGGCATCTCCTCTTCGCTGCGGCGATAGACGATCATGGCGCGGGCAGCACCGAGGCGGCGCGCCGTGCGTACAGAGTCCATCGCCGTGTTGCCGCCACCAATCACAGCCACGTGCTTGCCCTTGAAGACAGGCGTATCGGCGTCCGTCGAAGCGGCGTGCATGAGATTCACGCGGGTGAGGTATTCGTTGGACGACATGACGCCGATCAAGTTCTCGCCCGGGATGTTCATAAAGTTCGGCAGACCGGCTCCACTGGCTACGAAGATGCCGCGGAAGCCGTCGGCGTGCAGATCGTCGTAGCTGATCGTCTTGCCTACGATGCAGTTCGTGATGAATTGCACGCCCATCTTCCGCAGCCCGTCAATCTCCACCTCCACGATGCGATTCGGCAGACGGAACTCGGGGATACCGTACTTCAACACACCGCCGATCTCGTGAAGCGCCTCAAAGACGGTTACGTCATAGCCGCGCTTGGCCATGTCGCCAGCAAAAGACAGCCCCGCTGGGCCCGATCCGACGACGGCGATCTTAATGCCCTTCGATGGCGCACACTCAGGGACGGCTATCTGTCCACTCTCGCGCTCATAGTCGGCGGCAAAGCGCTCCAAGTAACCGATGGCCACGGGCGCCTTCTTCATCTTCACATGCACGCAGCGACTTTCACACTGCTTCTCCTGCGGACAGACGCGGCCACAGACGGCTGGCAGTGCGCTTGTTTCTTTCAGCACGCGGGCAGCCTCGAGGAAGTTGCCGCGCTCGATATTCTTAATGAATGAGGGGATCTGTATGCTCACCGGGCAACCCTCCATGCAGGTCGGCGTCACGCAATCGAGGCAACGCTGCGCCTCACGTAAGGCCTGCTCCTCGGTCAGGCCTTGGTTCACCTCTTCGTTGTTATGGCTGCGATAATCGGGGTCGAGCTCGTTCATCTCCACCCGATGGATGGCGGTGCGTTCCTTGGCTTTCATGCCCTGTCGAAGTTCCTCGCGCCACGATTCGGCGCGACGGTCGGCGACGGTCGGTATGGTTTCCATGCTGTCTATCGTTTCTGGCGTTCTACTTCTGTTCCTCCTCCTTGTAAGAGCGAAGGCGCATCATCATCTCGTCAAAGTCCACCTGATGGGCGTCGAACTCGGGGCCGTCGACGCAGACGAACTTCGTCCGTCCGCCGACCGTCACACGACAGGCGCCGCACATGCCCGTGCCGTCCACCATGATGGTGTTGAGTGAGGCCACGGTCGGGATCTCGTATTTCTTCGTTAGGGCTGCGACGAACTTCATCATCACGGCTGGCCCGATGGTTACGCAGAGGTTGACGGACTCGCGTTGGATCACAGACTCAACGCCCTGCGTGACGAGTCCCTTGGTGCCATACGACCCATCATCCGTCATAATGATCACCTCGTCTGAGCAGGCGCGCATGCGGTCTTCAAGGATGATCAAGTCCTTCGTGCGAGCGGCCAGCACCACAATCACGCGGTTACCAGCCTTATGGAAGGCCTCCACGATAGGTAGCAAAGGCGCTACGCCGACGCCTCCACCGGCGCAAACAACAGTGCCCACGCGCTCAATGTGGGTAGCCTGCCCGAGCGGCCCGACAACGTCCGTCACCGCGTCGCCCTCATCGAGGGCGCAGAGCTTCTTCGACGATCGCCCGACGGCTTGCACCACCAGCGTGATCGTGCCCCGCGATGTATCCGCGGAAGCGATGGTCAGCGGAATGCGCTCGCCTTGCTCCCCTACGCGTACGATGACGAAATGTCCCGCCTTGCGCGACCGTGCGATCAGCGGAGCCTCGACTTCGAGCTTCACCACATGGGGTGAGAAATGTTCCTTGCTTACGATTCTGTTCATATCACGTAGTCCTATTCATTCAAACAAATCCTTGTCGCGCACCAACATGAGGATGGCGGAGTGGGGCAGGATGAGAAACTTCTCCTGATTGATGCTTACCTCATAAGCGGCGCTCTGCATGTAGACGGCCAAGTCGCCCTCATGGGCTTGCAGGGAGATGTAGGCGCTGCGGTTGTCCTTCTTCTTCCACGCCTCGTCCTCGTCCACGTGCGAGGGCTGCGGATAACCCGGTCCGGTGCGGATCACATAGCCCGTCTGTAGCTTTTCGCCTTCCTGCACCAAGGGCGGAAGGAGCAGCCCGGACTTCGTCTTCACCTGCGGATTCGTCGGCTTGACCAGCACCTTGTCGCCTACCATCAAAAACTTGTCAAACTCTTTACTGTCTATCGACAACTGCATTTCTTTTCTCTCTTACATAAATACGTATAGGCCCTGCGGCCCTTGGGCGCGCAAAAGTAGAAGAAAGGACTTACGGGCGCTGGTCGCCCTTGAAATCCGGAGTTCTAACTGAACGTGTGTTCGACGAAAGAATGAGGTTCCTTATTTCTGGAGAATGTCTTGGATAGCGCACTGTGACAGCCAAAGTGTTTTTGGAAACGCTTGCAACACTGTTGCAAGTCCCACAAAAAACTTTCTGGCGTTTGCAACACTGTTGCAAGTCCCACGAAAAACTTTTTGGAGTTTGCAACACTGTTGCAAGTCTCTCGAAAAACTTTCTGGCGTTTGCAACACTGTTGCAAGTCCCACGAAAAACTTTCTGGCGTTTGCAACACTGTTGCAAGTCTCACGAAGAACTTTTCGGCGTTTGCAACACTGTTGCAAGTCCCACGAAAAACTTTTTGGCGTTTACAACACTGTTGCAAGTCTCTCGAAAAACTTTCTGGAGTTTGCAGGAACGCTGCAAAGGCCTCGAAAAACTTTCTGGAGTTTGCAGGAACGCTGCAAAGGCCTCGAAAAACTTTTTGGAGTTTGCAGGAATGCTGCAAAGGCCTCGAAAAACTTTCTGGAGTTTGCAGGAATGCTGCAAAGGCCTCGAAAAACTTTCTGGAATTTGCAGGAATGCTGCAAGTGCTTCGAAAAACTTTTTGGCGTTTGCAGGAACGCTGCAAAGACCTCGAAAAACTTTCTGGAGTTTGCAGGAACGCTGCAAGCATTTCCAAAAACGTTTTGGCCCTCGCGTGACTTCCGTGGAAGCTCTCTGCTTACATCGGACTCACGTTAACCGTAAGCGGGTACCCACTCTGGGGCACGTTCGTCTGTCTAATCGTCAACTGGAGTCCTAAACGCATCGCAGAGTGGGCGTCGACTGACAATTAGACATAATCTCTCAGCAATCTTGTCACCTCAAAACTGACATTTAGGCGTAAAACACACCGCATGGGGTGCCTAAACGACTTCCTACTCGCGATCGCGCACTTGGGCGGAAAAGACGGTGGGAATGGGCGTATCGAAACGCATCTCACGACCCGTCTCGGGGTGGATGAACCACAGCCGACAGGCGTGCAGCATGAGACGCTCCGCGGGATCGGTCTGGGCGCCGTATTTAGGGTCTCCAGCAATGGGGTGACCGAAGGCTTCCATCTGCGCACGGATCTGATTCTTGCGGCCAGTCTCGAGCGTGAACTCCACCAAGGCACAGTCGCTCGCGGCCTTGAGGACGCGATAGTGCGTGACGGCCTCCTTGCCATGCAGGGCGTCAGTGCAATAGACCTTCATGCGACTGTTTTCAGCGAGGAAGTTCCGCAGCGTGTCCTCCGCAGGCTCTGGCACACCCTCGACAACAGCCACGTATGAGCGCCGTGTGACGATGTCGGCCCATCCCTCCCGCATCTTCTCCTGCACGCCTTTGTTGCGGGCGAACATCATCAGGCCGGATGTGCCGCGGTCGAGGCGGTGGAGGACAAAGATTCGGTTCCTCGGGTCTTGCTCGCGGACGTAGGCCGAGAGGATGGCCCAGGCGGTGCGCTCCTGCGCCACGGAGTCGGAGACGGAGAGCAAGCCGTCACGCTTGTCGATGACGATGAGCGATTCGTCCTCCCAGACGATCCTGAGGTAGGGGCTATTGAAGGCGGGGCGGCCGCGCTCATGACTGATGAGGACGGTATCGCCGGGACGGAGCGGCATGTCGAAATGGGTCGTGACCCGTCCGTTGACCCAGATCTGCCCGTGGCGCAGGAGGCTCTTGACGGCGCTCCGGCTGCGGTCGGTGAGGTGAGCAAAAAGGAAGGGCAAGAGGGGCGAAGCCTCGCGTACGGTGACGCGTTGGCCACGCGGCTGACGGTCGTCGGGCTGGGCGCCCCGGTGGGGGCGGAAGGTTCGGTTCGATTTCATTCGATGAGGGGGCGTTTGAGGATGTTATGGGTTTAGTTATGCGCGGAGACCATCAGGTGTTCGCCACGGGATGCTTCTTGACCAGCACTTTGTCGATGCGGGCGCGATCCATGTCGACAATCTCGAAGTCGAAGCACTGCCAGCTGAACGTGTCGCCCGTTTTGGGCACGCGCTCAAGCAGCTCGAGGATCAGGCCGCTGAGGGTGTTGTAGTCGTAGTCGGCATAGAGATCCTCCATGTCGAAATACTCGAGGAAGTTGTAGAAGGAGTATTGTCCGTCGACGAGCCAACTGCCATCGGCGCGCTGCTTGATCTCTAACTCCTCGTCCACGTCGGGCAATTGACCAATGAGTGCCTCCACAATATCGGCCAGTGTGACGAGCCCCTGCACGCCACCAAATTCATCGGTGACGATGCCGTACTTCACTCGCGCTTGTTTGAACTGTTCGAGGGCGTTGTAGACGCTCTGGCTCTCGGGGACGAACTGTGCCGGACGGAGCACCTGCTGCAGCGTGAAGTCGGGCTGATCAATGCGCCCGAATAAATCCTTGAGGAAGACCACGCCGACAATGTTGTCGAAGCGTTCCGAGGCTACGGGGTAGACGTTGTAAAGGTTCTCCTTGACCTTCCGACGGATGGCGTCCATGCCGTCCTGCATGTTGAGCCAAATGAGGTCGCTGCGGTGGGTCATGATCGAGCCGACGTCGCGGTCGCCGAGGGTGAAGACGCGCTCCACGATGTCCTGCTCCACGTCTTGCACCTCGCCGCTGTCGAAGCCTTCTTGCACGACGGCCCGAATCTCCTCCTCGGTCACCTTATTCTCGCCCGTGCGATTGAGCCCGAGCAGGAGGATCACGCCCTGCGTACTCTTCGAAAGCACCCATACGATCGGCGAAGCCACCTTGGAGAGGATGTCCATCGGCCGAGCCACAAGTTCGGCCACCTGCTCAGCGAAATTCATTCCGATACGCTTCGGCACAAGCTCACCGAGCACAAGCGTGAGGTAGGTGACAATGACAACGATCGTCAGCTTGGATATCCCGACCGCATAAGGCTCAAGCCCCGGCACACGGGCGAGCACACCGGCCAGATCTCGGGCGAAAGCCTCGCCAGAGAAGAGACCCGTGAGGATGCCGATGAGCGTAATGCCGATCTGGGTGGTGGAGAGGAACTGATCGGGCTTCTGGGCCAGGTCTAGGGCCTTCTGCGCCGAGCGCTTGCCCTTCTTGACCTGCGATTCGAGTCTGGCTTTGCGGGCCGATACGAGCGAGATCTCGGCCATCGAAAGCAGTCCGTTGAGGAGGATGAGTCCGAGGATGAGAATGATTTCCATAAGGCAGGGTTAGAGGATTGCGTTCTTGGCCAGCCCTCCCTCGGAGGTCTCTTTGTAGAGGCTGGGGATGTCGTGGCCCGTCTCTTTCATGACTTCCACCACGCGGTCGTAGCTGACGCGGTGTTTGCCGTCGGAGTAGACCGCATAGACGTTCGCGTCGAGGGCGCGCGCGGCGGCCACGGCGTTGCGCTCGATGCAGGGCACTTGCACGAGGCCGCAGACGGGGTCGCAGGTGAGGCCGAGGTGATGTTCGAGGGCCATCTCGGCCGCATATTCGATCTGTCCCGGGGTGCCGCCGAAGAGCTGACAGGCGGCTGCGGCGGCCATGGCGCAGGCCACGCCGACCTCCCCCTGGCAACCCACCTCTGCGCCGGAGATCGAGGCGTTCTCCTTGGCGATGTTTCCAAACAAACCGGCCGTCGCTAAGGCCCGCAGGATGCGGATTTCTCGGGATTCGTGTGCCTTAGCGATGTGATAGAGCACGGCGGGCAGCACGCCGCTGGAGCCGCATGTGGGCGCAGTGACGATGCGGCCGCCCGAGGCGTTCTCTTCGGACGTGGCCAAGGCGTAAGCATAGATGTGGCCGCGCGAATTGAGGCTGCCGATGTAACCCTTGGCCTTGACGTAGTACGTGGCGGCTTTGCGGCGCACACCGATGCCGCCGGGCAGGACGCCCTCGTTGTTCAACCCCCGTTCGATGCCCGCGCACATGACCTGCCAGACCTCCCGGAGGTAGTCCCAGATGCCCGCGCCCTCACATTCCTCGACGTACTCCCAATAGGTGCTGCCCTCGCGTTCGCAGCGGGCGAGGATGTCGGCGATGGTGGTCAGGGGGTAGATGTCGGGCGTCGTTTCGGCGCGCGAATGGCCGTCGGAGAGGGCTCCGCCGCCGATGCTGTAGACGGTGCGGCTGAGTGCGACGGTCTCTCCGTCGGCCTCGAGGGCCTCGAAGCACATGCCGTTCGGATGGAAGGGGAGTACGACGTCCGGGCGCCAGACGATCTCCGTCGGCGCGAGGGGTTGAAGCACTTGGAGGATGGCTTGGTCGGTCAAGTGACCGCGTCCGGTGGCAGCCAGGCTGCCGTAGAGGGTGACACGGAAGGCGTGTGCGCCGGGCGAGTCCGCGGCGAAGGCTCGGGCGGCCCGTTGGGGGCCCATCGTATGGCTGCTGGAGGGCCCGTTACCAATCTTGTAAAGTTCTCTGAGCGATTTCATAAAGGGCGGCAAAGATAGGAGGAGGGCTTTGTCGGGCAACTGTCCGTCGCCACGAGCAAAGCCCCCCATGCGGCCCCCGAAGGGCCATCCTATCGGCTGCTTCTTCAGCGCCGACGCTTGACACTGGACGAGACGTCGTCCGACGTCGTCGCCTGGCAGTCCCCCGAGTAGCGCACGTCGGAGCCGCCCGAGGCTGAGGCGGTCAGATGGCCCGTGCAGAGCACCGTGGCGTCGCTCCCGCCGCTGGCTGAGAGCTCATAGTCGCCGACCTCGAAGCGCTTGGCGTCCATGTCTGATCCGCCGGAGAGGTCCACTTGGCACTCCTTGGCGCTGCCGGAGAGCGCGAGATCGGAGCCGCCCGAGGCCTCGAAGCGGCAGGTCGTAGCGGTCACTTCGCCCTTGAAGTCCGAGCCGCCGCTGCAAGCCACGTCAAGCTCATTGACCGTGACCTTGCCCTTAAAATCCGATCCGCCGGAGCATCCGATCTCCAGCGAGCTGCCGCGCAGCATGACCTGATCGGCCCAAATGTCGCTGCCACCCGACGCCCGGAGCCGCGTGAGGGTGCCCGTGTTGGGCACGATGACCTTCATCGGTCCCGGACCGAACCACCCGAGGAGTGAGGGCCGCAGACGGATATTCAGTTCGCCACCCTCCACCTCCGTGAGGATCTGATCTTGCATCTTTTCACTGGCCACGACCACGATTTGGCCCGCCTTCAGTTCGTCGGAGAGTACCACATCGATGCCGCCGCCCGTTTGGATGGCCGTGTAGGCAGCCACCTCACGCGTTTGTTCCACGGACGGGCCCTTTTCGCGTCGCAGTCCGCGGGCGATGCATCCCGTTGTCACAAGTAAGGCAGCCGCAGCCACCAAGCTGATCTTCACTGTTCTTGATTCCATATTCGTTATACGTTAGGTTGTTTCTACTCATTGAGACGCACTTGCGCGTCGTTTGTTACAGTTTTCTCTGAAAAAAATTATAGGGGCCGCTGACCCGAAGGCGCTATCGTTGGAAACCATTTTGGGAGCCAATGACCCGAAGGTGCTACCGTCGGGAACCATTTCAAGAGCCAATGACCCGAAGGCGCTGCCGTTGGGAACCATTTCAAGAGCCAATGACCCGAAAGCGCTACCGTCGGAAAACATTTTTGGGGCCAATGACCCGAAGGCGCTGCCGTTGGAAACCATTTTAGGGGCCGCTGATGCAAAGACACTACCGTCGGACTCTCCAACGAGGCGTCTTTTTGCTCAGACGCCCCAAATGGACTCTCCAACGGGGCGTCTTTTTGCTCAGACGCCCCAAATGGACTCTCCAACGGGGTGTCTTTTTGCTCAGACGCCCCAAATGGACTCTCCAACGGGGCGTCTTTTTGCTCAGACACCCCCAATGGACTCTCCAACGGGGCGTCTTTTTGCTCAGACACCCTCAATGGACTCTCCAACGAGGTGTCTTTTTGCTCAGACACCCCAAATGGACTCTCCAACGGGGCGTCTTTTTGCTCAGACGCCCCCAATGGACTCTCCAACGAAGCGTCTTTTTGCTCAGACGCCCCAAATGGACTCTCCAACGGGGTGTCTTTTTGCTCAGACGCCCCAAATGGACTCTCCAACGAGGTGTCTTTTTGCTCAGACACCCTCAATGGACTCTCCAACGGGGTGTCTTTTTGCTCAGACGCCCTCGTCGTAAAATTTTTCACCATCGGCAGCCTCTCATTCGCCTTCAAAATGGACACTTATTCGAGCTTCAACGTGTCCACAGGGTTGATCGTAGCGGCGCGCCAGCTCTGCCACGAGACGGCGGCCACCGAAATGACCAGCACACCGAGGCCCGTGAGCCCAAAGAGCCACCAGTCGAGGGGCGCCGGAGCGGCGAAGTTCTCCAGCCAGCGCGTCATCAGCAGGTAGGCGGCGGGTGCGGCCAGGAGGAAGGCCACGCCGATCCAGAGGACGAACCGGTAGTTGAGCATACGGACGATGTCCGACGGTCGCGCGCCGTTGATCTTGCGGATGCCGATCTCCTTCGTCCGCCGGCGGATGACAAACGCCATGACGATGATCAGCCCCAGCGTCGCAACGGCCAGGCAAAGCGCCGCGAAGATCCGCGTGAGGCGCTCGGCGTAGCGTTCGCTGGCATAGACGCCGTCGTAGACGTCGCTGAGGTAGGTGTACTGCGCGGGGTAGCCCGGATTCACGGCCGCCCAGACGCGCCGAAAACTGTCAAGCGCCTCGTCCCTGCGGTCCGGATCGAGCCGCACCATGAGGCAATGCTGGAAAAAAGCACGGTGGACGACCAGCAGCGGCTGGGTGACCTCGAACGAGGTGGTGTAATTGAAGTCGTCCGTGACGCCCACGATCGTGCCGCGGTCAATATAGTCCAGCCCGCCGTTGCCGGTTCGGATGCGCAGCTGCTGGCCGATGGCCTCGTCGGGCGTGCGGAAACCAAGCGCCTCGGCCGCGCTGCGGTTCACGATATACTGCTCCGATCCGTTGTCCGTGCGGTGGCCCTGGGCGGCGGCGACCAGCATGCGCTCCTCCTCATCGGCCGTGTGGTGCAGTCGCCCGAAGGCTTCGCCGGCCACGGGGCGGAGTCGAAAGAAGGGCAGGAAGTCGTCGCCCACCACCAGCACAGCGAGGCGGCGCACGTTGTCCTCGCTCTCGCCTTCTTTTTGCACCATCACCCCGTCACGGATGGCAGATCCGGGCAGCTGCATGGCCGTCGTCACGGCCTCGATACCCGGTTGCTTCAGCAGTTCGGAGCGCAAGAGCCCGAAGCGCCGCGTGACGTCGATCGGTTGCGACTGCATGACGAGCACGGCCGGCTCTCGTCCGCCCACTTGCGAGCTGCGGATCCGCCCCACCTGTCGCGAGATGCACACACTGACGATCGTCACGAAAAGCACAATGGCATACTGCCCAATAAGCATGTATTTGACGCCCGACAGCGCCACGCCCCCACCGCGCGGATCGGCCCGCATGCTCAGGAACCGCGTGGACGACATCCGCGCAACGACTGGCACTACGGAGACGCCCACGACGATCGCCACGAACGCCGCGCTCATCCCCACGACCACGCCGACAGGGACCGCTCCGGCCCATCGCGCCGCCACGACCTGCGCCAACCCCCATCCGGCGGCCACCGCCAGCCCTCCGACGACGCCGGCGATCATCATCTCGTCGATGAGCACCCGACGCGACGAGGCGCCATTCAGCCTCAGCAGTTGGTAATAGCGTCGGTTGAAGGCGAAGATCAGTCCGGCGTTAAGCCAGAGGTTGAAGAGGACGATCACGAGCAGCATGACGTTAGCGCCGGCAATGAGGTAGAGGTAAAGGATGTTTCCGTTGGGCTCGTGTTCGCGTTGGAAGTGGCTGCGCAGGTGGATGTCGGTGAGGGGGAAAAGCATCGGGCTCTCGGGCCGCGGATCGTCCGTAGCGCCCAGCCGGCGCATGTTGGCGGCGATGCCTCGTGCGACGGCGTCCGGGCGTGTGCCGGGGCTAAGCAGCAGGTAGACGTAGGTGAACATGCCCGCATCCTCGTCCGGCAGCCGCACGAACAGGTCGGAGTGGAAGTGCGACGTCTCAGGCAGATCTTCATACACACCGCCCACGAACATCTGGCGGTCGGCATACAGTCGTCCACCAGCCAGCGTCAGCTCACGCCCCACGGCCGACGCCTCGCCGAAGAGTCGGCGGGCATAGCTGCGACTGATCAGGACCTTGTCGGGCGTGTCGAGCGCCGTGCGGGGATCGCCGTCGATCAGTCGGAGGTCGAAGACGTCGAGGAAGTTTCCGCTCACGAAGTAGAAGGGTCCGGGCAGGTCGATGTGGCCCTCGTGGCGGATCTCGCAGCCGTCGGCCTTGTACATCCGCACCACAGACTCAATGCCGCTGACGCCCGCCGTCCGCGCGTCGGCCGTCTCAAAGCCATGAATACGCACGTCGACGGGCTCGCCCTCCGTGCGCAGCGAGAGCCGATAGATGCGGTCGGCCTTCGTGTGGAAGCGATCGTAGCTGCATTCGTAAGCCACGTAGGCATACGACAAGAGCATGCAAGCAAAGACCACCGCTAGCCCCGCCACGTTCACCATGCGCAGGGACTTGCTTTTTAGTAATCGTCTCAGAAGGATCATATGAGAAGCTGTTTTGAATTTATTGAGTGATCATTTTAAGAAGCCATTTGGTCGGAGCTTTCCCTCTTCTATTTCGGGTCTATCGAGGCCTGTTTCTGCCCTTTTGTCCCATCATTAATCCTCACATAGCTCGCTATGCTCGTCTAATGATGAAACAAAATCATCAGAAACATACTCCCGATAGCCTCCGAAATAAATTCCAAACAGCTTCTCAATCAATTTTAATAGGTGGAAGACGGAGCGTGAAGCCCGCGGCCTACCCTCCATGTTTTATCCAACAACGATGCCACCGGCGCCCAACGTATTATTCTCAACCGGTTACGCAGCGAATGCCCTTCCTTTGTTGTCCAAGATGTAGACAACGGCGTCCAACATTTGGACGATAGCCTACACATACATGCCTCACACTAAACAATGCACGATAATGGAAACGAAAACTACCCTCCGCGGGCTTCTCGCCCTGCTGCTCTTCGCCTTGGTTTGGGCAGCCTGCAACGACGATCCGACGCCCACCCCGACGCCGAACCCGAATCCCCCGACCCCGCAGACGCCGACGCCTGGCCGTAACCCCATCGAGGACACTTGGCGCCTGGTGGCTATCCGCAACCTATCGGCGTACGCCTCGGAGACGATCGATACGGCCATCTACACGCTGACCTTCCGCGCCGACAGCACCTTCTACGGACGTGACGTCAGCGGCCGCTACACACTGACCGACTCCACGCTCCGCATCACCCTCGCCGACATCGACGAGGCCGCCCTGCCCCAGCTCTCCCGACGCCTCCGCAATGCCCTCCGCCACATCGAGCGCTTCGAGATCGATACGGCCTACCACTCGCTGAAGATCTACTACGCCGGCGGTCGGCGCTGCCTCTATTTCTCCAACCTTCCGCCCGATCCCGACCCTGATCCCACGCCCCAACCCGAGCGCCCCGTCACTTCGTTCCTGCTCCATCACTGGAGACTGGCCGGATTTGGCCGCATCTCCGATGGCTCGCTGACACCCGTCGCACCCACCGGCGACGACCGCTTCAGCCTGATCTTCCTCGAGGAACGGACGTGGACGGGCTGCGCATCCACGCACCGCCTCTCCGGTACCTTCCGCACCGACGGACCTCTCCTGACGCTCACCTTCGACGCCGAGCCAACAACCGCTGGCGAGAGCGCCCTTGGCCGTCGCTACATCGACGCCCTGCGGCAGGTCCAGTGGTATCGCCCCGCTACTGACCATGACTCGCTCCGACTCTACTATGGCGACAATGACGACTACCTGCTCTTCATCCGCTCAGACGTGTTCATGGCCGGTCCATTCTCGGAAAAGCTGTTCAACACTTGGAAGCTCATCGCCTTTGGCCGCACTGCCGACGGCTCGCAGTATTTGCCCGAGCTTCATAGTACCATTCCGGAGAACAAATCATCGAGGTTCTTAATTCAGTTTTTGAGCAGCGGAGAGGTGCATATCACCTTGGCCTTCAATCGAGGCTTTGGTCGCTATCACGCCAACGGCGATCGTATTCGCATCACCTATATCGGCGGCACGGAAATGAGCGAAACAGACGACGGCCATAAGTACCGCAACGCCCTCAACCGCTCCGAGCGCTTCAAGCTGACCGCCGACGGGACGCGGCTGAAGATCTTCTATAACGAGGGGCGCAGCTACTTGCTCTTCCGCACCGCACCCGAGCTGATCGGCAAAACGCCACCCGCCGCCCTACTCGGTCGGTGGACACTCGTCGAACAACAGAATGGCCGCGCCAGACCCACCATCTATCCGCCGGGACAGCACGTCCTCACCCTCCGCGCCGACGGCATCGCCGAGCTGACAGGTCTGACGTTCTTCGGAGAGGGTAATACGTTGCACTACATCTTCCACCCGTGGAACAAGCGGGAGTACATCACCATCGGCGGCACGGAATACCGCTACATCTTGAATGCCGACGAGCTTTGGCTGTCGAACCACTACGAATCGGACGGCGGCCCGGCGTATTCTTTCCGGCGGATGTAGCCACGCCCACCATCATCGCATCACTTTAGCATCCGCCCGAAGTAAGCCTCCCCGTCATGCGACATTCTGAGGAGCCTGCGTGCCAGCGGGCCCGTCATGCGACATTCTGGGGAGCCTGCGTGCCAGCGGACCCGTCATGCCGCATTTTGAGGAGCCTGCGTGCCAGCGGGCCCGTCATGCGACATTCTGGGGAGCCTGCGTGCCAGCGGGCCCGTCATGCGACATTTTGAGGAGCCTGCGTGCCAGCGAGCCCGTCATGCGACATTTTGAGGAGCCTGCGTGCCAGCGGGCCCGTCATGCGACATTCTGGGGAGCCTGCGTGCCAGCGAGCCCGTCATGCGACATTTTGAGGAGCCTGCGAGCCAGCGGGCCCGTCATGCGACATTCTGAGGAGCCTGCGTGCCAGCGAGCCCGTCATGCCGCATTTTGAGGAGCCTGCGACCCAGCGGGCCCGTCATGCGGCATGACGAGGAATAATAAGCAGCGGGTACAGCCTTCCGTATGAAATTTATGGCCCATCAGGAATGATTTGTCCGTCATTCTTGATGGGCCATAAAAACAAAGCCGGGTACATAATGGGAACGCCCCCACATGTACCCGGTTTAACTTCGCTGGCGGCCGAAGCTGCCTCCGGCCTAACTCCACTTTTCGTTTCTCTGTCAGCCGTTCGACCGACGCCGCGGCACACGCCGCTTGGGCTTGTCGGCCGCCTCGGCAATGATCCGACGGCAATCCTCCAGCGTGAGATCAGCCGGGACAACGTCTTTCGGAAGCCGATAGTTCGACCCCTCGAAGGCGATGTACGCGCCATAGCGACCGTTGAGGATCTCCAGCCCCGGCTCTTCGGCGAACGTTTTGATGTGTCGCTGCGACTCCTTCGTGCGTTTCTCTTCGATCAGCGCGATGGCCTCGTCGGGCGTGATGGAAGTCGGTTCGAGCGGCTTGGGGATGGAAACGAAGAGGCCGTCGAAGCGGACAAAAGGCCCGAAGCGCCCCGTGGCGGCCACCATCTCTTTGCCCTCATATTCGCCGATGACGCGCGGCAACTTGAACAGCTCCAGTGCCTCCTCGAGCGTGATGGTTTCGATGGACTGCGTCTTCATCAGTGAAGCGAAACGCGGCTTCGCGGCCGACTTGTTGTCCGGATCCGGCTGCCCGATCTGCGCCACGGGGCCGTAGCGCCCGATCTTGACTGAGACCGGCTGCCCGCTCTTGGGATCGATGCCTAACTGGCGCTCGCCCGCCCGATGATCCGTGCGCATGGCCAGCGTCTTCTCCACGATCGGGTGGAAGAATTTGTAGAAGCGATCCATCGCTTCGGTCCATTCCATCGTGCCCTCCGCAATGGCGTCAAACTCCTTCTCCACGTTGGCCGTGAAGTGGTAATCGATCACCTCGGGGAAGGACTCGGTGAGGAAGTCGTTGACCACCGTGCCCACGTCCGTCGGCAGCAGTTTGTTGCGGTCGGCGCCTACCGTTTCTCGTTTCACCTCCTCCGCGATCTCGCCGTCCGTGAGCGTCAGCACGCGGAACTTCCGCTCCTCGCCCGGCTTATCGCCACGCACCACATACTCGCGGTTCTGGATCGTCTGGATCGTCGGTGCATACGTCGAGGGGCGGCCGATCCCAAGCTCCTCCATGCGATGCACCAGCCCGGCCTCGGTGTATCGGGGTGGACGCTGCGTAAAGCGCTCCGTGGCGATGATCTCGCGAGCCGTGAGGCGGTCGCCAACGTTCACCGTGGGCAGCAGTTTCGTTTCCTGCTCCGGCGCATCGGCCTCGTCGTCCGTACTCTCGCGATAGACGCGCAGGAAGCCGTCGAACTTGATCACCTCGCCCACGGCCACGAACTTGTCCGTGAGTCCTCCGATACCGATCGAGACCGTCGTGCGCTCCAGTTCGGCGTCAGCCATCTGGCAGGCTATGGTACGTTTATAGATCAGGTCGTACAGCTTCATCTCTTGTGCGCCGGCACTGATCGTTGGCGCCTGCATGTTGGTGGGACGAATGGCCTCGTGTGCCTCCTGTGCACCCTTGCTCTTGGTGTGGTAGTGGCGCAGGCGGTGATAACGTTCGCCGTACTCCTCGGTGATGGCTTGGCGCGAGGCCGTGAGCGCCATGTCGCTGAGGTTAAACGAGTCGGTACGCATGTAGGTGATGAACCCGGATTCATACAGTCGCTGAGCCACCATCATGGTCTGCGCCACGGAGAAGCCCAGCTTGCGGGCCGCCTCCTGCTGTAGCGTAGAGGTGGTGAAGGGCGGTGCGGGCGACTTCTTCACCGGGCGCTTCGTGGTGTCTTCGATCGTGAACGCCGCCTCGGGACGCTGACAGGCGCGGAGGAAGGCTTCGGCCTCGTCGCGATCCTTCAGCCTTCGGTTCAGCTCAGCCTTGAGCAGCGTCTTTCCGTCGGGCAACAGGAACGAGGCCACGACACGAAACGACGCCTCGGACACGAACCGCGCAATCTCGCGCTCCCGCTCCACGATCAGTCGCACAGCCACCGACTGCACACGTCCGGCCGACAGCGCCGGCTTGACCTTGCGCCACAGCACCGGCGAGAGTTCAAAGCCCACGATACGATCCAGCACACGCCGCGCCTGTTGGGCATTGACGAGGTTGATGTCGATGCCTCGCGGCGTGTCGAGCGCATGCAGGATGGCCGGCTTCGTGATCTCGTGAAAGACGATGCGCTGCGTGCGGTCGGGCGACAGTTCGAGCGCCTCACTGAGGTGCCACGCGATGGCCTCTCCCTCGCGGTCCTCATCGGATGCGAGCAACACCTCACGCGCATCCTGCGACGCCTTCTTCAGCTCCGCCACTAATTTCTTCTTCTCCTCAGGCACCACATACTGCGGCTTGAAATCGTGTGCCACGTCGATACCCAGCTCCTTCGTGCTCAGATCGCGGATGTGCCCATAGCTGGACATCACCCGGTAGTCTTTCCCCAAAAATTTCTCGATCGTTTTGGCCTTCGCTGGCGACTCTACGATCACCAAATTCTTCTGCATGTTCCTCTCAATTATGTTTCTGTAGTTCAACTCCGAAAAAATCGGCCGCAAAGATAGACGCGCTTCGCAGAGGGGAAAGGCGCGCAGACGATGGCCTATCAAGCCCCATCTAAGCCCTTTTTCGAGCCACTTTTCACGCCCTTCCGACGCAGCAATCATCCGTGCGAGCCCAACAATCCGCCCGCTCACGCTCTCTATCCTGTCAGCGAGTCGCTCGGGTGGAGCCGCTGGGTCACAGGCAAGCCAATGAGTCGCTCAACGGGAGGATCGCTTACGTAACATGAGTTCAGTGTAAGAATAAAGCCCGCAGAGAGTTCCTACGGAAGCCCGACCAAAACGTTTTTGGAAATGCCTACAACACTGTTGCAAGTGCCTCGAAGAACTTCTGGGTGTTTGCGGGTACTCCCGCAAGTCTCGCGGCATTTACTTTGGCGTTTGCGGGAGTCCCGCAAGTCTCCCGGCGTTTGCCTTGGCTTTTGCGGGTACTCCCGCAAGTCTCCCGGCATTTGCTTTGGCGTTTGCGGGAGTCCCGCAAGTTTCCCGGCATTTACTTTGGCGTTTGCGGGAGTCCCGCAAGTCTCGCGGCGTTTGCCTTGGCGTTTGCGGGAGTCCCGCAAGTGCTTCGGAGAACTTGTTGGCCGTTACAACATGCTATCAATGATATTCTCTATATGAATAAGGGTATCTCTTTCTTTCGTCGAACTCACGTTACGTAAAACGAACGCTCTATCGACTCAAACAACCTCTTCATTCTCCCTCCCTCGCCATCGATCGATAAAACGGGATCACGCCTCCAGGCCGTAGTGTTGAAAAGCTGCGTCATTAAACGAAAAGCCATTCCAAACAGATGACTACTTTTGTCCTATTGAAATGTTTTACAAATGAATAGTCGGAAACTCCTTTTGAGCATACTGGTTGCGGCCACGGCCTGGGGCGGACTGAGGGCGGACAGCGGAACGAATGATTCGACGGCTATAGCTGGCGATTTCACCTACGCGCAGGCCTCCGGCGTCACAGCTACCCTACACGCACTCACGGCACCGCGCGTGCTGGTCTACTTCTACGACCCGACGTGCGAGGACTGTGAGGCGCTGACCCGTCGACTGGCAAGCTCTGAGCCGATCAACCGCCTCATTGACGAAGGACAACTGCAGGTGCTGGCCATCTATCCGGACAATGACTCAGCGCAGTGGGCAGCGCATGCCCCGTACGTGCCCCCGCGCTGGATCAACGGCTACGACCGCGACCTGACCGTCATGCCGGCCGACGGCTTCCTCTTTCGCTCCCTGCCCGCGCTTTATATGCTGGACGAGTCGAAGCGCTTCCTGCTCACGGAGGCCACGGCCGACGAGGTGGAAAGGGTGTTGACACTATTCGCTAATTGAATAAGGAGAAGATATATCGTGGACAACAAAGTGGAATTGACCGTACAAGGCGTGGCCAACTCGCGCGTGCAGTCGAACGCCTATGCGCTCATCTTAAAGGACGATGGGACGCGAAGGCTACCGGTGATCATCGGGCTGCCCGAAGCGCAGTCCATCGCCGTCGCACTGGAGGGAATGGCCACACCGCGTCCCATGACGCACGACTTGATTGTGGGCATGACGCACGCCTTTCGGCTGAAGCTGAAAGAGGTGTTCATCTATCGTTTTGAAGACGGGGTGTTCTTTTCTGAGCTTGTATTTCAGGAGTCTGACGGGACGGAAGCTCGCATCGACTCGCGCACGTCGGACGCTGTGGCGCTGGCCTTGCGGTTGAGGTGTCCCATCTACACGTTCGAGAGCCTGCTGCAACGCTGCGCCATCACGCCCGCAGCCGAGGCGGAAGAGGGTATGCCACCGGACGACACGGATCCGGAGGAGATCCACGACCCACAGCTGCTGCGCAAATGGCTCAAGCGGCAAGAGGCTTACGAGATCGAGGCCATGCTGGAGCGAGCCGTAGGCGAAGAGAAATACGAGCTGGCTAAAATCTACCAGGACGAGCTCATGCGTCGCGAGCCGGCCAATCACCCGAAATGAAGCTGACCAACGCCATGACGCTGCCCATCTTTTACGCCCCGCAGATCGATACCGATCCCGTGCTGCCCGAGGAGGAGTCAGCGCACTGCACGAAGGTGCTGCGCCTCGGGCGTGGCGCGGAGTTGAACGTGACGGACGGCCGTGGAGCGTTCTATCGGGCAATGATTGAGGAGGCGCACCCGCGCCACTGTCGCGTGACAGTGGTGGAGCGCACCGTGGCGCCACCACTCTGGACCTATGGCCTACATGTGGCCGTGGCGCCAACGAAAAATATCGACCGCACGGAGTGGTTTTTAGAGAAAGCAGCGGAGGTGGGTATCGACAGTGTGACCCTCCTCCGCTGTCGTTATTCGGAGCGGCGGGAGGTGAAGATGGAGCGCCTGCAACGTGTGCTGGTAGCCGCCATGAAGCAATCTGGACAGGCACGACTGCCACAGCTCGTGGGCATGACGGACTTTGCCGACTTCATCGCCCAGCCCACCGCCGCCGACTGCCGACTGATTGCACACTGTCGCTCGTCGGAGCTGCCCACCGTGGGCGCATGCTACACCCGCGGCAGCGATGTGCTGATCCTCATCGGGCCGGAGGGCGATTTCAGCGCGGAGGAGGTGGCCATGGCCGAATCGGCCGGCTACCGCGGTGTCTCACTGGGGCGCACGCGACTACGTACGGAGACGGCGGCGCTGGCAGCCTGTCACGCTATCCATGTTTTAAACGATGAATAAACGGCGCTTAAACGCAGTGCACGGAATATGAAGAAGCCCGAAGATGAACTGAATCGTCTCCGGGCTTCTTTTTACCATTAAACAATCGGGGGCCGACCCGCTACGCGCCGTAGAGCGAGGCCGCGAGATCCAGCTTGAAAATGACTGACGCGAACGGTCTCAGCTTGACGTGCGAAATAGGATACTCGGGCTTGTTCTCCCGAAGCACTTCGTCGAGGATGCGGCGCTTCTTCTCCCCGGTGCAGAGCACCGTCACCCCGTAGGCGTTGTTGATCGTGTTGCCGGTCAGGGTGACGCGCCCCTGGCCGGTCACGGGGTGACGCGTCGTGGCCACGATGTCCGTCGTCTCAAAGAGGTCGAGGCGGTCGGGGAAGATGGAGGCCGTGTGGCCGTCCTCACCGACACCGAGGACGATCTCGTCGAACAGGGGATAGCCGTCCTCGAAGGGCACGTGCTTACGCAGTTCCTGCTCATAGTTCGCCGTCATTTGGTGGATATCCGGGTGATACTTGATGGGGTGGACGTTCTCCACGGGGATGATACCGGTGCCGACCAAAAGGCGGCGGAAGACGGCGTAGTTACTCTCCGGATCATCCTCCGGCACATGACGCTCATCGACCCAGTAGAAGTGGGTGTTCATAAACGCGTCCGGATCGTCGACTGCCGCCATCTTCTCAAACAAGAGCGTAGGCGTGGAGCCTCCCGAGAGGGCGATGTGAATCGGCTCGGAGATGGACGCGGGTATCGGCAGCGCTTCGGCCAGTTCTTCGCAGAGGATGTCTGCGTTTTCGTAGATCTGTATCTGTCGCATAATTCGGTGTGTATAATGTCTTGTCTACAGCTCGCAATAGCCGTCGTCAGAGGTGAGATTTTTGCAGGGGTAGCGCCACGCGTGCCCGTCGGCGGCAAGGAGCGTGTCGGCCTGCTCCGGCCCCCACGAGCCTGCAGGATAGCCATAGAGCGGGATAGTGGGGTCGCTGGCCCAAGCGTCGAGGATGGGCTGCACGTACAGCCAGGTGGCCTCCACGGCGTCGCCGCGCTGATAGAGCGTCGCGTCGCCCGTCATGCAGTCGGAAAGCAGGCGTTCATAGGCGTCGGGGATATGCTTCTCGCCCAGCGATGAGTAGTGGAAATCCATGCTCACCTGATCGACGTGGAAGCCGGCGCCGGGCACCTTCATCCCGAACCGCAACAGGATGCCCTCGTCGGGCTGGATGCGCAGGACGAGCTGATTGCCCACGTTTTCCATGCCGCTGCGACGGGCGAAGATGCGGTGCGGATTGGGCCGAAAGTGTACCACCACCTCCGTCACTCGTGTCGGCAGACATTTGCCCGTACGGATGTAGAACGGCACGCCGCTCCAGCGCCAGTTATCGATGTAGCACTTCATGGCGACGAACGTTTCCGTCTTCGAGTCTGGCGCCACGCCTTTCTCCTCGCGATAGGCCCGGAGCGGCTCGCCGCGACGCACGGCACCCGTGTACTGCCCGCGGATGACGTACTCCGGCACCTGCTCGGGCGTCATCCGACGCAGGGAGAGGAACACCTTCAGCATCTCGTTGCGGATCGCGTTCGCATCCGACGACACAGGCGGATCCATCGCCCCGATGGCCAGCAGCTGTAGCAGGTGGTTCTGCACCATGTCGCGCAGTGCCCCGGCCGACTCGTAATATCCTGCCCGCGACCCGACGCCGAGCGCCTCGGACGAGGTGATCTCGACGTACTCCACGTAATTCCTATTCCAGAGCGGCTCGAAGATGCCGTTCGAAAAGCGCATCACGAGCATATTTTGCACCGCCTCCTTGCCCAAGTAATGGTCGATGCGATAGATCTGATCTTCGCTGAAGTAGCGCAACAGTTCGCGGTTGAGACTGGCCGCGCTGGGCGCATCGTGGCCGAACGGTTTCTCGATGATCACGCGCCGGAAGCCGCTCTGGGCCGATGTGCGACGCGTGAGCCCGACCGTGTGCAAGTACGACGCCACGGGCGCGTACATGAAGGGCGGCATGGCGAAGTAGTAGAGGTAATCGTCGCGGTCGGCCGTCTGGGAGAGCTCCCCGAGGCGCCGCCGCAGCCCCTCGTAATCCTTCGCCTCGTTCGTGTCCATCGCGTGATAATGCAGCTGCTGGAGGAAGTGCGCCATCCGCTGCTGATCCACAAAGCTGGCCGGCACAAAGCGGTCGAGCCCCTCCTTCATCTTCTCCCGGAACGACTCGTCCGTCAGCTGCGCCCGGCCCACGCCGAGCACCTTAAACCCGCCCGGCAACAGCCCGCGGTAATACATATCATAAAGTGCCGGCACGAGCTTGCGCCACGTCAGGTCGCCCGACGCGCCGAAGATCACCGACACGATGCTTTTATCTTCCATCTGTTCTCTCGTTACTTAATTATAATGTATGGTTCATGCTCCCTCCGCGGCCTCGTCCTCCTTCCCGCGCCGCCGCCGTTGGCTGGCGCTTTTGCGGTGCGACGTCTTGATGTTTCGCACCCGCTGATTCAGCTGTGCCACCAGCTCTTCGATCTTATTCCGCTCCTCCGCCGTCTGGGCGAAGAGGTATGACGCCTGGACATATTGGCAGGCCAATTCGTACAGCTTGTCAGCCCTGGGCCGCAGATTGCGCATGCTCGGCCGGTTGTTGGCCAACCGCTCCGCATCGCGCTCCTTCACCAGCCTCTCGTACGCCTTATTGGCCTCCCTCAGGCAGTCGAACGACTCCTCGAGGTGCAGCGTGCTGATTTCCTTCTTAAGCCGCTCAGCATCCATGAGCATGCTATCGATGTTTCCACTCTCCACATCGTAGCCCTGGTGGCGGATGTATCGGAAGTTCCGCAGCTTTATGTCGAGCTCCTCCGCCGCCTCGCGCTCCGCCGTGTGAGGCGAATGCAGCTGCGTGCGGATCATGCCAAAAATGTAGCGCAGCGCCTTGTCGCGCTCCGCATCCTTGGCCTTCAGCTGCTCCGTGAGCGTTGACTTTTTCCTCTCAACCAGTGCGCCCGTCTCCAAATCGGCCATCTCGCCCAGCGCCTTCATCAGCCCCTCGGGAAAATGCAACCGCTCCTCCCCAAACTCCTTCAGCAGCGTGTACTGCGAGTTGATGAAGACCGCATGACTCGCCGCGTCGAACGTTTTTTGCGTTCCCGGCTCGATCTTAACCGAGCGCCAAGGCAACTCCTCTATCTTTTCCTTCATAGTATCTCTTGTCAGATCATTCTCTGCGCTTTACAGCCCCCATAGAAGGGCCGTTTCTTTCCTGAATGCGCTATCCAAAAGCCTGTACTTTCTGTCTTTTCTATAAACATACTATCTAAATACATTAAACCGTCGTTTCGACCATAAACGGGATGTCGAAAATCCTTACACCCCTGTTTATATCGCAAAATCAGTATCTCAAACGCTTGATCAGCTTATTCACATCATAAGCATTGGCTCAAAAAACCTCTCTTCCCCGTTTACGATCAAAACCTGCGATCCAAAAAAGTATTTTACCTTGATTATGTCATATTCGGAGGCAAAAATAGCGCTTATCCGTAAACCGCAAACTAAAACGATATATTTTTCTATAGTGATATTGTTCATGGTCTAAACAGTACTTCAAACACACTTCGTATATCATCCATATTATCGAAGATATATATACGTATTTCGAATATCTATCTCTATCAAAAACAGATAGAAAAGTATATTTTACATGCTATTTTTAGAACATACAATAGGTAAATCTATTTCTATAGCCTGTCTATAATCAGGAATAGAAGGAATACTATTTATAGTCCTTGTTCGTATCACAAACAGAATGTCCAAATTATTTTCATAGCCGTTCATAAACGAAACAACCCTCGTCCACGGCATGCAAAGCGTGGCGAGGGGTATTCCGAGGGTTTGAGCGGACAGGGGATTAGCGGCGACGTGTTCGCTGGAGAGCCGACGCGGCTGGGCAAAGGCGGCGAAGCCTTCGGCGGCACTTTGGCGCGGCCGAGGGAGGCGTCAAACGACTTCGATGAAGGCGCGGAAGAGGCTGGCTGGCGTGACGGGCACGAGGCTGAGGTAGCCCGCGCGCAGGCGACCGTCGGCGAAGTGGGCGGGGAGGCGCCGATTGTCGGCCTGATGGGCGCGGAGGGCGTCGCCGGGGGCGGGGCAGCGCGCGATGAGGAGGCGGCCGATGGCGTCGGGGTGCACCACGCGGCGGCTGAGCTCGACGGCCACGAGGCCCATCGTGTAGCGGAGGTTGAGCTCGATGAAGGGGTGGACGGCCGCGGAGCCGTCCGGACGGCGGTAGACGAGCATGTCGACGCCGAGGAAGCCGCTGTAGATGCGGCCGACGGTGTCGCAGAGGGTGTCGGTGACGGCCGTGCGGAGGCAGTCGAAAAGGGGGCCGCGGAGGATGTCGGGCAACTGCCCTCGGAGCCGGTTGGGGTCTCCGAGCCGGGCGCCGGTGAAGGCTCCGCGGGGGTGCGTGTCGAAGACGGAGAGGCCGGCGTAGGTGACGCAACCGTGGCCGTCGCTGTGAAACTCCAGGGCGAAGTCTGCCGTTTTGTCCAGCTTAGGCTCGATGCTGACCACGCCCCATCGACGGAGGGCACCCTCGATCCAACACCGCTCTGGATCAGTGATCGAAGCGTTTTCGAGGGTGAGAATCCCACGACCGGAGCAGGAGAAGGGAGTCTTGAGCATAAAGGGTGACTGACAAGTCTTCACGTAATCGACGACCTCACCCACCGACGTGCAGAAGCGGGGCACGGCAACGGGCGGCAACTCGGGCAACCGACGGAGCACGCGTTCCAAGCAACGAGCGGCGGTCTGCCGGTGGGTGAGCGTACGGAGGGCGTCGCTCCACGCAGGGACGAGGATCGGGGCGCCACGTCGGCGGAGGCGTTCGAAGGCGGCGAGGACGTCGGGCGAGAGTCCCCAAGGCATGGCGAGGAGCGGCCCCTCGACGTCCGCCGACAGCCGACAGAGCGCATCAGCAGTCAGCAGTCGGACGTCCGGGCGCAAAAAAAGAGGGAGCGAATCAAGGAATTGATCCGCCCCCTCGGTGTGGGTTATCCAGACGCTGTCGCCGCTGTCGGCGTACCAAAGTGGAAGGGTTTCGAGGTCGTCCGCCATCCGGCGAGAGGCGGCGTCGGGGGTATAGTTGGCTTGGCCGATCCCGACAGCCGCCTCGTGTCCCGGATTGAAACGGTGCAGGCGCCTACTCGAGGTTCTCATCGATGGCTTCGATCTTCTTGACCACGAGTGCCATCTCTTCGCGCAGGCGTTCGAGCTTACGCTCCATCTCTTTGAGGAGGCCACTGCCGCCCTTGGACGAGATGTTGAGGAAGCCGAGGTTGTTTTCGTAGGTCTGGACCTCGCTTTTCATGCGCTCATAGGTGCGCATGAGGCGATCGCGCTCGCTGTGGATGCGGCCTTTGCCCTGCTCAGCCATCTCGGAGAGGCCGGAGCGGAAGGCCTGCATGCGACGGTCGGCCTGGGCCACGTTGAGGCGGTCGTACTGTTTGTCGACGGCGGTGCGGAAGGCGTTGTAGGCGTTCTCTTTATCGCGGAAGGGCACGTAGCCGATGGCGTTCCATTCGCTGATGAGCGCCTTAAGCGTGGTGATGGACTCGTCGGCGGAAAGGCTCTCGTCGAGATTCTGGATCTTACGAACGATCTCGTTTTTGGCGTCGAGATTAGCCTTCTCTTCGTTACGCTGGCCGGAGAAGGCGGCGTTCTTACGCTCGAAGAAGTAGTCGCAGGCGGCGTTGAAGCGCTTCCAAACGGCGTCAGACTGACGGCGCTGCGTAGGCCCAACGGCCTTCCACTGGTTCTGCAACTCGATGAAGGCTTGGGTAGTTTCCTTCCAGTCGATGCTTTCCTTGAGCGCCTCAGCCTTCTCGAGCAGGGCCTTCTTCTGGCGGAGGTTCTCGTCGAAGTCCTTGCGGATCTCCTTGAAGAACTCGTTGCGGCGCTTGAAGAACTCGTCGCAGGCGGCGTGGAAGCGGTCGTAAATCTTCTGGTTCTGCTTCCGGGCGGCAAAGCCGATAGTGCGCCATTTTTGTTGCAGCTCGATGATTTCTGCGGCCTTCTTCTCCCAGTCGCGGTGGGTCTTCAGGTCGTCATATACGACGCCTTCGACGGTCTCACAGAGGGCTGTTTTGGCTTGCAGATTCTCTTCCTCACGGGCGCGAATGACCTCGAAGTGCTCTTGGTGGCGTCGGTTGACCTTCGTCATGAGTTCCTTGAAGTGGTTCCAAACCTCGTCGCGCTGTTCGCGGGGCACAGGACCGATTTCGCGCCATTGCTGGAAGATCTGCTGCATGTTGCGGTAAGCCGACACGACGTCTGGCTCCTCGACCAGTTTTTCAGCAGCCTCGGTGAGTTCCAGCTTACGTTCGAGGTTCTTCTTGAAGTCGTAATCGCGCAGCTGATGGTTGATCTTGACGATATCGTAGAAACGTTCGGCTTGGATCTGGTAGTTGTTCCAAAGCTCCTTGACGTGTTCCTGCGGTACGGGGTCGTACTCTTTCCATTTCTGCTGGATTTCGCGGAACTCGTTGTATCGCCGGTTGAAGTCGTCCGTGCTTTCGACGAGGGCTTTCATGCGGTCGATGAGGCTCAACTTCTTGAGGTAGTTCTCCTCACGCACACGCGTTCTCTCTTTCTCCAGTTCGGCACGGCGCTCCTTGTATCGGTTTAGTAGGTCTTTAACGACGGGCAGCGTCTCGTCGGACGGATTCTCAAAATCGTCCTCGTTACCGCCACCTTCGACAAAGACGCGCTTGAGCTCGTCCGCCTCGGTCTTGAGGATGCGATAGTAGGACTGTCGCAGTCGATCGATCTCATCGCGCGGCGCGCTCTCTGCACGGCCGACCGCCTCTTTGAGTTTCTCGATGATTTCGTGCTTGTTGAGCATACCGACTGCACCCGTCTCAATAGCCTCCTGTAACTCTCCGCAGTAGTCGTCGGGCGTGGTGGGCAGCTCCTTCATTTGCGGATCCTGCTGCACCGTAGCTTCGTTGACGACGATCTCGCGTACCGTCTCAGCGGGTGCCTCTTGCTGGGCGGGAGCTTCGGCTGTTGTAGCGGGCTCGGGCTGCTCAGTGGTCGGTTCAGGTGTTGACGCAGCGGGCGGCTCCGGAGCCGCTTCTGGGGCGAGCTCTGTTGTGATTACGTTTTGTTCGGGTGTGGTTTCTACGTTTTGTGCTTCCACGTTTTCAGACAGATTGTCCGAAAGTTGCTCGGGCGTCCGATCCATTTCCGGCATGCCCGTCTCATTGGTGTCTTTTGTCAATTCCATTTCGCTGTTCTAATTACTACAGGAGGGCCTTCCCTCCGTTATCCTCGGTGGACAAAGGAAACAGTTTTCGGGGGATTAACTATTGATGCCGACAAAAAGTGCTGATCGTGGGGCCATGAAGAGGAGATGATATGCCATGCAGGCAGTGGTTAAATGATCGTAAAACACACCAATCCAAGACTGGGCAGCTCAACGATTTTGCTACTTAGGCGTTACATTTACAACGGGAAAGAGATTCCAAGCGTGGATTCATCACCTCCCACTAACGTCTAATTTCTTAAATTGTCAGAGCGATGAAAACATTATTCCCGAAGAATCCCACGTGGATTCTACACACACGTAACGGAGACATCGCAAAGAGTGACCCTGAAGCAGAAAAGAGGGATTACTACTGCGAGAGTCAGGAGCCCCGGGCGGAAGCGCCCGACGAACGGACGGTGACAGCGGTCCGTGGAGATAACCATGCAGGCGTAAAAAACAAGAGACAAAAGTTTATCGCGTGCTACAACATGTTCTTTTAGCTACGGTCTATTCTGACCGTGGATGGTTCGTGGCAGCATCGATAGCCATTGCACGATGAAGGAGTACGAACTGATCACTATTTTAGGGCCCACGGCTTGCGGCAAGACACATTTTGCTGCAGCGTGGGCCTTCCGTTTGCATACGGAGATCATCAGCGCCGATTCGCGGCAGGTCTACCGACGGATGGACATCGGTACGGGTAAGGATCTGGCCGACTATGTCGTCGAGGGGCAGCGGGTGGCTTGCCACCTTGTCGACATCTGTGAGCCGGGCACACGCTACAATGTTTTTCGTTATCAGCACGACTTCTTCGACGTTTTTCGGCGGCTGCGAGAGGGCGGATTGGTGCCGATTCTCTGTGGCGGAACGGGGATGTATATCGAGGCGGTGCTGAAGGGGTATCGCCTGTTGGATGTACCGCCAAACGAGGCGCTACGGGAGCGGCTGAAGGACGTGCCACTGGCTGAGCTGGAGCGGATCTTGGCGTCGTATAAGACGTTGCACAACAAGACGGACGTGGACAGTGCGCAGCGTGCCATCCGCGCGATCGAGATTGAGGAGTACTACCGTAGTCAGTCGCCGGAACGGACCGAGTTTGCGCCCATCAACAGCCTGATCATCGGGCTGGACATCGACCGAGAGCTGCGGCGTGAACGCATCTCGCGGCGGCTCGTTGCGCGGTTAGACGAGGGGCTTATCGATGAGGTGCGCGGGCTGCTGGACGAGGGGATCGCGGCGGAGGACTTGATATACTACGGGTTGGAGTATCGCTTCGTGACGGAGTACGTGACAGGCCTACGATCGCGCGAGGAAATGATCAGCGGGCTGGAGACGGCCATCCACCAGTTTGCCAAGCGGCAGATGACGTGGTTTCGCGGCATGGAACGGCGGGGATTCACGATCCATTGGATCGACGCCACGCTACCCGTGGAGGAGATGATCCAACGCGCCGAGGAGCTTATATATAAGGTATAGGGAATGGGGGGCGGGGAAGTCGGGCCCGGGGGACATGGATATGATTTTAGACAAACCATCAAACGAATGAGATAAACAATGAACATCAATGATTTGACAAGCACAAAACAGTTCTTCCTGCTGGCCGGCCCGTGCGTGATTGAGGGCGAGGAGATGGCGCTGCGCATTGCGGAGCGTGTGGCGGAGATTACGGGCCGGCTGGGTATCCCGTATGTCTTCAAGGGGTCGTATCGCAAGGCGAATCGATCGCGTATTGATTCCTTCACGGGCATCGGTGACGAGCGGGCGCTCGGTATTCTCGGCAAGGTGCGCGAGCGGCTGGGCATCCCGACCGTGACCGATATTCACGAGACGCATGAGGCGACCTTGGCGGCGGAGTTTGTGGACGTGTTGCAAATCCCGGCCTTCCTCTGCCGGCAGACGGACCTGCTGATCGCGGCGGCGCATACGGGGCGGATCGTGAACATTAAAAAGGGGCAGTTTCTGGCGCCGGACGCGATGCGTTTTGCGGCGCAAAAGGTGGTCGACGCGGGCAACCCGAACGTGATGCTGACGGAGCGCGGGACGACTTTTGGGTACACCGACCTTGTGGTCGACTTCCGCGGCATCCCACGCATGCAGGCCTTTGGTCACCCGGTGGTGACGGACATCACGCACTCGCTCCAGCAGCCGAACCTGGCGTCGGGTGTGGCGGGCGGACTGCCAGAGCTGATCGAGACCATCGGGCGCGCGGCCGTGGCTGTGGGGACGGATGGGATCTTCCTTGAGACGCACCCGGACCCGGCCTCGGCGCTGTCGGACGCGGCGAACATGCTCCCGCTCGACCGGCTGGAGGGACTGCTCACGCGGCTGGTGCGCATCCGCGAGGCGATCCTTGCGCAGTGAGCGCTGCCTGATCCTGCCTGTCTGTTGCCTCAATATTTACCGGGCTCCGATTTACGGTAAATCAGCCCCAAGCAGGCTTGCATGGCCCGATATACAGTATATCAGCTTCAAACAGGCTTGCATGGCTCCGATATACAGTATATCAAGCCCAAACAGGCTTGCATAGCTCCGATATACAGTATATCAGCCCCGAGCAGGCTTGCATAGCTCCGATATACAGTATATCAGCCCCGAGCAGGCTTGCATAGCTTCGATATACAGTATATCAGCCCCGAGCAGGCTTGCATGGACCGATATACAGTATATCAAGCGCCGTCGTCTCCCCCCAAAAAGAAGTCCCCCGAGCCATGGACCTACCATCCATGCCCGGGGGACTTTTTCATGCGATCGACAGTCGGCGCGGCTTACCGACGACCGCCGCCGTTGCCACCTTGGCGAGGCGGACGACTGCCACGGGCCGCAGGCTCCGTGTAGCCTTCGGGTTTCGGCATGAGCGCACGGCGCGAGAGCTTGAACTTGCCCGTCTTCGGGTCGATGTCCACGAGCTTCACCACAACGCGGTCGCCCTCCTTGAGGCCGGCCTCTTCAACCGTCTCGAGGCGCTTCCAATCGATCTCCGAGATGTGCAGCAGGCCGTCCTTGCCGGGCATGAACTCGACGAAGGCGCCGTAAGGCATGATGGACGAGATCTTGCCCTCGTACGTCTCACCGACCTCAGGCACAGCGACGATGGCGCGGATGGCGCGCAGGGCTGCGTCGATCGATTCCTTGTTCGTGGCGGCCACCTCGACGATGCCGACGTTGTCCACCTCGTCGATGGAGATCGTGGCGCCAGATTTCTCCTGAATGCCCTGGATAATCTTTCCGCCCGGGCCGATGACGGCGCCGATGAACTCCTTGCCGATGGTGAAGGTTTCGATGCGCGGAGCGTGCGGTTTAAGCTCGACACGCGGTTCGGGTTGCGCCTCGACGATCTTATTAAGGATGTGCAGGCGTCCCTCCTTGGCTTGTGCCAGGGCGCGCTCGAGGATCTCGTACGAGAGGCCGTCCACCTTGATGTCCATCTGTGTGGCAGTGATGCCGTCGCGCGTGCCGGTCACTTTGAAGTCCATGTCGCCCAGGTGATCCTCATCGCCGAGGATGTCGGAGAGGATGGCGTAGTTCGTTCCCTTGTTTTCGGAGATCAACCCCATGGCGATGCCCGACACCGGTTTGCGGATGGGTACGCCAGCATCCATCAGCGCCAGTGTGCCAGCGCAAACGGTGGCCATCGACGAGGAGCCGTTCGATTCGAGGATGTCAGATACGACGCGCAGCACATACGGGTAATCCTTCGGGATCATGCGCTTGAGGGCGCGGTGAGCCAAGTTGCCGTGACCGATCTCGCGACGGCCTACACCGCGCTGCGACTTGGCCTCGCCGGTGGAGAAGGGCGGGAAGTTGTAATGCAACAGGAAGCGGTCGCGACCCTGATTGAGCACATCGTCCACGATCTTCTCATCGCTCTTCGTGCCCAGCGTGACGGTCGTCAGCGACTGCGTCTCGCCGCGGGTGAAGACGGCCGATCCGTGCGGTCCCGGCAGGTAGTCCGGCTCGATCCATATGGGTCGGATGTCCGTCGTGCGACGGCCGTCGAGGCGCTTGCCTTCGTCAAGGATGGCGCGGCGCATGGCCTCTTTCTCCACGTCGTGATAGTAGCGATCGATGAGGGCTGCCTTTTCCTCCAGCTCTTCCTCGGTGTAGTTCGCCTTAAAGTCCTCCACGATCTTTTCGAAAGCCTCGGCACGCTCCTGCTTGCCCTGTCCGGAGACAGAGATGGCGTACGCCTTGGCGTAAAGCTCATCGTGCACCTTTTGGCGCAGCTCCTCGTCGTTCTCTTCGTGGCAATATTCACGCTTCACCGTCTTGCCGCAGGCAGCTTCGAGCTCCTTTTGCACCAGGCAGTGCTGCTTGATAGCTTCATGGGCCACGCGGATAGCCTCGAGCATTTCAGCCTCCTGCACCTCATCCATTTCGCCTTCCACCATCATAATGTTCTCGTACGTTGCACCCACCATGATGTCAATGTCAGCCTTCTCCAGCTGCTCAAAGGTGGGGTTGATGACAAACCGTCCGTCGATGCGTGCCACGCGCACCTCCGAGATCGGTCCGCCGAAGGGAATGTCGGAGACAGCCAGCGCCGACGATGCTGCCAGTCCAGCCAGTGCATCGGGCATATCGATGCCGTCGGACGAGAGCAGGATGACGTTGACGTACACCTCCGCGTGATAATTGTCCGGGAAGAGGGGGCGCAGTACGCGGTCCACCAAGCGAGACGTCAGAATCTCGTAGTCAGAGGGTTTACCCTCTCTGCGCGTAAAGCCACCGGGGAAGCGCCCGAAGGCTGCATATTTCTCTTTGTAGTCCACCTGAAGGGGCATGAAATCCGTGCCCGGCACCGCATCTTTCGCGGCACACACCGCAGCCAGCAACACCGTGTTGCCCATGCGTACGGTCACGGATCCATCGGCCTGCTTAGCCAATTTCCCCGTTTCGATGGTGATGCTTCGTCCGTCACCCAGATCAATCGTCTTTTGAATCACATTCATCTTGTTCGTTCTTTTTACTATCTTATTTACTTCAAAAAATTGCGCCAAATGTACACTCAAATCGTTCATCAGTGGCTTTCAAGGGATTTGCGAGGGAAGACGTTTGGGCGGGAGCGGAGTTTCGACGAGTTATCGGATATACTAAAAGATCATGTCGTGAATGCCGAATATATCCGCCCGCACACTTACCTGCACACCTTCTCTCATCGTACTTCGCTCATTCGAGCCTCAAAGGAGCCTTAAGGTAGCCGTATGTTTTTCCGCTCGCACCTCCTTCCAACACACCCGTCAAGCTACCCACCGAACCTCCGCGGTCCCCGCTTCGGGGCGGTCACCCCTACTAAAGCGTCCTGCCGGATGAAGAGGCGATCGTGTACTCTCATCCGGCAGGACTCGGTTGTTCTCAGCGACAGGGCTGACGGCTAACGCCGCTTGCTCTCTACCCAGCGGCGGGCATTGACAAAGGCTTGCATCCAGGGCGCGACCTCGTCTTGACGACGGTCGGCGGGGTAATGGGCGCACTGCCAGGGGAAGATCGACCGCTCCGGATGGGGCATCATGGCTAGGTGACGGCCGTCGGCGGAGGTCAGCGCGGCAACGCCCCACTGTGAGCCGTTGGGATTGGCGGGGTAGCTGTCGTAACTGTAACGCGCCGCTATGCGGTAACGCGACTCCTCATAGGGGAAGTCGAAGCGGCCTTCACCGTGGGCGACCCATACGCCGATCCGAGCGCCGGAGAGCGAGCCTAACATGACGGAATCGTTCTGCGGAATGTCGAGCGTGACGAAGCTCGATTCAAACTTGTGTGAGCGGTTGTGGAGCAGGGCGTGACGTTCCGTATGGTCGGGGTAGAGGAGACCGAGGTGGGCCATGAGTTGGCAACCGTTGCAGACGCCGAGGCTGAGCGTGTCCGGGCGGTCGTAGAAGCGGTTGATGGCAGAGCAAGCGCGGTCGTTATGGAGTATGCCTGCCGCCCAGCCCTTGGCGGATCCGAGGACGTCGGAGTTGGAAAAACCGCCGCAGAAGACGGCAAAATCGATGTCGTCGAGTGTCTCGCGGCCCGTGGCGAGGTCGGTCAGGTGGACGTCCTTCACGTCGAACCCGGCCAGATAGAGGGCGTAGGCCATCTCGCGCTCGCCGTTCGTGCCTTTATCGCGGAGGATGGCCGCACGGACGCCGCTCCGTTCGGTGCGGGCGGTGGAGAGTCCGAGGCTGGCGGTCGATCCGACGAATGTGTCAGGGATACGGAAACGCAGCGGCTGCATCTTATACTGTTCGTAACGGGTAGCTGCGCACTCCTCGCCGCTCTGAAGACGGTCGAGCAGGTAGGAGGAGCGATACCAGACGTCTCGCATATAATCGATACCGAAGTGGTAATCGGCGCCGTCCTTCGTGATGAGCAGGTGACGCTCGTCAGTCGGACGGGCCACGCGATAGAACCGCACGCCGGCCTCGCGAAGGATCGCCTCCAGACGGTCGTCTGCGGGCACTTGCAAGAGTACGGCGGGGTTTTCGGAGAAGAGGATCTTGACCAGATCCGGGTCGGGGATGGCGTCCAGATCGACCTCGAGGCCGCCGTCAACGTTAGCGAAACACATCTCCAGTAGGGCGACCAGCATGCCGCCGGCCGATACGTCGTGACCAGCCTGCACCAAACCCGACCCGACGGCCGTCTGCACGGCCCCGAAGGCTCGGCGGAAATAGTCCGTATCCAAAACGTCCGGCACCTCCGACCCCACGCTACCGAGTGATTGCGCGAAGGCCGACCCGCCCAGCCTTAGCTCGCAGCCTGAGAAATCCACATAATAGACGGCCGTCGCTGGGTCGTTCGATAGTACGGGGGAGATGATCCGATGGATGTCACTCACCTCGGCGGCTGCGGAGATGATGACCGTACCCGGCGCCAGTACCTTCTCCTCACCATACTTCTGAGTCATCGAGAGCGAATCCTTGCCGGTCGGGATGTTGATACCGAGGGCACAAGCGAAGTCAGATGCGGCTTCAACAGCATGATAGAGACGTGCGTCCTCGCCAGGGTTGCGGCAGGGCCACATCCAGTTGGCGCTCAGGGAGACGCTACGTAGGCCGTCGGCCAGGTGGGCAAAGACGATGTTGGTCAGCGCTTCGGCAATAGCCAGCCGCGAGCCAGCTGCGGGGTCGACGAGGGCGGCTTGCGGGGCGTGACCGATGGAGGTGGCCATGCCGTGCCTTCCGTGGAAGTCGAGTGCGACGGCACCCAGATCGCTCAGCGGTAGCTGTAACTCGCCCACACACTGCTGTCGGGCCACGCGACCCGTGACGCTCCGGTCTGCTTTGTTCGTCAGCCAGTCCTTGCAGGCTACAGCTTCCATCTGTAAAACGTTCTCCAGATAGGTATGCAGTTCGGATAACCGATAGGTCAGGGCGGGGAACGAGGGCTGGAGGTTGCTGTCCTCCATGATGGTGCGCGGAGGATTGCCGAACATATCTTCCAAGCGGAGGTCGATCGGGCAGGTGCCGTTGCGCTGAGCAAAGACAAACCGCATGTCGCCCGTAGTCTCGCCCACCACATACATCGGTGCGCGCTCCCGTTCGGCGATGCGCCGCACGCGGGCGGTATCCTCATCCTTAATCAACAAGCCCATGCGCTCCTGGCTCTCGTTGCCAATTATCTCGCGGGCGGAGAGGGTCGGATCGCCGACAGGTAGGCTATCCATGTCGATTCGCCCACCGGTGGCCTCCACCAGTTCCGAAAGACAGTTCAGATGACCTCCTGCGCCGTGGTCGTGGATCGATACGATGGGGTTGTCATCCGATTCGGCCAGAGCCCGTATCACGTTTGCAGCACGCTTCTGCATTTCCGGATTGGCTCGCTGCACGGCATTCAGCTCAATACCAGAGGCGTAGCGACCCGTGTCAACCGACGAAACGGCCCCGCCACCCATACCAATGCGGTAATTGTCTCCGCCTAACACGACCACTTTTTCACCTGCCTCGGGCTGCCCCTTCAGGGCGTCGCGCCGATTAGCGAAGCCCATGCCGCCGGCCAGCATGATAACCTTGTCGTAGGCGTAACTGCGACCGTCCGGCGCTTTGTATTCAAACGTCAGCAAGGAGCCACAGATGAGCGGTTGGCCGAACTTGTTACCAAAGTCAGAGGCACCGTTGGAGGCCTTGACTAAGATCTGCGCGGGCGTTTGGTAGAGCCACGAGCGCGGGTCCAAGACGCGCTCCCAAGCGCGATCGGGGTCGGTGCGCGGGTAGGCTGTCATGTAGACGGCTGTACCGGCCAGTGGCAGCGAGGCGCGGCCGCCTCCAAGACGGTCGCGGATCTCCCCCCCGGTGCCGGTAGCGGCTCCGTTGAAGGGTTCGACCGTAGTGGGGAAGTTGTGCGTTTCGGCTTTCAGCGCCAGCACGGTAGGGATGGGCCGCGTGACAAAGAAATCAGGCCCGTCAGCCGAAGCGGGGGCGAACTGCTCTACCGTCGGCCCGGCGTTAAAGGCCACGTTGTCCTTGTAGGCCGAGACGAGACCGTTCGGGTTGACGGACGACGTGCGCTTGATCATTGCAAAGAGGCTATCGGGTTGCTCAACCCCGTCGATGACGAACTTGCCTCCGAAGATCTTGTGGCGGCAGTGCTCAGAGTTGACCTGCGAAAAACCGAACACTTCGCTGTCGGTCAGCTTGCGCCCCAGTCGGTGGCTCAAGTCGTTCAGGTAACGCACCTCGTCGTCGCTGAGGGCCAGACCTTCGCGGCGATTGTAGTCCGCGATGTCGTCGATATAGACGATGGGTTCGGGCTGCCGATCGGTGGTGAAGAGGCGTTGGTCGAGCCGGTCGTAGAGGCGTTGTAGCATGGGGTCGCAGTCGGCCTGATCGGTAGCGGGCAGGTATTCCTCGATGCGCGAGATGCCCTTGAGACCCATGTTTTGGGTGATCTCCACGGCGTTGGTGCTCCACGGGGTGATCATTTCGCGGCGAGGCCCGACGAATCGGCCTTCGATTTCGGGAGAGTCTACGGCAGCTGCCTGGCCAAAGAGCCAGCTGAGTGGGGCGCGTTCATCCTCGGTCAGGGCGTGGTCTACTTCAACGGCATAGACCGTTCCGGCGGGTAGGTGGAAGAATTGGATCATTTGTAGTTACGAGTGGTTAGGGGTAGGGAGTGCCGGGAGTCATCAGCCATCGGGGCGCCGCGCTACCACCGTTTAACGATGCGCAAAAATACAGGTTCTTGCCGTGGGGTGTACTCACGCGGGGGTCCAAAATATATATCTGTATGCTGAACCCTAAACCTATGGCGGTTCAACACTCCTATCCCGCGGCCGTCCCCTGCGGGGCCGTTTGTGGGGCGTATGCTGTTGCGGCCCTACGCCGGGTACACGCATCACATCAAAATCCGGATCGGTTACGTGAATCCCCCAAACGTATCGCTTCCCAATCCGGGTTGGTTACGTGAACCCGCGGCGGCCTCAGGGCGAGGCGATTTTGCTACCTTTGCAACCATCATGCGCAGACAGTCCACAATGACCCTACGATTTGCCCAACCCCTGACTCCTCACACTTCCTTTGACGCAACAAGATGATGGTGGATTTACTGGAACTCTTTCGCACGGGGATGATTATAGGCATACTGGTGTCGGCTCCGATGGGCCCCATCGGCATGCTCTGCATCCAGCGCACCCTCTCCGAAGGTCGTTGGCACGGCTTTGTAAGCGGACTCGGGGCGGCCCTCTCTGACGTGATCTATGCCGCCGTGACAGCCCTCTCGATGGGATTGGTGGTCAACTTTGTCGAGGCACACCAGAAGCCGCTCGAGGTATTTGGCAGTTTGGTACTCGGCGCCTTTGGTTACTACATTTTCCAGGCCAATCCCGTCAAACGTTTACGCAAGAACAGCGCCTCGCGCCTCTCCTTGGTGCAAGATTTTATCTCAGCCTTTCTGCTCACCCTGAGCAATGTACTGATTGTATTCCTATATATCGGCCTCTTCGCCCGGTTCTCCTTCGTCTTTTCGGCCAGCGTCTGGGACGTGCCCATTGGTCTGACCGGTATTGCCGCCGGAGCCGTCCTGTGGTGGCTGTTGATCACCTACCTCGTGTCGCGCCTCCGCCGATGGTTCAACATTCGCAGTATCCGCATACTGAACCGCATCGTAGGCTCCGCCATCATCCTCCTCTCCATCCTCGGGCTCGTCTACGCCTTCGCCTAATTCGGAAAACACGGCCGTATTTTGATGGATAACGTGTATCCGGTTCGGAAAACACGGCCGTATTTTGATGGATAACGCGTACCCGGTTCGAAAAACACATTCGTATTTCGATGGATAACGTGTACCGGGTACGGAAAACATGTCCGTATCCCTAACCGAAACACATACCCCGTTCGAAAAACGTATTCGTATTTTGATGTACGGCATGTAACGCGTGTAGGGGCGTATTGCATACGCCCCACGAACGCCGCCCATAGGTGGCGAAAACATGTCCGTATCCCCAACCGAAATATGTACCCCGTTCGGAAAACGTATTCGTATTTCGATGTATGGCATGTAACACGTGTAGGGGCGTATTGCATACGCCCTACAAACGCCGCCCATAGGTGGCGAAAACATGTCCGTATCCCTAACCGAAACATATTCCCGATTCGGAAAACATATCCATATACCTAACCGTCGCCCCCAAAAACCACCCATAACATGACCATCATTCGGCCCCATGGGGCCGTCTGTGGGGCGTATTCAATACGCCCCTACAACCGGGGACACGCCTTATTTGGAATAACATGGCCGTATTTCTAACTGCCGATAGGTTTGATATGACAATACGGCAGGTATTTTGAACTACCGAGGGGTATTACATGAAAATACGGCAGGTATTTTCAACTCCGGAGTGGTAGGGACTGAAAATACGGCAGGTATTTTCAACTCCTGAGCCTCGGTAGTTCAAAATACCTGCCGTATTGTCATACATATGCGCTCGGTAGTTGTCTTGACGGTCGTGTTACGGGGTATCACGGGGTCCTATGGTTGAAAATACGGTCGTGTTACGACCACCGCGGAAGGGCCGCACCTATGTATTCGGTCGTGTTATAGGATGTTTTTGGGGACGGCGGTTGGAAATACGGATATGTTTTCCGAACCCGGTACACGTCATACATTAAAATACGGACACGTTCCCCCGACCCAATACACGCCACACACAGAAAAACACACCCTATTTTTCAACATTCGTCCAATGGGGGTAACCATGACCGGGAGGTTTGGCCTACCTTTGGGGCCGTTCATTTCAAGAATAACGTATTAAAGACCTACTTATGACACCTTTCAGTAAGACCGCCTATCCGATTTTTGAACGCGCCATAGACGATTATCACGTCTCAGACGATGTCGACGCACCTATCCGCAACCCTTACCCCGCACCCGGGATTGAGGCCAACTTGTATCTCAAGAACTGGATCGACACGGTGCAATGGCATTTGGAAGACATTGTGCGCGACCCTGAGATCGACCCTATTCGTGCCCTGCAGATCAAGCGCCGGATAGATCGCTCGAACCAGGAGCGGACGGATCTGGTGGAGCGCATTGATAGCTATTTCTTGACCCTATACAAGGACGTGCAGCCAGCGGCAGATGCTACGATCAATACTGAAAGCCCAGCTTGGGCCGTCGACCGCCTCTCGATACTGGCCCTGAAGATCTACCACATGCGTCAGGAGGTTGACCGTACGGATGTCGACGAGGCTCATCGGGAGGCTTGCCGGCGTAAGCTGGCGGTGCTGTTGGAGCAGCGCGCAGACCTCTCACTGGCCTTGGATCAGCTGCTGGCGGACATTGCGGCGGGCCGTAAGTACATGAAAGTCTACCGACAGATGAAGATGTACAACGATCCCTCGCTTAACCCCGTGCTGTATGGCAAGAAAGAAGGGTGACGGGTCGCTCCGCGCGCTCGTGATCCGCTTCCGCCGGGTCGGCGACGCCGTCTTGGCGGTTGCCGCGTGCAGCTCCCTGAAGCGCTCCTTTCCCGATATACGTGTGGATTTCGTACTCAACGAGGCCATCGCTCCCCTTTTCGAGGGTCATCCGGACATCGATCGCGTGGTCACGTTTACCGATACGGACAATGCGAACCCATGGCGGTACGTCCGGCGTGTCTTCGACGTCATGCGCAAGACACGTTACGACATCCTGATCGACATGCGCGCTACCCCGCGGACGTTGCTCTTCAGCCTCTTCTCCCTCCGTACCCCTTATCGCATCGGGACGCGCAAGCCCTACAGTCGCCTCCTCCATAACTATCGCGTAGCCGACCGCATCGACCCCTCGCTCGACATGGTGCAGCGCGACTTGCTCCTGCTCTCGCCCCTCGAGCGACTCGGGCCGTTGCGCTTAGATCCCACGTTCCGCCTCTACGTCTCCGACAAGGATCGGGCTACCTACCGCGCTTATATGGAGGGCAAAGGGGTCGATTTCACGAAGCCCATCGTGCTGGCGGCTGTTGCAACACGCATCGAGGGCAAAGGCTGGGAGATGGAGCGTATGGTCGGCGTGCTCCGACACGTAATCGACACCTTCCACCCCCAGATCATCCTGAACCATTCCGGCTACCGCGAGCTGGAGATCAGTCTCATGCTTTACGAGCGCATGGACTACGACCCGCATATCCTTCCCGAGATCGAGGCCACAACGCTACGCGAACTGCGCGCCCTGACCTCGCTCTGCGACTTCTTCTTTGGTAACGAGGGCGGCCCCCGGCACATCGCCCAGGCGCTCGACACCCCCTCGTACGCCATCTATCCCCCGGGCATCAGTCGGCGGCTATGGCTGCCCGGCGACAGTCCGCGACACCGTGGCATCAGCCCGGACGACATCGCCCCCCCCTCCCCCACCGCTACCCGTGCCGAGCGCTTCGACCTGGTGACAGTCGACCGCGTCTGGTCCGACCTCGAACCCATGATGCGGGAATATCTGGGCTACGCCCAGTAGCATCCGGCCTCTGGCCGGGGTAGTGGGGGCTGCGCCCCGGTAGTTACGCGCCCTTGGCGCGGGTAGTCAAGGGCTACGCCCAGTAGCATCCGGCCTCTAGCCGGGGTAGTAGGGGCTGCGCCCCGGTAGTTACGCGCCCTTGGCACGGGTAGTCAAGGGCTACGCCCGGTAGCTTCCGGCCTCTGGCCGGGGTAGTAGGGGCTGCGCCCCGGTAGTTACGCGCCGTTGGCGCGGGTAGTCAAGGGCTACGCCCGGTAGCTTCCGGCCTCTGGCCGGGGTAGTAGGGGCTGCGCCCCGGTAGTTACGCGCCGTTGGCACGGGTAGTCAAGGGCTACGCCCGGTAGCTTCCGGCCTCTGGCCGGGGTAGTAGGGGCTGCGCCCCGGTAGTTACGCGCCGTTGGCGCGGGTAGTCAAGGGCTACGCCCGGTAGCTTCCGGCCTCTGGCCGGTGTAGTAGGGGCTGCGCCCCGGTAGTTACGCGCCGTTGGCGCGGGTAGTTAGAAGTAGTTTAATGTAGCTTCTACCTACTGACGTCTCCACTATACGCGCCGCAAGGCGCATAACTACCGACCGAAGGCCGTAATCCCTGCGCCGCAAGGCGCATAACTACCGGCCGAAGGCCGCACTACCCGCACCGCAAGGCGCATCACTACCGGCCGAAGGCCGTACTACCTGCGCCGTAAGGCGCATAACTACCGGCCGAAGGCCGAACTCCTCGCGCCGCAAGGTGCATCACTACCGGCCGAAGGCCATACTCCCTGCGCCGCAAAGCGCATAACTACCGGCCGAAGGCCGTAATCCCTGCGCCGCAAGGCGCATCACTACCGGCCGAAGGCCGTAATCCCTGCGCCGCAAGGCGCATCACTACCGGCCGAAGGCCGTAATCCCTGCGCCGCAAGGCGCATCACTACCGGCAGAAGGCCGTAATCCCCGCGCCGCAAGGCGCATAACTACCGGCCGAAGGCCGTAATCCCCGCGCCGTAAGGCGCATAACTACCGGCCGAATGCCGTAATCCCCGCGCCGCAAGGCGCATCACTACCGGCCGAAGGCCATACTACCTATTTTATGGACATCTTTCAATACACCTTCTTTCAGAACGCCCTCCTCGGAGCACTTTTCACGACCATCGCCTGCGGCATAGTCGGCACATACGTTGTGTCACGCCGACTCGTCTTCATCAGCGGTGGCGTCACCCACGCCTCCTTCGGAGGTCTCGGCCTCGGCTTCTACCTCGGTCTGGATCCGTTTTGGGCCGCCCTTACGTTCGCCGTCCTCTCGGCCTTTGGGATCGAGTGGGTAGGTCGCTCCGGGCGTGTCCGCGAAGACTCCGCCATCGCCGCCTTCTGGTCGCTCGGCATGGCTGTCGGGGCCATCTTTATCGTCCTCACGCCGGGCTACGCTCCCAATCTCTCGTCGTATCTCTTTGGCAACATCCTCACCATCTCCCGTGCCGACATCGGTCTGACAGCCGCCTTCGCCACCGCCTTGAGTCTCTTTTTCGCCCTCCTCTACCGCCCGATCGTCTACACGGCCTTCGACCGCGATTTTGCCCAAGTGCAAGGCCTCCCCGTTCGGCGTATCGAGTCCGCCATGACCCTCTTCACGGCCATCACCATCGTCCTCTCGATCCGCCTCGTGGGCATCATGCTCCTGATGAGCCTCCTGACCGTCCCTCAGATGACAGTCAACCTCTTCACCGCCGACTTCCGCCGAATCCTCTTCGGCAGCATCGCCCTAGGGTTCTTCGCCTGCGTGTGCGGATTATGGTTGTCGTTTGTGCTGCAAGTCCCCTCGGGCGCCTTTATTATCGTAGTCCTGATCGTCATCTTCCTCCTCGCCAAACTCATTCACGCCCGTCTCCTCCGCAAGCGGTAGCCCCCACCGCCCCACCTCCCAAAAATCCCCGCCCCTCCGGTCGAGAGATCCCATCGGTATTTCGAAGGATCGCACGTATCCGGTTGGGGAATCGCATCGGTATTTCGAAGAATCGCACGTATCCAGTTGGAGAATCGCATCGGTATTTCGAAGGATCGCACATACCCGGTTGGGGCATTGCATCGGTATTTCGAAGGATCGCACGTACCCGGTCGTAGGGGCGTATCGCATATACCCCACAGACGGCCCCGAAGGGGACGAAAACAGGATAGTTTTTTGAAGGGCCACACGTATCCAGTCGTAGGGGCGTATCGCATACGCCCCACAAGCGTCCCCAAAGGGGACGAAAACAGGACAGTTTTTTGAACCCTCACACGTACCCAGTCGTAGGATCGCATCGGTATTTCGAAGAATCGCACGTACCCATCCGTAGGGGCGCAAAAGAATACGCCCACCAGATGGCCCCAAGGGGGACGAATACAGATCCTTTTTTTAAACCCTCGCACGTACCCAGTTGGAGAATTGCATCAGTATTTCGAAGGATCACATGTACCCAGTTGTAGGGGCGTATCGAATACGCCCCACAGTCGGCCCCGAAGGGGACGAAAACGGGATAGTTTTTTGAAGGGCCGCACATACCCGGTCGTAGGGGCGTATTGCATACGCCCCACAGACGGCCCCGAAGGGGGACGAAAACAGAACAGTTTTTCGAAGGGCAGCACGTACCCGGTTGGGGAATTGCATCGGCATTTTGAAGGATTGCATGTACCCAGTCGTAGGGGCGTATTGAATACGCCCCACAAGCGGCCCCGAAGGGGACGAAAATGGGATAGTTTTTCGAAGGGCCGCACGTACCCGGTTGGGAAATTGCATCGGTATTTTGAAGAATTGCACGTATCCAGTTGTAGAGGCGTATTGAATACGCCCCATAGGCGGCCCCGAGGGGGACAAAAACGGGACAGTTTTTCGAAGGGCCGCACGTACCCAGTTGGGGAATAGCTTCGGTATTTCGAAGGATTGCACATACCCAGTTGTAGGGGCGTATCGAATACGCCCCACAAGCGACCCCGAAGGGGACGGAAACGGGACAGTTTTTCGAAGGGCCGCACGTACCCAGTTGGGGAATAGCTTCGGTATTTCGAAGGATTGCACGTACCCAGTCGTAGGGGCGTATTGAATACGCCCCACAAGCGGCCCCGAAGGGGACGAAAACGGGACAGTTTTTTGAAGGGCAGCACATACCCGGTCGTAGGGGCGTATCGCATACGCTCCACAGACGGCCCCAAGGGGGACGAAAACGAGATAGTTTTTTGGAGGGCCGCACGTACCCGATTGTAGGGGCGTATTGCATACGCCCCACAGACGGCCCCGAAGGGGACGAAAACGGGACAGTTTTCGCATCCGTTGGCGGTGTTTAGTTGGGCGTATGCAATACGCCCCTACCCTACCGGCTGACAAGGATTCAATGAACAGACACGCATTTGCAACCTCTAATAGACAATCCTAAGGATAATGTTTTCGGAAAGCCTACTTTCTGGAGATGAGTGTAAGGATGACATTTTCGGAGAATCTGCTTTCTAAAGACAAGACTAAGGATAACGTTTTTGGAGATTCTACCTTCTGAAGAGGAGAGTAAGGATAACATTTTCGGAGATCCTACTTTCCGAAGATGAGAGTAAGGATAACTTTTTTGGAAAGCCTACTTTCTGGAGATGATAGTAAGGATAATGTTTTCGGATAATCTACCTCCAGAAGACAAGACTAAGGATAACATTTTTGGAAAACATACTTTCTGGAGATGAGACAAAGAGGTAGATTTTTTAAGGGGTACTTTTCTGGTGAGAGAGTAAGGGATACGTCCGTCTATAAGCAAGCTCGCAGGGCGTCCAGTCGCCCTCTCCATGTCCGACGACAGACGCGAAAAAAGGCACCCCCTACGATAGGGAGTGCCTTTTCAAACAGCTATGCGTGCGCCTGCCGGCTGACGGACAGTTCGGTTCAGATACCGAGCGAAGCCTTGATGGCCTCCACCTTCTCCAAGGCATGTGCCTCGGCGGCATGCAAGTCTTCCACAGAACGGATATGGGGCACGTGCACCTCGATATAGAACTTGATCTTAGGTTCCGTGCCAGATGGGCGGATAGAGACCTTCGTCTGATCCTCCGTGTAATACTGGAGCACGTTCGACGTGGTTGGCATGTGGAGTGAGAAATTCTCACCGTCGGTAAAGCTGTGTCCCTTCAACGACGAGTAATCGTAGAGTGTGACCACCTTAGACCCAGCCAAATCGGTCGGTGGATTGTTGCGGAAACGGGTCATCATGGCCTCGATCTCCTCGGCGCCGCTCTTACCCTTCTTCACCACTGAGATGTTCACCTCCTTCGAGTAACCGTACTCGCGATAGATCTCCTGAAGCAGACGATAAAGTGTCAAGCCCCGATCCTTAGCCCATGCCGCGATCTCGGCGAGCATGCAACAGCCGGATACCGCGTCTTTGTCGCGCACAAAGTCCTCACAAAGGAAGCCGTAGCTCTCCTCGCCTCCACCAATGAATTGCTTCTTGCCCTCATTGCGACGCATAATGTCGGCGATCCATTTGAAGCCCGTGTAGACGTCGTACATCTCCACGCCATTACGCTCTGCGATAGCCCGGATGGTCTCGGACGTGACGATCGTTTTGACGATATACTCCCGCCCAGTGAGCCGACCTGTCTCTTTCCATCGGGTGAGGAGGTAGTAGACGTACAGGATGGCGTTCTGATTGCCGTTCAAAAGCACCCACTCGCCTGCCTCGTTCTTGACGGCCGATCCGACACGGTCGGCGTCAGGGTCGGAGGCTAACACGAGCTCCGCGTCCGTCTCACGCGCCTTCTCGACAGCTAAGCGTAACGCAGCCGCCTCTTCAGGATTGGGCGAGATGACGGTGGGGAAGTCACCACTGATCACGTCCTGCTCTGGCACGTGGATCACGTTAGTGAAGCCGAAGGCCTGGAGCGCTTTGGGGATGATGTGCGTCCCCGTGCCATGAATGGGCGTGTAGACGATCTTCATGTCGTGCTGACGACGGATAACGTCGGGAGAGAGCGAGATGGCGGTCAGATCACGGATGTAGCGCTCATCCATCTCTGCGCCGATGATTTCGATGAGCGACTTATCGCCATGGAAGTGGATGTCGGAGGCGTTGCGGATCTTGTTCACCTCGGCGATGGTGTTCTTGTCGTGCGGTGCGATCATCTGTGCGCCGTCGTCCCAATAGGCCTTGTAGCCGTTGTATTCCTTGGGATTGTGCGAGGCTGTGATGATGATGCCGCTCTGGCAACCAAGATGGCGAATGGCATACGAGGTCTCGGGCGTCGGACGGAGGGCGTCGAAGAGGTAAACCTTGATGCCGTTGGCTGAGAATATATCGGCCGAAATCTCAGCGAATCGACGGCTGTTGTTTCGACAGTCATGGCCGATGACAACCTTAATCTGCGGCAGTTCCGCGAACTCCTTCTTCAGGTAGTTCGAGAGGCCTTGCGTGGCGGCTCCCACGGTGTAGATGTTCATGCGATTGGTGCCCACGCCCATGATGCCGCGCAGGCCTCCGGTGCCGAACTCCAAGTCTTTGTAGAAGGCCTCGATGAGGTCCGTCGGGTCGTCCTTGTCGAGCAGGGCTTGCACCTCGCGACGGGTCTCTTCGTCATACTCCGGGCCCAGCCAGACCTGAGCTTTCTTTCTCACGATTTCCAATAATTCCGAATTCTCCATAATGATGTGATGATTATATGATGATGAATGAATGGGTTCACAAATGTACGGGCTTTCCGTTACGGTCATTTGCGACTCATCGGAATGTGGCCACGATCGGCAGATGGTCGCTGAAGCCGCCTTCGTAGCGAAAGCCGTTGTAGATGCGATGTGGGCGACGGGAACGACGCCGACCGTCGTCGGTGAGCAGGAAGTCAGGAGCAAAGACACGTGCCGATATGACGCGTTCGGCCAGCAGGGGACTGACGAGCATTTGATCCAACTGCGCCCATGCGCCGCGGTAATAATGACTGCCTGCGAAGCCTGTCCGGTGCGGATCGGAGAAGAGGTTCGTGAGGCGGAGATGACGTGCGCCGCCGTCGGTCATGAGGTGGATGCTGCGATCTGTGGGCGTATCGTTGAAGTCGCCCATGACGATCAGCTGTGGGCGGCGACGCGAACGACCGAGCGAGTCGCAGAGCCGACGTACGCATCGCGCAGCATCTATCCGATCCGGTTCGGATGCCTTCCGACCGTTGCGACGCGAGGGGAAATGGCAGACGATGACGTCGAGCGTATCCCCCGAGGCGATGCGTCCCCAAGCGTGAAGCAGGTCGCGCGAGCGTTTCGCACGATCAGCAAAGGGGATGCGCACGGAACGCCAACCGAGCAATCGGAATCGGTCCTGACGGTAGAGCAGCGCATTGTTGATGCCACGCGGATCGTTGCCGCGGGTGATGCAACTGCGGTAGCCCTCACTACGCAGCTGCGTATGGCGGATGAGCTGCTGGAGGACGGCCTCGTTCTCCACCTCACACAGCCCCACGAGGGCCGGTGACTCCCATGCACCAGCTGCCAGAATGACACGTGCCGTCTGTTCCAAATGGCTGCGGTAGCGCTTCTGTGTCCAGTGGCGTGTGCCATCGGGCAGGAACTCGTTGTCGTTCGTATGCGGATCGTCGGACGTATCGAAGAGGTTCTCAACGTTGTAACTCATCACTTGGAATGCGCCCTCGCGTGGCTTTTTCTTCGCGCAGGCTCCCGTGGAGAGGAGTAGCAGCAGGGAGATGCAGAGCAGTGAAAAGCGCTTCATGCCTCGGTCTTGTCTGTTGGGGCGACTGCCACTTTGTCTTTCTTCCGATCGTTCTTGTAGACGATCGCGGCGGCTTTTACCAGCTCGTTGACTTCGCCATAAATCATATCCCAACCCTCCAGGCTGCGCATGGCCGTCAGGAGGTTGATGTAGTCGCGCAGGGCACGCTCCAACCGACGACGGATGGCCGTGGCCGATGGTGTGGCACGCAGGGCCGCGTTGGCTGAAGCCTGCTCAGCGTAGAGGTCCTCAAAGCCCTCATAGAGCGCTTTCAGCTCATCGAAGGCGGGTTTTAGCTTCAGCTTTTTGAGTCGCTCGGCATGCTCCGGCTTCTCCAGTTCCTCGACCAGCAGCTTCATCTCGGCCGATTTCTCCGCATAGTTCATCCGCCGAATATCAAACCGCCTCATGACCTTATACAGCTCCGCGGCATCCTTATAATCAGCCAGCAGCGGCATCTCGCCATAAGCCTTGAGATAGGCTCGAAGCCGTTGGTAAGCCTTCGTGCGCGCCGCATCAGCCGCCAGCACACTGCGTCCCTTTTGGCTGTAGGCGGGCTTCGTGTACGCCTGGGTGTATTCCCTTGACTCGTCTTCGAGCTTCTTGAGCAGCACGTGTTCTTCCGGCAACTTGTACGTGCCGCTTTTGGAAGCCTGAATCACTTGCTGTGCCAGCACTCCGAGGTTCTTTGTTTTGATTTTGTGGAAGGATATCTGCATGGTTCTTGGATGAAAACGGGCGCAAGGTAGGCCTTTTGCCACTCGTCGACAATCACCTTTCCCGTTCAGGGTGAAAAACTTCTCCCGCGTTTTTTCCGTATGCAACTGGCTGGAGCATGTCACCTGCCGATATTCTTCTTTCTCCATTGACCATAAGATTAACTCCTTCCGTAATTTACCGCCATGCAATTGATTTACGATCAATGACTTTGGTAATTGATTGCCCTGCAAATGATTTCCGATCAATGAACGTAGTAATTTATTATCATGCAAATGCTTTGCGATTAATGAATACGATAATTTATCGCCATGCAAATGATTTGTGAGAAATGACTTTGGTAATTGATTACCATGCAAATGCTTTGCGATCAATGAACGCAGTAATTTATTATCATGCAAATGATTTCCGATCAATGACTGAGATAATTTATCGCCATGCAAATGCTTTGCGATCAATGAACGCGGTAATTGATCTCCATGCAATTGCTTTGCGAGAAATTATTGCGGCAATTTATCGCCATGCAACTGATTTGTGAGAAATGACTGCGGTAATTGATCGCCATGCAAATGCTTTGCGATCAATGAACGCGGTAATTGATCTCCATGCAAATGCTTTATGAGAAATGACTGCAGTAATTGGTCTCCATGCAAATGATTTGCGATCAATGAACGCGGCAATTTATTACCATGCAAATGATTTGCGAGAAATGACCGACGAAGGAATTCCTACGCAAGTTGTTTCCGAACGTCGGACAGAAAAAGAAAGCTCCCGCCGGAGGATCTTTGATGTGATCCTTGGGGCGGGAGCTTTACGCATTCGGTGAGCGTGTCCGCTACTTCGTGCGATTGGCTTGGATAAATTCGGCCATCGTGCGGACGGAGCGGAATATCTCTTTGCCCTGTGCGGGGTCTTTGAGCTTGATGCCGTAGTTCTTCTCCAGGAGCACGATCAGCTCCAGGGCGTCGATGGAGTCGAGGCCGAGGCCGCCGCCAAAGAGCTCGTCGTCGGTGGCGATGTCCTCCGGCTTGACGCCTTCGAGGTTCAGGACGTTGATGATTTCGTTCTTTAATTCTAAGATCAATTCTTCCATTGTAGTCTATAATAAGTAGTTAGGGGAACAGTTGGAGGAGGGCCTCGGGCGTCAGCTCGGGGCTATTTCCATGAGGCCGGTCGACGCAAAGCACGGCCCGAGCGTCAAGGCGATCGGTGTCGATGTCGATCCACCCGACAAAGACGCGATGAAGGTCGGCGTCGGCGATTGTTTCGCGGACGATGTGACAAATTGTCTCGGGGTTGAAGGCACGCAGGACGTAAAAGGCGGTCTCGCCCTGTATGTGATGTCGGATCGCGATCTCGCCCGTGACGATGTTCGGCAACGTGTAGACAAAGTCCGACGGCGAGGGGAAAAAGTCGTCGCCCGCGGGGATGGTGCGCTGATAAGCCCGATCAGCAGCGAGCGAGGCGGTGCTGTTGAAGCAGATGAGGCCCATCTCCTCGCCTGAAGGGTCGGCCTCAGCGGGCTGCGGGAGGATCAGCTCCGCGGCCAAGAATCCGAGGCGCGAAAGGGGGTCCATCTTGTAGAACTTGCGATAATCGATGCCCATGCTTCGGAACGCATCGGCCAAAAAGTCAGTTCCGGAAGCGTGTCCATCGGAGGCTTCGAAGCGCGTCTGACCGTCTACCATAACGCGGCGGTCGTGAATGCGACAGGATTTCTGGATATACATCATGGGTCAGCAGTCAGGAAGGGAAACGAGTAGGGCGGCGTTGCATCCGCCAAAACCGGAGAGCATTTTGATGCAGCGGCGGGCCGTGATGGGCGCCGTGGCGTTGGTGACACGGATCGGGTGAGTGACTCCGAGCGTGTGGAAACCGGCGGTAGGGAGCGCGATGCCTGCGCGCAAAGACTCCGCGGCGAGGATGGTCTCAAGCACACCGGCGGCACCCAGCGTGTGACCCAGATAACCCTTGAGGCTGTTCACGGGCACGCGGTCGAGGGCGGCACGGGTGAGGGCGACGGACTCCATCTCGTCGTTGTAAGGCGTGGCTGTGCCGTGGGCATTGACGAAAGCGACCTCGTCCGTGAGGCGTTCCTCGGGGATGTGGCGGAGGATGTGCCGGAGGGCACGGAAGCACCCTTCGCCCGTTCGCGAAGGGCCGGAGATGTGGTTGGCGTCGTTGCGGATGGCTCCATCGGTGAGCAGCACGTCGGAGGGCTCCAGATTGTTCACGGCTCGACGGGTAAGGATGACGGTGGAGGCCGCCTCGCCGAGGTTCAAGCCCGTCCGATCGGCGTCGAAGGGCCGACAGGGCTCGGGGGAAAGCGCTTTGAAGGATTGGAAGCCCGAGACGACGAAGCGCGAAAGCATGTCTGCGCCGATGACGATGGCCGTATCGATGCGACCCGCCAACAGTTCGCGACGAGCCGCAATGAGTGCAGCGGCACCGGAGATGCAGGCGTTGGAGATGACGAGCGGGGGCGTGATATTGCCGAAGAAATGCGCAATGCGGTAGGCGGTGTGCCAGAGGTAGAGTTGGTCGGCGCTGTGGCCAGCCGTCTCACGTGGGTCGAGCAGATGGACGTTGCCCTTCGTGGTGGAGAGGAAGAAGCGGACGCGCAAAGTGGTCGGGTCGATGTCCGTCTGACGGAGCGCGTCATCCGCAGAAACGATGGCTGCCTGCTCGAATCGGGTATAGGCGCCGTCTGGCCAGGTAGGCGGATGCAGTCGGTCGAAAGCCTCGTCCAGTCGTGCGCGGTCGATGAGGGACGCCATGAACGGTTCGGGCAAGTCGAAGTGGTCAGACTGCAGGCTCAGGCCGGTGCGTCCCTGACGGATGTTGTCGAACACCTCGTCGGTCGTTAAGCCGAGCGCAGAGACGATGTTAGTGGCCTCAAAGACGGTGGTCATAGCTGGCCGTGACGGATTTTCCATGCTTCGTAAAAAGGGGGATTGGTCCAAATCAGTTGATAATTGAGGTCGAGGAAGACCTGTGTGGAGGAGCCAGTGGCGATGAGCGTGTCGGCCTCGTCGAGGCGATGGATGGCATAGTCAAAGACCACCTTGGCCGCGGGCGTGTTGCGGTAGGTGATGACCGTGCGAGCGCGTTCGCCGTGGCGAAGGGGTTGGCGGTAGCTGAATTGCAGATCGACAAGCGGGGCGTAGCAACCATTTTCGACATAGCTCGAATAGCTCAGCCCGAAGACACGCCCGAACTCCTCGCGAGCGTCCTCGAAATAGAGGGCGTACGAGCCATGCCAGACGATGTGCATCGAATCGACCTCACTGAAGCGGATGTCGAAGGTCTTGGATGTTTGAAGGACGGGAGAAGTCAAAAGTGGAGAGAGGTCAAGAGGAGTAATTAGAAGAAAAAGGCGGCAAGCATCTGGCGCTTGCCACTTGTTACTTACCGGCCGAGGGCATTGAGGCGGAAGCCAATGCTAACGTAGGGCGTGAAATAGTCGCTACGCCCATCGGTGCGCGTGAGCATATGCTTGACGCCAAGGCCAACGTAGGCGTTGACAAAGCGATTCTGTTCGCCAAGGTAGAGGCGCGCGCCAGCGTCGTAATAGTAGAAGCTCCAAGGATCGGTCTTACTCTTGAGTGAGCAGCCCGCCTCGCCATTGAGGCGAAGGCGCCAAAGCGAGCGTTGGATGGCGTTCCATCCGGCGCCGACTCCGACGGTGCCCGTATTTTCGTAAGTGCTATGGAGGCCGGGACTATCGCCCCGGAAGAGGCCGGTGGTCAGCGTGAGGGGGACGTAAGCAGAAAAACGCGGGGTGAAGGCGTAGCCAAACGACACATTCAAGTCGCGCGAAGTGAAGTGATAGTCGCTACCGTTCAATGAACCGGTGCCAAAGGAGGCTCCAAGCTCGGTGTGAAACTTAGCGGGGGTTGAGGCACTCTGCGCCCGCAGCGTGCCGACGGCAACAAGCAGGGTTGCCATGATAAAAAGCAGAATTCTCTTGTTCATATTGTTTATAGTTACGGGTTAGGGAGCCACAAGTGCCAGATACTCGTAACTCGTAGTTTACGATTTGTAGGCCAGTCAGGGCGTTTAAGCTGTTGTCGGTACACGGTCGGTCAGGAAGATCTTCATGCTACACGTGGCGATGGTCTCACCGCTCGCTTCGACGACAGTCTCAACGAGTGTGGTGGAGAAGATGTCCTCCTTCACCTCGACGGTTGTGGTGAGCATCTCGCCTATGCGCGGCGCACGGAGGATGTGCAGCGGACGGATCATGCCGATGAAGCCGATCTTGACCATGCCATCGCGTGAAGGTTCCGTCTTTTCGCGATAGCCCATCCTCGCAGCACATGTTTGGGCTATAATCTCCACGAGTGCAGCCTCTTCCACGCGTCCATCTCCGGTGCAGAAGATGTTGTCGGGGCGGATAGTAAACTCAGATCGGGCCACGACAGGATCGTAGTAGATCAGCCGATCGACCATAACGAAAGGTGGGCGCTGCGGCAGCAGTTCGAGGATGTCGAAGGGACGAATCACGACCGCTCAGCGGGTTTCCGACAGACAAGAATCGAGTGGCCGCCCTTTAGACCATCGTGGATCGTCTCCACCTCCAGTCCGCCCGCGTGGATGCAGCGTATGAGGTCGTCGGAATGGTACATCTTGCTGTTGCCATTGGCCATGACGGTGAAGTAAAGGCTGATCTGCGTCAGGCAGAAGGCTGCAATGTCGTTCGACTGCCTATCCCAGAGCGTTTCCATGACATAGAGGCGGGTGCGATCTGTCATCGCCTCCGCGGCACGTCGTATGATGCTCGTGATTTCACCTTCCGAGAAGCAATCGAGGAACTGACTCATCCAAATAGCGTCTGCCCCGGTGGGGAAGGGGGCCGTAACGTCGAGTAAGTCGATGGCGTAGCCTTCGATGCGATCTGCACCGCGGCGATCAGCCATCTGACGGCGCACCATGTCGAGCTGTTGCGGCAAATCCATGATTGTCACATGCACATCGGGGGAATAATCCACGCAGCGTGCGGCCCATCGGCCCGTATTCCCACCTACATCGAGCAAGCGTTTCGGTCGTTGGGCAAAGACGATCTCTAATGCCTCGTCGAAAGAGTGATCCGAATAGAAATGATCGAAGCGGAACCAACTTTCACGTGCCGGATCGGGCAACTCGGAGAGGCCCTCGTAGATCGTTTTCCAATCGCCAAACACGCGCAAGCCTTCTGGCTTACCTTCAAGGAGCGCCTGCTCCATGCGATGCAAACCGAGGTAGTTGACATCATGGTTAAAGTCGATGTTCACGGCAATGAGCGGATCTGTAAGTAGGATCCAGCCCAGCTTTGAGAGCACAAATCGATCGTCTGTGCAGCAAACCATCCCGGCCGTGAGGGCCGACTCAAGAAGTACCTGCACCGCATAGTGCGAAAGCGCTGGGGAGCGTTCGGTAAGCTCCTCCAGCGTCAAGCCTTGGCGTGCTTCATTCAATAAAGCGAAGAGACCGAACTTGCGCATGAGTCTTGCCACCTGAAAAGTGACTGGCGCAAAGGCGATCTCGTGTGCTCGCCGTTGTGCCTCGAGGATCCTCATCCGATCTTTGGTAAAAGTCCGCTCAAGAGCGGGTGACATTTTCATCTTTTCCAGAACGTATAAAAGTTAAACCATTGTTCGGGGTAACGCCGCACGATGCGTTCGAGTTCATGGGCATAGGCGCGGGTCATGGACTCGATGCGTTCGCGTTTTGTTCCCCCTGCGGGCGAAGGGATGCGAGAAACATGGATGCGATAGCCTGAGGCCGAGACCTTCAGCACGAACATAGCCAGCACAGGCACCCCAAATTGCTCAGCCAACACGAATGCGCCGATGGGGAAGTCAGCTGGCGCACCGAGGAAGTCGCACGTCACACACTTGCTACTGCCCAGCGTGCGATCGCACGGCATACTTACCATCTCGCCCCCTTGTAACGCCTCGTTGACGAGGAAGATGTGCGACAAATCGTCCGATACGGGGATGGCGCGGATGTTATTCCGCTCCAATATTTTGATGCGATTTTTCTGCACTTCCTTAGCTTCACCGCCATAGATGAGGCAATTGATGCGCTTTTTCTGCTGACTCAGCAGGTAACCACTCAACTCCGGATTGCCCACATGGGCGCTGGCCACGATGCAGCCCTCTGGCCGATCGAGCATGGCGAGAAAAAGCGGGTTATCAGGGTTATCGACGCTGAATTTTGCCCTTCCAGCATAGACCGCAAACCGATCCAGCATGGCCTGACCAAAAAGGAAATGGTTGCGGTAGGTCTTGAGCAATGATTTCAGCGGTCCATAGCCGTGACGA